>JAISPX010000190.1 GCA_031274595.1 Prevotellaceae bacterium | reverse complement strand
GATTTTATCGCTTTTATGGAAAATCCTGATAAAACATGGAATTTGATATCTTTCCATAGCGATTCTTCGCCGCCAAATGCTGTCCAATTAGCATTCAATTTTTAACAGGGGGCTTACTTTTTTAATTATAAGTCTGATTCACCTTTGTATAGGCGTTTCAGATAGGTGATTTGTTTGTTTTTAACTTTTAGCGGACAGCAATGAAAAAAAATATTTACTTTTGTATTTGAAAAGTTTTTAAAATCGAAAATATTAAGAACAAAGAAAGGTAAAAATATTTTTACGAAATTAAGAATTACGAATAACAATATTTTACAAATAAAAAATGGAAAGAATATTACAAAAATATTCGCTTGACGTTGATGGAAAACAGGTAGCATCAAACGTTGAAGCGGCAAAAACGGCAGCAAAAAATATTACTCCCGAAGCGTTGAAACAATGTTTCAACAGTATTGATTTAACAACATTAAACGCAACCGATACAATATCGCAGGTAAAAAAAATGGCGGAGAAAGTCAGCGATTTTTCTAATGTTTATCGAGGATTGCCTAATGTTGCCGCTATTTGTGTTTATCCCGCATTGGTAAAAACAGTGATCGAAAATCTTACGGATGCAAACGTAAAAATTGCTTCGGTAACGGCAGGATTTCCCGCTTCGCAGACCTTTCTCGATGTAAAAATCAAAGAAAGCCTGATGGCTGTTGAAAATGGCGCAGATGAGATTGACATTGTTATTTCGGCAGGTCGTTTTTTGGAAAAAGATTATTCTTTTGTTTACGCCGAAATTGAACAAATAAAACAAGCCGCAGGCGATACTCATGTAAAAGTTATTCTCGAAACAGGCGCATTGAAAGATTTACAACTTATAAGAATTGCATCGCTGCTTGCAATGGAAGCAGGAGCGGATTTTATAAAAACCTCGACAGGGAAATTTTATGACGCCGCAACGCCTGAGGCAGTGTGCGTAATGTGTCAGGCAATTGCAGACTACAAAGCGCAAAACGGACGAATGACAGGAATAAAACCTTCGGGCGGAATTTCTGCAACAGACGAAGTTCTGGTTTATTACAACATAATAAAATCAATTCTCGGCAACGACTGGCTCAGCAATAAATATTTCAGAGTAGGCGCAAGCCGTTTGGCAAACAATCTGCTTACCGATATTGTAGGCTTGGAAGCAAAATATTTTTGATTGTCGATAAATTGTTCTATTACTTTCGCCGATTAATTATTTTTTACTACATTTGTTGAACAATAAAATTATAAAATATTTACAATAATGAAAGTAACACCATTCACAAACTATCACATACAACTTGGCGCAAAAATGGCTGAGTTTGCAGGCTACAATATGCCTATCGAATATTCGGGAATTAACGATGAACATCTCACAGTACGCGAAAAATTAGGCGTTTTTGATGTAAGCCACATGGGCGAAATTTGGGTAAAAGGCTCAAATGCTCTTGATTTTATTCAATATGTTACATCAAACGATGCTTCGGCTTTGTATCCCGGGAAAATTCAATATTCATGTTTTCCTAACGGCAAAGGCGGAATTGTTGACGACCTGCTTGTTTATTGCATCGACAGTGAAACATATCTGCTGGTGGTAAACGCTTCAAATATCGAAAAAGACTGGAATTTTCTTTGTTCTCACGCCGACAGATTCAACATCGTTCCCGGAAAAGAATTATACAACGCTTCGGACGAAATCTGCCAACTTGCAATTCAAGGACCTTTGGCGCTGAAAGCCATGCAGAAATTGACGTCCGAAAATATTCTTGACATGGAATATTACACGTTCAAAAAAATTGATTTTGCAGGAATACGCAATTTGATATTTTCAATAACAGGTTATACCGGCGCAGGCGGATGCGAAATATATTGCGCCAACGAAGATGCCGACAAACTTTGGAAAGCCGTATTTGACGCAGGCGCAGAATTTGGAATCAAACCGATAGGTCTTGGCGCTCGCGATACTTTGCGACTCGAAATGGGATTTTGCCTTTACGGACATGAACTCAACGACACAACTTCGCCTATTGAAGCAGGTTTGGGCTGGATAACAAAATTTACCGATACCAAAAATTTTCTCGACAAAGAACTTCTGTTGACACAAAAAGCAGGAAACATATCGCGAAAACTTACGGGATTTACAATGATTGACAGAGGAATACCGCGTCAGGATTACGAAGTATGCGATGCGCAGGGAAACAGAATCGGCGCAGTGTGTTCGGGAACAATGTCGCCGTGCCTGAAAGCGGGAATAGGAACCGCTTACGTAAAGCCGGAATTTGCAAAAAGCGATACGGAAATCTACATAAAAATACGCGAAAAACTTTTGAAAGCCAAAACGTCAAAATTTCCGTTTCTGAAAAAATAAAAACGATTTAATATCATATAAAATCTAAAAATTATGAAAAAAACAATTGCAATGATTGCGCTTGGATTAATATCCGCAGGCTATGGATTTTCGCAAACATCTGTTTGGAAAATAAGCAAAGGAAACAAAGAAATATACTTGGGAGGAAGCGTTCATTTGCTTCGCCCGAGCGATTTTCCGCTACCCAAAGAATTTGACGTTGCATTTACAAAAGCAACTACGCTGGTGCTTGAAGCCGATGTAAAATATCCCGAAATATTACAAAAAATTATGTTGGAAAGCATGTTGCCCGAAGGACAAACGCTGAAATCGGTTTTAAGTGAAAAACAATACAAAGCAATTTGCGATGCCGCCGAAAATGCAGGATTATCAATGGGAAACATAGATAGAATGAAACCGGGAATGGCAATTATGACGTTGAGCGCAATGCAAATGCAAAAAATAAATTTATCTGCCGGCGGCGTTGATATTTATTATTACGATAAGGCTTCGGGCAAAAACAAAACAGTAGAATTTTTGGAAAGTATAGATTTTCAAATAGATTTAATTTGTAATCTACCTTTCGATATTGATGAATTTACCGCATATTCGCTTGCCGATTTGCAAAAATTAAACCACGAAGAAGAATTTGTAAAAATGCTTGACGACTGGCGCACAGGCAAAATAACCGCCGAAGACGAAATGAATGAAATGAAACAAAATTATCCAAGCATTTACAAAGCAATGTTTTCCGACAGAAACTACAAATGGTTGCCGAAAATAGAAAAATATCTCGAAGACGATAAAATAGAATTTGTACTTGTCGGCTCGGCGCATCTTTGGGGCGACGATGGTTTGCTGAAACTACTCAAAAAGAAAGGTTACAAAATAGGACAACTGAGAGTAAAAAAATAAAAATTTTCTGCAATTCCGATAAAATCGGCTAAGTCGGAACAGTTTTTTTATTGCAGTATGAGAATAATTAAATATTTCATGTAAATTTGCGCAATTTTTTAAGATTAGATATGAAATTTGGTGTAGTGATTTTTCCAGGGTCGAATTGCGACCACGATATGATTTACGTAATGCGCGATATTCTTGGGCAGGAAGTTGTGCGACTTTGGCACAAAGATACGGATTTGCAAAACGTTGACGGCATTTTGCTTCCCGGAGGATTTTCGTATGGAGATTATCTGCGTTCGGGCGCATTGGCAAGATTTTCGCCTATAATGAACAAAGTAACGGAATTTGCAAACAACGGCGGATTTGTGTTCGGCGTGTGCAACGGTTTTCAAATTCTGTGCGAAGCAAATTTATTGCCCGGCGCATTGTTGCACAACAATAACCAGAAATTTATCTGCCGCAATATTCACATTCTTCCGGATGGCAAAAATACTTGTCCCACATATTTTTTGGATAAAAATAAAGCTTTAAAAATTCCGATTGCACATGGCGAAGGTCGATATTTTGCCGATGAACAAACGCTTGTTGAGTTGAATAAAAACGGACAGATTATTTTCAGATATTGCAATGAAGATGGAAAAATTTCGGAAGAATTTAATCCCAACGGTTCTCTTGAAAATATTGCAGGCATCTGTAATGCAGCAAAAAACGTTTACGGAATGATGCCGCATCCCGAACGCGCCGCCGACGAAAATCTCGGCAATACAGACGGATTACTTATTTTTGAATCAATAATTAAAATGATGGAAAAGCAAAAATCAGCATAGCAAATTAATTGCGGGAATAGCTCAGTTGGCAGAGCGGCGGCTTCCCAAGCCGCAGGTCGCGAGTTCGAACCTCGTTTTCCGCTCAAAAAATCTTATTTCGCAGTTCTTTAAAAATTACATTCACGACAAAATTAATTTTAATTTTTCATGCTACAATTACTTTCTTACCGAGTTGTAAATATTTGTTTGTTGATTTCTTGTATTTGCTTATTTGTTACACTTTATAACTTTAATCATTTTTTTAACACTTCAAATAATTTTTCTATTTCTGATAATGTATATTATATAATATTTCGAGTGGCGAAAATAGTTAAATTTCAGGATATTACAAAATTTAGCCATTATTTTTTTTCTCAAAACAAACAGTTATTTTATTAATATACATGCGTTTACAACTTCGTATAATATACATTATCAGAATATATAAATAAACATGCTGAATATCAAATATATATTTAATGATTTTTAATTGCATTTGGATATAATAAATCTTGAATTTAATCGTTATTTAGTTATATGATAAATTTTAAAATGATAAACAAAATTGAAAATGAAACTATTTTTTACAGTCATTATGCTGTTTTCGGCATTTGCTCAAAGCAATGCAACAGTAACAATCAAGGGAATTCTTATTGACTCGGCAACCAACAAAGTAGAATCGTTTGCAACAGTTCAAATTGCAAATAAGAATACTCCAAATACGCCAATAAAAATTGGAACAACCGATATTAACGGAAAATTTAATGAAAAAATAAATGGATACGGCAATTTTATTGCTACTGTCTCGATGATAGGAAAAACAACAATAACCAAAGAATTTTCAATAACAGCAACAGATAATATAATTGATTTGGGAACATTATATATATTTTTATTGATGATTGAATAAGGAAATAAGACAGAAATGCGAAATGGAAAATTGAAAGAACTACTAAGCTTACTTTATAAAATAAGGGCTTTAACTTGAAAATACATAAAATCTTGCAAATTTCCACAAATATTTTTTGTAATTTGCTAATAATAACCTCGCTAAATTGTTTTTAAGAACGTTTATCTCGTTTTTACCAATTGTGAAATAAACAAACCCAATATTACAACCGCTATTCCAATCCATTGAATTGCCGCAAGACGTTCATCTACCATAAAAAATGCAAACAAAGCCGTCAGCACGGGGACGATATAACAAAACACTCCTGCTTTTGTTACGCCTAAGGCTTTTACCGAACGCGCATAAAAAATAAAAGCAATGACCGATGCAAAAACGGAAAGTTGAATAATAGAAGAAACAGCAGAAAATGTTAATTTCACATTGCCGATATGAGGAAAATCGACAATAAAAAAACATGGAACAAAATAAATCAGACCTATAAAATTTTGATAAAACACAAGAGTTGTCGCGTTGTATCGGTGAACTATATATTTAACAAAAACCGCATATCCGAGCGCAGCAACAACTGCCCCGAAAACCAGAACAGCGCCTGTGAATTGTCCGCTCAAATCGCCGCTTCCGACAAAAACAACAGCAAAAACGCCAATCATCGAAACAATAATGCCGATAATGGTTGGCAAGCCGATTTTTTCCTTCAAAATCAAAAAACCAACAACAGGCGTAAACAGTGGAATTGTTGCAACAATCACGCTTGTAACGCTTGGCGATACCATTGTTTGACCATAAGTTTCGCACAAAAAATACAAAAACGGCTCGCATACTGCCAATCCTAAAAAGTATTTCAGATGTTTTAATTTTATTTTTTGCAGATTGTCCGTGTATTTTGCCCACACGCCAAGTAATATTGTCGCAAGAACCATGCGCCCCACAACAAGGCTGATAGGCGCAATACCCGATTTGAGAATAATATCAGTCCACACAAACGAAAATCCCCAAAAAACATTGGCAAGTATTATCTGAATGTAAATTTTATATGAAACTTTTTTATTCTCCATTTTATTAAAATTTTGTAAAGATACTCATTGATGAGAATATTGCGTAAGTTTTTTAATAATAAATCTCAACTATTATGTTATCGGCAAGCCATGAAGATAATTTTGATTTTATAAATATTTTTTCTCAGGATATAAATTTACTATGAATACTATGTTTGTGATTATCAA
>JAISPX010000015.1 GCA_031274595.1 Prevotellaceae bacterium | reverse complement strand
ACTGCGGTGCATGACCGTGCCGCTACGCAACCCTTGTCGGGAATGACATTGTTTACACTCAAATTGCAACCGGCGGGATTGCCAGTAATGGCTGGTACAGCCGCAACGGGGACATACGATACCTGCTTTTTCCCTGTATTCCTTGAACTTTAAGATACAACTGGCTTCGTCTGGATAATGTTCGCTAAAATTTAGTAGATTCATCGCTCTTTTTTTTACAAAGATAATTATTATTTAGGATATCAAAGGGATAATCATTTTTTTTAAAATTATTATTAGGCAATAAAAAGAGGCTGTTCAAAAATAAACAACCTCTTTTGTCGGGGTACTCCGACTCGAACGGAGGACCCCCTGCTCCCAAAGCAGGTGCGCTAGCCAACTGCGCCACACCCCGAAATAACTTTCAAAAATGGAGTGCAAAAGTATAGTAAAATTTCAAATAATCCAAATATTTTTTAAATCATAAATTTTTTTTGAGGTTTATTTCTTACTTTTGCAACCAAAATTATATTACGATGGCTAATCGAAAACACATAAAATTTTATTTCGTAGCATTGTCTTTTACGGCGATTTTACTTTTTATGCTTGATATTATTTTAGGTTCGATTTCGATTTCCATAAAAGATATTTTTAATGTTTTTTTTTCATCCGAAAAAGTAGAACCTCATATTTCCAGTATAATTTTTAATTTTCGATTGCCTCGCGCCTGTGTGGCTTTGCTTGTTGGCGTGGCTTTGTCGGTCTGCGGTTTACAAATGCAAACGGTATTTCGCAATCCGCTTGCCGACCCTTATATTCTTGGCGTAAGTTCGGGAGCAAATTTGGGCGTTGCATTATTTTTGCTTGGGTCGTCGATATTTTCGATGATATTGCCGACAATTATATCTAATTTTTGCATAGCCTCTGCAGCGTTTATAGGTTCGGCGCTGACACTGTTTTTGGTGTTGATTGTTTCAATCCGTATTCGCGATATTATGACTGTCTTGATTTTTGGCATAATGTTTTCGGGAGCGGCAACGGCAATTGTGGGACTGCTGCAATACATGAGCAGCGAGTCGGCTCTTAAAACTTTTGTTGTGTGGACGCTTGGAAATCTCGGCAGCACTACGTTTGACGAAATTAAAGTAATGTTTATTCTTACTTTAACAGGATTGACAATCGTAATATTTTCAATAAAAAAACTGAATGTATTATTGCTTGGAGACGTTTATGCTCAAACATTAGGCGTAAATCTGAAAATGACGCGAATAATAATCTTTATAAGTACAAGTTTACTTACAGGTCAGGTTGTCGCTTTTTGCGGTCCCATAGGATTTATAGGAATTGCCGTTCCGCATATTGCAAGAATGTTTTTTCGCATAGCCGACCATCGCATATTAGTTCCGGCGTGCATATTGTTGGGCGCAAATATCATGTTGCTGTGCGATATTATTTCGCAACTTCCGGGTTATAATATTGTTATTCCTATCAACATTGTTGTTGCTTTTATTGGTATTCCCGTTATAATACGGATAATTTTATCGAATAAAAAATTTGTTAATTAATGAAGCAACACAGTATAACAATAGAAAATCTTTCGCTCGGATATAAAAATTCAACAAATACTGAGCATGAAATATTCCCGCCGTTTTCGCTTACAGCCTGCAGTTCGCAGTTTATAGCGCTTGTGGGTCGCAATGGCATTGGAAAATCTACATTTCTGCGTACGCTTACAGGTTTGCAAAATATTTTTTCGGGTAAGATTTGTATAAACGGTAAACCGACAGAAACTTTATCGCGTAAAGATTATGCGGAATTAATGAGTTTTGTTTCAACAGAAGCGGTAAGAGTATTACATCTCAAAGTTTTTGATTTGGTTGCAATGGGACGATATACATACACAAATTTGTTCGGAAATTTAAGTATAAACGATGAAAAAATTATTGTCGAATCGCTGAAAATGGTTGGCATGAACGATTTTATATGGCGCAATGTTTCGGAGTTGAGCGATGGCGAACGTCAGCGTGCAATGATAGCGCGAGCGCTGGTACAGGATACGCCGATAATGATTCTTGACGAACCTACGGCGTTTCTTGATATTCCGAATAAATATGAAATAATTTTATTGCTTAAAAATCTGGCTCGCGAAAAATCAAAAACAATAATATTTTCTACTCACGACCTGAATATTGCATTGCAACTTGCCGATAAAATATGGCTTATGGCAAAAGGAAAAATGTATGATGGCACGCCTGCGCAACTTATACAAACAAACGCTTTTGATGAAATGCTGGAAAACACAATGCTGAAAATGGAAAACGGAGAAGTAAAATTTAAATAAACTAACAATAGATTAAAAAAACGTCAAAAAATTATGGAGAAAATAAATTTTATTATCGGCATTATACTGATTTCGCTGCTCGCCGTCTGGGCTGCGTGGAGTATGATAAATTACAGACAAATAAAACGTATGCTCTGCATCGGTAAACGCAGAACGTTAATTAACGATTACATTCAAACAATTGCAGGACTTATAGTGTTTGCAACTCTTGCAATAATCGCCTGCGGAACATCGATTTTTACTGTCCCCGACAGTTATTTTTTAGGAAACAGCGCGGCAATTTATAAAATAATTATTTATGTTGCCGTAGCGGTCATTGTTGCATATCAAATTATTTCATCGTACATATTGAGCAAACACAACGATAAAATTCCGAAAAATATTTCTTATTTCTTACCGCTTACGTTTAATGAAAAATTGATATTTGTGTTTGTCTGCCTGTTTGCCGGTTTTTGCGAAGAACTTGTATTTCGCGGATTTGCGCTAATATTCATGGCGCAATTCGGAATAAACATTTGGTTAGCGTTTGCAGTATCTGCGTTAGCCTTCGGTTTGATGCACCTGTATCAAGGCATTAGCGGACTTATAATATCATTTTTTACAGGAATATTGCTGGCAGGTTTATTTGCCGTTTCGGGAAATATTTTATTGCCGATAATAATTCATATTGTTATAGATATTTGCGCTGTTATTATAAGAAACCAGGACACCCCGCAAGTTAATGGTTAACAACTTTCAACTTTACGAACTTTAAAAATTATTTTATAATTTTGCACCATTATCTAAAATAGATTTAACCGATAATGAAAATATATGCAAAAATATTAACCGGAAAATTGCTGAAATATTTGGCAGCCTCGCATATTTTGCCAACACACAATCGCCAGAGCCGTTTATGTGCGTCAAGTTAAGTAAAATTTCTTTATACTGCAAGGATTTACAAATTCCATGCTTAAAATATTTTGAAAAAAACATTTCGGATATTTTCACCTGTTTGGTGAAAGTGTGCCACACATGTATTGCTACGTTCACTCGTTTGGTGAAAGTCTCGCCGACACCTCTGGCATGGTTTCACTTGATTGGTGAAAGTTCCGCCAAGTCTCGGACATGGTTTCACTTGATTGGTGAAAGTTCCGCCGAAGCCTCGCTGCCATTTTCACCAGCATGGAGACTTGGCAATAATGAAATGCATATCAACAAAAAACATTAATCATTATATCATTAATCATTTTTCAGGATAGTTTTAGTTAAATAAAACGCTGTTTTATTATTTATTCTCTATTTCGGCTATTAATGTCAATATGTTTCATATCAATGCTATATGCAAATAAAATATTTTACTAACCTATTTTGTTAATAAAAAAATAATCACATTTATTTTCACAAATAAAAAAACATCTACATTTATAACCTCAAATTAATATGTAAAAATGAAAGCAGATGTAGTTTTAGGACTTCAATGGGGCGACGAAGGAAAAGGCAAAATAGTAGATTTTCTTACGCCTGATTACTATATGGTAGCCCGTTTTCAAGGAGGACCCAATGCGGGTCATTCGCTTGAATTTAATGATAAAAAAATTGTGTTGCATACGGTTCCTTCTGGAATTTTTCGCGAAAACACATTAAATTTAATTGGCAATGGAGTCGTTATTGACCCTGTCATATTAATGGACGAAATTGATACGATTGAAGCAATGGGCGTTGATATAAAATCACGATTGCTTATATCAAAACGCGCACATTTGATTTTGCCTACGCACAAAACACTGGACGCAGCATCGGAAGCATCCAAAGGAAAAACAAAAATCGGTTCTACGCTCAAAGGTATAGGTCCAACCTATATGGACAAAACAGGACGAAATGGCTTGCGAGTAGGCGATTTGTTATCCGACAAATTTGAAGAACGCTATACAGCGTTAAAAAATAAACATTTAAACATATTAAAGCAATTTGACTTTGATTATAAAATAGACGAATCGGAATGGATGCAAGCAATAGAACGCCTGAAAACGCTTAAACTCGTAGATAGCGAATACGAAGTAAATAATTTACTCGGTTTGCACCGAAGAGTTTTGTGCGAAGGCGCTCAAGGTTCATTGCTCGATATTGATTTCGGAACATATCCTTATGTTACTTCATCCAATACCGTTTGTGCAGGAGCATGTACAGGACTTGGAATTGCGCCAAGCAGAATAGGAGAAGTATTTGGAATTTTCAAAGCGTATTGTACGCGTGTCGGAGGCGGAGCATTTCCTACCGAACTGAACGATGAAACAGGAGAAAAAATGCGGCAACAAGGACGCGAATTCGGAGCAACAACAGGACGTCCGCGCCGCACAGGCTGGCTTGATTTGCCTGCTCTTAAATATTCAATTATGGTGAATGGCGTAACGCAATTGATAATGATGAAAGCGGATGTGCTTGATGATTTTGATAAAATACGCGTTGCCGTTGCTTACAAAATAGATGGTAAAGTTTACGAAACCATTCCTTACGATATGAATCATGCGGATATTGAAATTATATACAAAGATTTTGAAGGCTGGAAAACAAAAATATCAGATTGCAAATCGTATAAAAGACTTCCTCAGGCGTTTAAAGATTATGTTGATTTTATTGAAAAAGAAACAGGACGCTCGTTGAAAGTCATTTCGGTAGGACCCAACAGGGACGAAACAATAATACGCTAACCTTGTGATTAATTAACAACTAAATAAATCAAAATAAAGTTATGGAAAAGATTATAAAATTAATGAGAGATGTACCGGCAATTCGCTGGACAGCTTTGGTACTGCTGGCTTTTGCCATGTTTTGTTCGTATATCTTTATGGATATACTTTCGCCCATTAAAGACCTGATGCAATCAACTCGCGGCTGGGACTCAACCGCTTTCGGTACAATGCAAGGTTCGGAAACATTTTTAAACGTTTTCATTTTCTTCCTGATTTTTGCAGGCATTATTCTTGACAAAATGGGGGTTCGTTTTACCGCCATTTTATCGGGTGTTGTGATGCTTGTCGGAGCGGCAATAAACTGGTATGCGGTAACCGATATGTTTACAGGTTCGGGATTGGAGCAATGGTTTACCAATAATTTAAACTACATTCCCGGCTTTGATGAATTGGGCGTTTCGCCGTTTTACGAAGGAATGCCAGCATCAGCCAAATTTTCTGCAGTCGGATTTATGATTTTCGGTTGCGGAGTAGAAATGGCGGGCATCACTGTTTCGCGCGGAATTGTAAAATGGTTCAAAGGTAGAGAAATGGCTTTGGCAATGGGTTCCGAAATGGCTTTGGCGCGTTTGGGCGTTGCTACCTGTATGATTTTCTCGCCTGTTTTTGCAAAAATGGGCGGAAACGTTGATGTTTCGCGTTCGGTTGCTTTCGGCGTAATTTTATTGATAATTGCTTTGATTATGTTTATCGTTTATTTCTTTATGGACAGAAAATTAGATGCACAAACAGGCGAAGCGGAAGAAAAAGATGAACCATTCAAAGTTAAAGATATTGGCGCAATTTTTG
Organism: Prevotellaceae bacterium; assembly: GCA_031274595.1. Classification (GTDB taxonomy): domain Bacteria; phylum Bacteroidota; class Bacteroidia; order Bacteroidales; family UBA932; genus JAIRKV01. The sequence goes on along the minus strand of JAISPX010000015.1, from coordinate 13,614 downwards.
CGAGCAGAGGTTTTTGGATTGTGGCTCTGCTTTGCGTTCTGTACTATTCTGCAATTTTTCCATTCCAGAAATACGCAGTAAATATGCTGCAATGCAATTTGACATTTACACCGCCAGCCGCCGGCTCTTTTTGGGCATCTAATATGTGCATTATACTTCAGTATCTTGTAATGTTGGCAGCCGCAGCCGCTGCTTTCGCAAGTAATTTCAGCAAAAAAACATTAAAAACCGTTCTTTTGGCAAAGGCGGTCGTATTCCTGATTATTTTCTGCTATATGGGTTATATGCGACAGTCGGCAGAAACTGTTTTTGCCGTATTTCCGTTATTAGCAGTCGGCATTACGCCAATTATAGGAAAATATGTAGATAATAAAGGAAAAGCGGCATCAATGCTTATGATTGGTTCTATATTGCTTATTGTATGTCATTTGACCTTTGCTTTTGTTTTGCCGATGTTTAAGGAAAGCGCATTAGGCGGAATATTGATAGCATATATAACCATTTTGGTACTTGGCGCATCGTTCTCGCTTGTGCCTGCTTCTTTGTGGCCCAGCGTGCCGAAATTGGTTGATAACAAAGTTATCGGCTCGGCTTATGCGTTGATTTTCTGGATACAGAATATGGGCTTATGGCTCTTCCCGCTGTTGATTGGCAAAATTTTAGATGCAACAAATCCTGATATTGTAGAGGCATTGGCGAATAAAACAATAACTCCCGAAGCCGCCGCCACATCATATAATTACATATATCCGATGTTAATGCTGGCATTACTTGGCGTGGCTGCGTTAGTATTAGGACTTTATTTGAAAGCAGTTGATAAAAAGAAAGGTTACGGACTTGAAGAACCAAACATTAAAAAATAAAATTTAGCATATATGGTACAAAAATTACAATCTATTTTACGCGACTCAAAAACTGCACGTTGGGCTGTTTTGTTATGTCTTGCTCTTCCTATGTTTGCATCGTATTTTTTCGATGATATTTTTTCTACGGTAAGTCAGATGTTTGATAATCCTATGCTTGAACTTGGCTGGGATTCTGCAAACTATGGCGTTTATGGCGGCGCTTATTCATTATTGTGCGTGTGGGGCGGACTTATTGTATGTGGAGCATTGCTCGACAAATGGGGAGTACGTTTTACGGGAACTTTGTTTGTAACATTAATGGTTGCAGGCTCGTTAATCGTTACTTATGCATTATCGCCAACATTCAATGGCGGTGCTGTAGCCAATTTTATAGGCGGTCTCGGTTTTGCAAAACCTTCGCTTACGCTCGCCACAGCGGGATGCGCAATATTTGGTCTCGGCAGTGAAATTGCAGGAGTTGCCGTAACAAAATCAATAGCAAAATGGTTTAAAGGCAAAGAAATGGCTTTGGCTATGGGATTACAACTGGCTTTGGCTCGTTTGGGAACTGCGGCTGCAATGTTGATTGCTCCAATGGCTATATCAATAAAAGGCAATGTGCCATTGTCAGAATCAAACAATATGGCAGAAATAGGATTGTTTTTAATGATTGTCGGAGTTATTACATGGTTTGTGTTTATTTCGTTTGACAAACGATTGGACAAGCAAGATGACGAAGCTGCCGCTTTGAATAATATAAAGAAAAGCGAAGATGATAAGTTCAAATTTTCGGATATAGGAAAAATATTAACCAATAAAAATTTTATACTTATCGCTCTTTTATGTGTATTTTTCTATTGCTGCATAATTTCGTTTAAGCGTTTTGCAACATCAATACTTATTCCGCGTTTCGGACTTGACGATGACATTGCTTCATATATGGCAACCCTGCTTCCGTTTGTGCCTATTATTTTTACTCCATTATTTGGTTCGCTGGTTGATTATAAAGGCAAAGCTACAACATGGATGATAATAGGTTCGTTTATTGTACTTTTATCTCATGTTATTATAGGATTTGCTCCAAATATATCAATATTCGGATTTATAAGTTTTGCATTGCTCGGAATAGGTTATTCGCTTGTACCGGCGGCAATGTGGCAATCAGTACCTAAAATTATTCCCGAAAATAAACTTGGAACAGCGTATTCATTAATTTATTGGGTACAAAATATGGGAATGTTTTTGGTTCCGATAGTAATTGGAATAATATTAAAACCAAATGAAATTGATGATTCTGCCGAAAAAGTTTCACGAGCCGTAAACGCAGAACTTGTTTTCATAGGTTTGGCATGTATTGCGATAATAGTTTCATTTTTTCTGAAAAAGTCATCTCAAAATCATCCCGAATTGAAGTTGGATAAGCCGAATAAAATCAAAAAATAGAATAAAAATTTGAAATATTAATGAAAATCCTCGATTTAAAGTCGAGGATTTTTTAATAAATATCCGCAAATATGTATAAAAATATAAATTAAATCGGATAATAAGTTTGAAGTTTATGTTATACAAACCCGCAATTAAGAAATGATACAATGGTTAATAATTATTGCTGAACTTTACTCAACAGGATATTCAAAATAACAACAATCTGCATCATTGCAAAGCAATGCTTTGAGTTTGCAGTCGCTCAAAACATCGCGATAATTCATCGGTTTGCCATCAATCAAAATTGTTTTACAAACAAGCCGTATTCCGTGACTGTAATCTACATACCAATCGACATGTCCCGTATAAACAGGTTGAACAGGTTTTCCATCCGTTTTGTGCCAGCCGTAAATTGCAACTCTGTTTGCTTTCGGATTTTGAGATATGGCGCTTGTTATAACAACGTCTTTTTTTATTCCCGCAATCAGCCCTTTGCGTTGTTTTCGTTGATTTTCGATAATTTTGTTATGTTCGACAAAAGTATGAAAACTATCGCGTGCAACAGTCAGCGGATAAGGTTCTAATTTCACGTTTGCTGTTTTGTAAATATCGTCGCAGATTTTTGGCGTAGGAAGAAAAAATCCGAAACTGTTTGCAATTTTCTGGGCTGTTTTTGGTTGCATGGGAACTCGCACAAAATCATCATCGCTTCCAATCATCAAATAATCGGGCATTACAAAATATTTTGCGTTGATGCGTTTTCCATCAATAATTGCATTTGTTTCTATTACGGCAAGTTTTCTCATAAAATCAGGGAAATTTCCCGAACAAATTTCTTGCAGTATCAATTCTTCGCGCTGCTCGGCGTTAAGTTTTCCCGCTTTTCCCGCAAATTCGCTTCCCGAAACAGCATATTTATTACGTTTGGGAATTTTATTTGTATAATCGGATTTTTGCAATGCAGAACATGAAACAAAAATTAATATAATATTAATAATAACTATATTTTTTTTCATTTACATATTTGCATTATACTGTTTTTTAACAGCTTGAATATAATCCAAAACAAATATATTGTTCCGATAATTTTATTTTGCCTCTTTCACGATATACAAATACACGGGAAAATGGTCGGCATATCCGCCTTGATAAGCGCCGCCTGCGTAAGTGCGCCACGGATAACCTTTGAATGCGCCTGACTGTTGTACCAAAAAATTTTCATTAAAAACTTTTGTCTGATACAATTTATAGCTGCTTCTGTCGTTGCCAAGCAAACCCTGACTTACAATAAGATTATCGAACAAACTCCATGAATCCCTGTATGCAAGCGAGCCTACTCCATCTTTATACATTTTGTACATCGGATTAAATAAATCGCCTTGCTGTAAGTTTTCCTGTTTTCCCTTAGCGCGCAGATGTTTGTCGATACTCTCGTTTATCGGGTCATCGTTAAGGTCGCCCATAACAATAATTTTTGCATCTGCATCTGTTTGCAAAATGGAATCGACAATACTTCGCGTGAGGTCGGCGGCGGCGCAGCGCAACGGGCTTGTGCGTTTTTCGCCGCTGCTGCGCGATGGCCAATGGTTCACGATTACATGAATCATTTCCCCATCAATTGTGCCGGAAACAAGAAGTTGGTCGCGCGTGAAAAAACCTCTCTCCGAAGGAATACTCAAACGTACAGAACGACTTGATACAACTTTGAATAATGACGGTTGATATATCAGCGCTACGTCAACGCCGCGTACGTCAGGTCCTTCGTAATGCACAATCTGATAATTTTTGTCTTTTATTGAAGGCATTGCAACCAAATCTTCAAGAACTCGGCGGTTTTCTATTTCGCTCAAACCGACTATTGCAGGTCCTGCAGAAACTGTTTTTGCTCCAAGTTTTGAAATTACTTCTGATATGTTTTCCAGTTTTTTCTGATAGCGTTCTTCTGTCCACTGATAAGAACCGTCTGGCAGAAATTCATAATCGTTTTTTCCTGCATCATGATAAGTATCAAAAAGATTTTCCACATTGTAGAAACCTATGCAGGCTATGCGATATTTCTTTTTTTCCTGTGCGTTTAGATTAAATACTATTAACGCTACAACAAAGATTAATCCTAATTTTTTCATTTTAATATATTTTTTTTATTCAAATTTAATACATATTTAATATTAATTGCCGAAAATATTTTCATTATTTCTTTCGATATTTAACATTGTTAGTATCTATTCAGAAAAAAATAACTTGTATAATAATGAATTAGCACGATTAATACAAAATTAATATTCAAAGGTAATATTTTTTTTAATTTTGTTTCACATTTTCATGAAAATGTAAAACTATACAGATAATAATGTCAATTATACTTTTTATTGATAAAATATGATAATTGAGCATGAATATATAGAAAAAAACGAAATGTATTATTGATATTTACTGTTGGTTTGCTTGTGTGAAATTTTATGTTTTTTAAGTTTATTTTTACCGGATTACAGCAATTAAAACAACGTTGATTATTAACTAAAACAAAAAATATGAACGAAAAAAATAAAATAAGTGCAAACAACAATACAGATATGCTGATTTACGCTGTCGAAGTTGAACAAAGAGATTGCAAGTTTATTATGAAACGCAATTTTATAGCGGCAACAGAGTTACAGATTGAATGTGCTTCTTATTTTGACTATTATATAATTAAATAATATACAAATGAATGTAAAAATGAAACGAATTTTAGTATTACTAATCCTTTCTTTTGCTTGTGGACAAATATATTCACAACAAAATGTATATAAAGGAAAAATCATCGAGTCGGGTACAAACAGCCCGATAGCGGATGCAAAAATTCAAATTGGCGATGTTGTACAAGCGGCAAAAAGTACGGCAGACGGCACATTTGAAGTATCGGCAACACAAGGCAGGCAATATATGGCAGTCGTTGCTGACGGATATCAAACTTATGAAACCGAAATTGATTTTGGAAATGTTATTGATTTGGGAACAATTCGGCTTCAACGAACGGCTAATATCAATCAGGAGATTGATTATATTACCGAAATAGAATTGGATGATGATATTTCATCAGACCAAAATACTTCGGCTTTATTGTCATCTTCAAAAGATGTATTTTCATCGCTGGCTGGGTTTAATCTCGGAATATTCCGTTTTCGGCAGCGCGGATATGAATCAAACAGCTCATTAATTTACGTCAATGGGATGAAGATGAACGAAGCCGAACGCGGACAACCTGTATTTTCACTTTGGGGAGGTTTGAACGATGCCGTAAGAAATCAAATTTACAGCAACGGTCTTTCTCCTTCCGATGAAACATTCGGTTCGTTTGGCGGAATTACAAATATCAATATGCGGGCATCAAGTTTCAGGAAACAGATAAAAGTTTCGTATTCGGCGGCAAATGCTCAATATCGGCACCGATTGATGGTAACAGCGTCAACAGGAATGATGCAAAACAACTGGTCGGTTGTGGCGTCTGCTTCGCGAAGAGCGGGAAACGAAGGCTATATTGAAGGAAATTTCTATGATGCATGGGCTTATTTTCTGGGAATTGAAAAAAAGATAAATGAACAGCACAGCATAGCGCTCACTGCCTTTGCTGCGCCTGTGGAACGTGGAATGCAATCGGGTTCTACCGATGAAGTGTATAATTTGCTTGGCGATAATTATTACAATTCAAACTGGGGCTGGCAGGATGGCAAAAAACGAAATTCACGCGTAAGAAAAACACATCAGCCTGTATTTATTTTGAATCATTACTGGAAAATTGATGAAAAATCAAATCTCACAACTTCGATTGGCTACATGCTTGGACGCGATGGAACATACGCTCTCACATGGAGCGAAGCAAGCGACCCGCGTCCCGATTATTATCGCAATCTGCCGAGTTATTTTACCGACCCTGCAATGCAGCAAATAGTAGCCGATAAATTCAAAAGCGACCCGTCGGTAAATCAACTGAACTGGGCTAAACTCTACCAGCAAAACAGAGAAGAAAGCGACTCTGATGGAAAATATTCAGCAAAATATATGATAGAAGACCGCCGAAACGACCACAATCAATTATCGTTTAATACTGTTTTCAATACGGCGCTTTCGGATAAAACCACATTGCAGGTTGGCGCAGAATTCAGGAACGTGCAAACAAAATATTATACCGAAATAGAAGATTTGCTTGGCGCCGACTATTGGCTGGATATTGATAAGTATGCAAAACGCGACAAACCTACGGATGGCGATTACTACCAGTCGGACATAAACAATCCCGACAGAAAAGTAACAGAAGGCGACCGCTTTGGCTATGATTACAAAATTACACAAAACGAAATGAGTTTGTGGGCAATATTACGTATGAAATTTAATGTTGTAGATATTTATTTTGGTCCGCAGTTATCAAATACATCGTTTTTCCGCACAGGATTTATGCAGACAGGAACGTTTCCCAACAATTCATTAGGCAAGTCGCAAGCATGCAATTTTGGCGATTACGCTCTGAAATCAGGATTCACGTATAAAATTACGGGACGTCATTTTGTTGATGGAAACATTGCATACATGACTCGCGCTCCGTATTACAGAGCCGTTTATTTAGCGCCGCGCAAACGCGACAATATTATTAAAAATCTCGAAAGCGAAAAAATATTCAGTTCCGATTTAAGTTACATCATGCGTACTCCCTATATTCAGGCGCGAATTACAGGATATTATACTACAATAAACGACAGAGTGGAATCTACAAGCAATTACGATGACTCTTACGGCACGTTTATAAATATGACGATGAACGGAATAAACCAAAGATACATTGGGATTGAAACAGGCTTGAAACTGAAACTGTCGCAAACGATGACTTTGGAAGCGGCTTTTGCGCATGGAAAGTATGAATATACATCAAATCCTAAAATTACCGTTTATCAGGATGCAACGGCGGAAGAATTAATCCCATCCGAGACGTCATATATAAAAGGATTTTATGTGGAAGGAACTCCGCAAACCGCAGTTTCTGCCGAAATAACCTACAACTCGCCAAAATATTGGTGGCTAAGTTTAGGCTGCAACTATGCCGCTAACGCATTTTTGGATTTCAGCCCCGTGAAACGCGTTTTGTCGATATACAACAACGCAAGCGATACCGATTATGATGTAATAAAAAGATATGCGGCGCAGATTCGCCTGCCCGAAGCGGTTACATTTGACCTGTCGGGTGGATATTCTGTGCGTTTGAGAAACAATTACCTGCTGTTTATGCTGAGCGCCCAAAATATTTTCAACAGGAAAAATATTAAAACCGGCGGATATGAACAGGCGCGTATAAATCTTAGCGACTTAACATCGGCGAGATTTGACGCTAAATATTATTATGCTTACGGAACTACATTTTTCTTTCAAGTATCATACAGATTTTAACGTAAAAATATAAACACATGACAATTTTTAATTATATATCAAAAACAATCAATTTATCTAATCCCGTCAGGGATTTAAGTTCGGTAGCAAACAACGATAAAAGCATGTTGCGCACGGAGCATGGTCGGTTTTTCATGGAACAGACGGCAACCCGTGCGCCACGTATTGGCGTTGCATTTTTTTACCGAACTTTTATGCCTACGGCATATAATTCACATATTATTGATTGTGGATATTCATCTAAAAAATGTCATTATCATAAAAATATAAATATAACTCAATTTTTTAGAACAATAAATAATTTTAATTATGAAACAAAATTTAAAATATAATATAATGAAAACATTCATAACAAAACAAATTGTTTCGCTTATAGCGATTATGGCAACTGCTTTCGGCGCCGTTTCGTGCGTAGAAAACAAGTTCAACTTTCCCATTGAGGATTTGTACAATCACGGGCTTACTGCCAACATTACCGTTGCCGACTTAAAGGCAATGTACTCAACTTCGGCTATCGAAATTAAACAGAATTTGATAGTCGAAGGCAACGTTTGTTCGAGCGACAAGGAAGGAAACATCTACAAAACCCTGTACATACAGGATGCAACAGGCGGGCTTCCAATAGTTGTTGACCAGACAAACATAAACAATCTGTATCGCGTGGGACGCAAAGTTCTCATAAAACTCAAAGGTTTGTATCTGGGAACATACAACGGATTGGTGCAATTGGGCATGATTCCTTCATCTGGCGAAACATCGCCTTCGCGTATTCCTGCCAACATGCTTTCGCAATATCTTGCAAAAGATTTGGAAGTAAAAACTATGGAGCCGGAAGTTGTAACTATCTCGGAAATATCAAACCGCAGCGAACTAATGGGAACGCTGATTAAAATCAACAAGGCTCAGTTTGCCGCGCCCGACGGCACATATTCGGACGCAGATGCATCGGCAAACAGAACTGTTGAAGATGAAGACGGAAATACAATTATTCTGCGCAACAGCAATTATGCAACATTCGCCATGCTGCCAATGCCTGTCGGAAGCGGCAGCATAACGGGAGTGCTTTCTATATTTTCGGGAACATATCAACTGCTTATTCGCGATACGGCGGATGTGGCTTTCTACAGCCCCCGATTTGGAAGCGGCGGCGGCGCAGAAGGCAGCAACGTTATTTTGAGAGAAACTTTCGGAACTACCGCAACGCAAAACCCAAACTGGCCCTCTGTTGAAGACTATACAGGATATTTGAGAGAAGGATTGGGCGCAGCAGTAGTAACCTATGCATCCGAAGGCGGAGCAGTTTCGGCGCGCAACAATTCACCTTCGTCGGATTATGCGGGAGCATCGGGCAGCGTAAATGCAATGATGGCTGCCGCCGGAGCATCATTGCTTGTGGGCGACATTGCAACCTGCGGCGCAACAAATCTGGTTCTAACATTCGGAAGCAACGAAAGCAATACTACGCTCTCGGTTGAATACAAAATCAACGGAACAACGACTTGGGTACCCCTCTCCTACACCAAAGCAAGCGCAACTTGGGGGTTGGTAAACACTTCGTTTACTTTGCCGTCAGGCGCAAATACTATTAAATTGAGATTTAAGGCGGCGGCAACTACATACGGCACGCGCGTTGACGATATTAAGCTAACTACCGACGATGCTACCTCAAATCCGATTATCGACCCTGACGATGGCAGCGGCGGCGGCGGAACAGGAACAGGCGATGGAACGCAGGCAAATCCTTATGATGTGGCTTACACAATGGACAATCAAAACAGTCAAACGGCTTGGGTTATTGGGTATATTGTAGGCGGAATTATTGACGACCCCGCAACTCCGGGCGGAACAGACTATCAAACCTCAACAATAGATGGTCCCGAAGATGTTGTTTTCGGTACAAATGTACGCAATACTGCCGTTTTAATTGCCGACTCGAAAACCGAAACAGACTATACAAAATGCGCAGTCGTAAATCTTCCAACAGGCGCAATACGTACTGCCGTAAACTTAAAAGACAATCCCGCCAATCTCGGAAAATGGGTGAAATTTAACGGAGTATTGAGAACTTATTTCGGAAGACCGGGCGTGCGTGATTTAGCGGACTACGAACTTGAAGGCGGCGGCGGAACACCGCCTCCGGGCAATGATATTTTCAATGAAACATTGCTTACGCAAACAAGTTTCGACAAGTTTACCAAAGTAAGCGTAAATGGCGCTCAGGCGTGGACTTTTGACACTCAATATGGAGCGGTAATGTCGGGATATGACAACGCTACAACTTCAAGTTATGCCAACGAAGACTGGTTTATTTCGCCCGCTATTGACCTGTCGGGACATCCATCGGCTAAACTCTCATTCGACCATGCCCGCGGACCTGCGGCAAGCATCACGGTGGGCATTGCTCAGGGATGGTACAAGGTTTTTGTATCAAACAACTATACTTCGGGCGCTCCCACTACTGCAACATGGACTGAATTGACAGGCGTAACTCATGGAACTGTCGCATGGGCTTATGTTTCATCGGGCGAATTGAATATTCCGTCTGCAAATCTGGCGGCAAACTGCCGAATTGCATTCAAATATGTGTGCAGCGACACCGAATCGGCTACATGGGAAGTTAGAAACATAGTGGTGAAGGAATGAAATTAATGGTATATCAGAATGACGAACAAAAGAAATTCCCCTCCTGTGGAGGGGTGTCCGCAGGACGGGGTGGTCTTATTAAATGAAGAATGAAAAATGAAAAATCGTAAATGGTAAATAATAAAATAGTAAATAGTAATAATCCCCGCTCCCACTCGCTTCCTAACGAGTGGGAAGTGGCGGCTACGTTTCCAACGTTACAAACGTTTAGCAATAATCCACTCGTTAGGAAACGAGTGGAAGCAACTTTCGCCCTTTGGGCAAAAACGTCCTCCACTGCGGGGCAAACTTTCGCCCTTTGGGCAAAGACGTCCTCCACTGCGGGGCATACTTTCGCCCTTTGGGCAAAGACGTCCTCCACTGCGGGGCAAACTTTCGCCCTTTGGGCAAAGACGTCCTCCACTGCGGGGCATACTTTCGCCCTTTGGGCAAAAACGTCCTCCACTGCGGGGCAGACTTTCGCCCTTTGGGCAAAAACAAAAACAAAATTATTATTAAATAAATGTCTTATATTTAAATTTAAATTATTATGAAATTTTTTAAAGCGATTAAAACTAATCACCTGCGCAATGAAGCGCATTTGCAGTTTATGCTGCTGCTGAAACAACTTATTGATACGACAGCCGCTGTGAAGGCTGTTGTAGAACGCTATTACCCGAGTTTTGTAGCCTTGCTCGACAGGGAAGAAACGCTGGTGGACTTGTCGAAAAAAAGCGAGTACACCGACCGTATCTCCGCCGCCGACAGTCATGTTGACAATATCATTACGGGTATCAACCGCACTATTGATGCGGCATTGCATCATTTCGACCCTGATGTGGCAGATGCCGCAAAAGTTTTGCACGACATGATGAAACCCTTTGGACGTGTCGCCAAAAAGCCCTACGAGGAAGAAAGCGCCGCCGTGAAAGTAATGCTCGACGACCTGACAGGCAAGTACGCCGTGCAGTCGCAAAAACTTGGACTCACGCCGTGGCTTACAGAACTTGCCGCCGCTCAGGACGAGTTTGAAACGCTGGTCAACGAGCGCAACATCGAGTATTCGGAACGCCCGAAAGATAATACACAAGCCTTGCGAAATGAAGTAGATGTAGAATATTACAATATTCTGGAACGTGTTGACGCCGCTGCGGTATTCAACGGCGAAACCGCATATCAGGCGTTCATAGACCAGTGGAACTCGCGCATTGACTATTTCAACGAGCATGAAATACACCACCATCGCCGCTACGACATTGCAAACGCAAGAGTTGGCGCCATAGCCGACATACCCTACAACGGACAGCCCGCAACGCCAATGCCCGTGATACACTACATCAAAGCAGACGGCACAGTGGAAACGCTCGTATTTGAACGCGACTTTAGCCTCGTGTACAAACACAACGACCGCCCCGGCACGGCTCAGACAGTCATTCACGGCAAAGGAACATACAAAGGCAGTATCGAAGTAACGTTTAATATAGTTTAATGGTAAATGATAAAATAGTAAATAGTAATAATCCCCGCTCCCACTCGTTTCCTAACGAGTGGGTAATGGCGGCTACGTTACCCTGCTCCCACTCGTTTCCTAACGAGTGGGAAGTGGCGGCTACGTTACAAACGTTTAACAACAGCACACTCGTTAGGAAACGAGTGTGAGCAAAGAATGAAAATAAATAGTAAATGATAAATAACTTTCAACTTTATGAACATTATAAACTTTATAACTGAAATAGTAAATAATATAATGGTAAATGATAAAATAGTAAATAGTAATAATCCCCGCTCCCACTCGTTTCCTAACGAGTGGGAAGCGGACAATAACACAATAAAAATATGAAAAAAATATTTTTTGCAAAAACAATAATTGCAACAATAATTTTAATGTTGGCAAGCATTAATGCAATGGGCGAAAATGTTGTCTATTCATTTTCCGCTTTGGGAAACTCCAACATTAACAGTCCAAGCGGAAATATAGATGCCAATATTTCTTTCTCAACACAAAAGAATTCTCCAAGCAATGTCCCTGTTTATAATGGAGCAAGTCAAGAAATACGTATGTACTATCATTCAACCGGCGATGGAAATTCAATAACGCTAACCCCCGGCAATGGCGCAATAATAACTGAAGTTACGATAACTGCTGTAAATACATATACGCCAACTGTAAAATACAATGTTGATGGCAATGCTGATGTTGAGGCAAGTTTATCGGGAACAGTGTATACAATTTCTGGAATTACGGCGGCGGCAAGTTTGAAAATACGAAATGCAAATACCAGCGAGAATAAACAACTTCGTTTTACAAGTATAGAAATAACCTATACCGCTCCATCGTGTAATACTCCGGATCTTCAATTTTCTGTTGCAAATGTAACAAAATTTGAAGGCGATGCAAACTTTACGCATACGGCAACATCTGCGGCAGGTTCTAGGGGAACAATCACTTATTCGAGTTCTAATCCGACTGTAGCAACAGTAAATTCAACTTCGGGAGAAGTTACCGTATTGCATGCAGGAATTACCAATATTCAAGCATTAATATCTTCGGATGTCAGTTTTTGCGAAGGCTTGGCAAGTTATACATTAAAAGTATATCCTTTTACAAATGCAAAAACATATTCGCTTGTAACTTCAAGCGCAGGGCTTGTAGCCAATGCAAAATATCTGATAATAGGAAAAAAAGGCAGCGAATATTATGCGTTAGGCTGGCAAAAGACAAGTAATCGTCATGCTATAGAAGTTCCTGTTGAAAACAATGAGGTTGAAATAGGAGTTGCCACAACTGTAACCCCAGTGCAAGATGATATTTATCCTTATGAGATAACTTTGGAAAATTCAGCATCAGGTTTTATGTTGTATGATGCTTTAAATAATGGCTATCTACGTCCTAATAGCAGTGGCGCAACAGGAAGTACTGGGCTTTTAACAAATGCCCAAGAAGCGTATTGGGCAATTACTTTCGCTAATGACGACGCTGCAGATATTGAATGTACAGGTTCTATAGATGGCGCAGATTTCAAAGGTTATGTTTTTATGAAATTTAATGCAACAAATAATCCTCCTTTATTTAATTGCTATAATAACGCAACATCTCAAACTTCTGTTTATTTATACAAAGAAGTTGCGAACAGCGGAACAACGGACACAGACGCTCCAGTTCTCACGTTCAATCCTCTTGATAATGCAACAAATGTTTCTGTAAGCACAGCAATAACGATAACATCAAACGAACCGCTGAAGAATACAGATGGCACAGATATTACGAACGGCGATTTGTCAACGTTAATAGTTTTGAAAGAAA
>JAISPX010000160.1 GCA_031274595.1 Prevotellaceae bacterium | reverse complement strand
GACATTAGCGGGTCGCCGAGAACCGACGAACGAAACGAGTGTAAAACAAACTTGTTTGCTTTACCGAGTGAGGAGGAGGAAACTGAGCGAAGTGAAGTAACCTGAGCCTTGATTTTTTGCTTCTTTTTTATCAAGAAAAAAGAAGAATGGAAGAAAAGTGTTTTTATGTTTCAAATTTGCTTTATTTCGTTACTTTTTGCAAGGTCTTAAATCCTTGCAAATTTCTCAACTATTTTTATCTGTAAATTATTAACAATAACCTATTCCTTGCCTCCCGTGCCGACGAAATTATCGTCTTTTTCCTTAAACAATACGTTAAAAGTAGTAAGGCTTCCGTAAATGCGCGTTATGTATTGTTGAAGGTTTATTTTATCTTCGTCGCTGAGTTTTGCGTGGCTGTTGATATTCTGCTCAAGCACGCGCAAACGGTCGCGCAGCATCACTATCTTATGAAAAAATGTTTCTATCGGAATTTCTTTATTTTGCATCGCTGTATTTGCGGGCTGCAGAATTATTTTTCCGCCTGTCCAACGGTCGCCAAGCGGCACATTTTCGTGCAGCGCATTATATTTTTCAAGAATTACAGTCAAAGATTTTTCAACATCTTCAAATGTAATTTTGTCAGCCTCGTCGTGTTCTTCTTCCGGCTGTTCTACAATTTTATAATCTGTATTTGTTTTCAGAATACTGATTTTTCCGCTACGCTCAAAATAAACTTCGTAGTCGGTGAAATTTACTTTTGCAACTACGCCTTGTCCGTAACGCTCGTGGTCGATAATTGTTCCAACTGTAAGTACCATAATATTTATTGATTTATTTTTGCAAATATATCGTTTTTTCATAAAAAATCAATCAAAATAAATTAATTTTACAAAAAAAATGATGACGAATAATTACACGGCAGCCAAATAGATATTATGTATTATGATTTTTATTGATTTTGAAACGGTATTTACAAACTTTATAAATATTAAAAAATTATGAAACCACTTGCAGAACGCATGCGACCAAAGTCGCTCGAAGGATATATAGGACAACGGCATCTCGTTGGCAAAGGCGCAATATTGCGCAACATGATTGAATCGGGAAATATCTCATCGTTTATACTTTGGGGACCTCCCGGAGTAGGCAAAACCACTTTGGCAAAAATAATTGCAGAACAGCAAAAACGTGCGTTTTTCAGCCTTAGCGCAATAAACTCAGGCGTGAAAGATGTGCGCGAAGTTATTGATAAAGCCAAATCGCAACGATTTTTTAACAGTCCAAGTCCTATACTTTTTATCGACGAAATTCATCGTTTCAGCAAGTCGCAACAGGATTCATTGCTTGGAGCGGTAGAACAGGGAACAATTACGCTGATTGGCGCAACCACCGAAAATCCTTCGTTTGAAGTTATTTCTCCGCTGCTTTCGCGCTGTCAGGTTTATGTTCTCAAATCGCTCGATGTTGACGATTTGCAAATTCTATTGAATCGTGTTATTAAAGATGATGAAGATTTGAAAAAACTTAAATTCGATATACAGGAAACAAGCGCCTTGTTCAGGTTTTCGAGCGGAGATGCCCGTAAACTTTTAAATATTCTGGAAATAATTATCGGAACTTATACCGAAAATGCTACCATTATAATAAATGATAAAATTGTTGCCGAACGATTGCAGGAAAATATAGCAATGTACGACAAAAGCGGCGAACAGCATTATGATATTATTTCGGCATTTATAAAATCCATGCGTGGAAGCGATCCTAATGCCGCCGTGTATTGGCTTGCGCGAATGTTGGATGGCGGCGAAGACCCGCTTTTTATTGCCCGCCGAATGTTGATTTTGGCAGCCGAAGATATAGGACTTGCTAATCCTAATGCTCTGTTGCTTGCCAATGCCTGTTTTGATGCCGTACATAAAATAGGTATGCCCGAAGCGCGTATAATTTTGTCGGAAGCGGCAGTTTTTCTGGCGACATCCGTCAAAAGTAATTCCACATATATGGCTATAGAATCGGCTTTTGCCGAAACGCAGGCATCTGGCGATTTGTCTGTGCCTTTGCACCTGCGTAATGCGCCCACAAAATTGATGAAAGATTTAGGCTATCATAAAGGTTATAAATATGCCCACGACTACGAAAATAATTTTGTAGAACAAGATTTTTTGCCCGAAAAGATTAAAGATAAAATATTTTATCATCCCGCCGAAAATGCGCGAGAACAAGAAATACTAGCACGCCTTGCCGCTCTTTGGAAAAAAAAGTACGGAAAATAAATTATTATTTAGTCGTTCCTTAATAAGACCATAAATGTGTTTTTGTTAATAATTTACAGAAAAGATATTAGAACGTTGAGCGGGAGAGGACAGACGTAAATCGGAGTTACCGTATAGCGTCAGCCGCTCTTGACCTTTTGCTCACGCTGTGTTTATTTTATTTGGTGTTCGCGAGCTACGTTACGTTTCGGTTGGTTAATTTTCTGTCAAGAAAAAAGGAACAAGAGAAAAATAAAATACATTATGCTACAAACGAAATTAATTTAACAATAAATTAACTTCGTAAATAGCGACTAATTGATGTTATTTTAAAAGAGGTTGTCCAAAAAGTCGGACAACCTCTTTTTTCTGTGCATATCAATTCGGAATATTCACTAATTTGTTGAAATCGTAATCTTCCGGATTTTTCAAGTATTTGCGTGCCGCATCGTAATCGCTTTCGGTAATGTATTGCAATCCGAAACGATATATCATTTGGCACTTGTTGCCTTTCATGTTCACAAGACGGGTAGCAATTTTCCCTGTTTTAGGGTCAACCATATCTTTCAAGAAAACTCCTTTTATGTCGCCTCGCTGATTTCCTGTAACCATGCAACCTGTATAGCCCTGGTCGTAAAGAATTTTTACTCCTATTCCAAGCAGATTGCAGTAAAACAAATCAAATGCTTTTGGGGCAATGCAACGCAATTCATACCCAAGTTCAACAGGACGTGTTTTTACGTTCAGATTTAATTCTTTAAGTTTGTTTTGTACCAATATGTTAAAAATATGAGCTTTGCTCACTGTCCCAAGTTCAGGATGTCCGTGTTCGTCGTAAGTAAATGTTACGCCCGAACTTTTAAGTTCTTCGTCGGGCAGATCATGAAAAACGCCTTCGCTTACTATTGCCACGCCGTAAGGAATTCCCATTATTTTACGTTTTACGATTGACGAAATAATAAGTTTAACGATTTTGTCGAGAGTTACAGGATTTTCTTCGCTGAACATTTCGGGAATAATAATCATTGGCGAATGGCTTGCCGCTCCGATTCCGAAAGCCAAATGCCCCGCTTCGCGTCCCATTGCACAAAGCACAAACCAAACGCCGCTTGTACGCGAATCTTCATAAACGGCAGCGGTAATTCGTGCGCCTTCGTCTTTTGCCGACTGATAGCCGAACGTAGAGATGCCTTCGGGCAGCGGAAGGTCGTTGTCAATAGTTTTGGGAACATGAATGTTTTGAATTTTAACATTGTGTTCTGCCAGATAGTTTGATATTCGGGTTGCCGTAGATGCAGTATCGTCTCCTCCGATAGTAACTAAAAGTTTGATATTGTTTTTAACAAAAAAATCGGGATTGAACTCCTCGTTTTTAGGTTTATATCTGCTCATTTGCAGAGTTGAACCGCCAATGTTAAAAATTTTATCTGCAAATTCAAAATTAATATCAACGGTTTCGGATTTACCATTGAACAGATTTTTGTAGCCTTCGTGCAAGCCTATCACTCTGTAGCCTGCTGCAATAAATTGCTTTGATACGGCACTGATAACAGTGTTTATTCCTGGAGCGGGACCTCCGCCGCAAAGAATAAGAATTGATTTTTGTTCGCTCATGTTTTGTAATTTGTTATTTATTATCTATAAAAATTATGTTTTAAATATATGCAGATTAATATATTGTAATAATAATGTTTGTATTATCATTATTTTTCATACTTTTGTGCAACGAAAAAACTCACAAAATTATAAAAATTATGGTAACTTACAAAGAATTAGGATTAGTAAATTCTAAAAAATTATTTGAAAAAGCAATTGATGGCGGATATGCCATTCCTGCATTTAATTTTAACAACATGGAACAAATGCAGGCAATTATTGCCGCCTGCGTTGAAACAAAATCGCCTGTAATATTGCAGGTTTCGAGCGGCGCACGCAAATATGCAAACCAAACCCTTTTGAGGTATATGGCTCAAGGCGCTGTTGAATACGCAAAAGAACTTGGCTATGCAATTCCTGTTGTGCTGCATTTAGACCACGGCGACTCGTTTGAACTTTGCAAATCATGCATCGAAACTGGTTTTTCGTCGGTAATGATTGATGGTTCTCATCTTACGTATGATGAGAATGTTGCGCTTACAAAAAAAGTTGTTGACTTTGCCCACGCTCACGATGTAACCGTAGAAGGCGAACTCGGCGTGCTGGCAGGTATCGAAGATGAAGTTTCGGCTGAGCATCATACATATACAGAGCCTGCTCAGGTTGAAGATTTTGTAAAGAAAACAGGTGTGGATTCTTTGGCAATTTCCATAGGAACATCTCATGGCGCCAATAAATTCAAACCCGAACAATGCACGCTCAATGCCGATGGAGTATTGGTGCCGCCGCCATTACGTTTTGATATTCTCGAAGAAATTGAGAAACGTATTCCGGGTTTTCCGATAGTTCTTCACGGCTCGTCATCGGTGCCGCAAGATAAGGTTGCGATTATCAACAAATACGGCGGCACATTGAAAGACGCCATAGGAATTCCCGAAGACCAGTTGCGCAAGGCGGCAACTTCGGCTGTTTGCAAAATCAATATCGACAGCGATGGACGTTTGGCTATGACTGCCGCTGTTCGCGAAGTTTTTGCCACCAAACCTGCCGAATTTGACCCTCGTAAATATTTAGGACCTGCCCGCGATGCTCTTAAAGAACTTTATAAACATAAATGCGTAAACGTGCTTGGAAGCGCAGGCAAAGCCTGATATGACAGGAAAGTAAAAAAGTTGAAAAAATCATAAAAAAGCCGCATAAACATTTTGTGCGGCTTTTCAATTTGCCTGCATTGCGAACTGGTTAATGATTTTTTCGTTCAAACTCTCTATTTACTATTTTGATTTAGTTATAAAATTCATAAAATTGAAAGTGATTTACCATTTTACCATTATATAATTAACCATTTTTTAATAGCGGTTTGGTATGAAATTGTAATGCGCCGAATATAGAAATTACATTTGTGATTTGAATATATACAATATTTATTTTGTGTTGTTCAGTTTTTTCGCTTATTTTGTACTTATAAAATACACTGGAATTATGAAAAAAATTATTTTGTTTTTTGCCTTCTCATTTATATTTTGCTTGTTATCGGCTCAGCAAAAACCGCAATATTTCACCGAAGGAGCGGATATTTACAAAACTTTTGACACTGCCCGTTTGCATCGTATCGACAGCGCTTATCAGCGATTGATAGCGCAAGGTTTATTACCGAATGCGGTTACTTTTGTCGCTCACAAAGGAAATATTATACATTATAAGGCTTTCGGCTGGCGCGATGTTGATAAAAAAATTCCATGTCGCCGAGATGATATTTTCCGCATGGCTTCGCAAACCAAAGCCATTGCTGCTGTTGCGTTGATGACGCTTTTTGAAGAAGGTCGTTTTCAACTTGATGAAAACATAAAAAAATATATTCCCGAATTTGAAAATCCTCATGTTATAGAAACCTACAATCCCAAAGATACAACATATACAACACGTCCCGCTTCACGCGATATTACTATTCGCCATTTGATTACGCACACATCGGGAATTTCGGCTTATGATACTCAACTTTCGGCAATCTGCGCAAAAAACGGAATTCCTCCGCTCAATACAAAGGCTGATATTACTCTTGGCGAAGCCATACGGCGTTTGGCAAAAATTCCTTTGGCTCACGACCCCGGCGAAAAATTCACTTACGGTATGAGCGTCGATGTGCTTGGATATTTGATTGAGATACTTTCAGGAAAATCTGTTGATGTATTTATAAAAGAACGTATTTTGAACCCGCTTGGCATGAAAGATACTTATTTTTATTTGCCAGACGATAAAGTTGACAGATTGGTTACCCTTTACGAATTTCCGAAAGGAGGAAAATTGCAGCGAAGCAAGCATCCGATTTATCAAACATTTCCTTACGAAGGAGCGCAAAAATTTTTCAGCACAGGCGCAGGTTTAAATGGAACGATTGAAGATTATGCAAAATTTTGCCAAATGATTTTGAACGATGGCGAGTTCAACGGAGTTCGTATTCTTGGACGCAAGACTCTTGAAATGATGCGCAGTAACGGCGTTGGCGACCTTCGCGGTGAAATTGGTTTTGGCATGGCATGGGATGTTTTTCGCGAACAATATGCACATCGTTCAATTGCTTCGACAGGTTCGTCGCGTTGGGGCGGAATGTTCGGCACTGATTATATAATAGACCCGCAAGAGGAATTGATACTTTTGATTTATGTAAATGTCAGTCCCAATTTTTCGGGCATCGACCCGAAAACATTACTGCATAATGTAACTTATCAGGCGCTGAAATGATACGTATGTATAACATAAGACTAAAATAATATGCGGTTTATAATTTTTATAATTTGCCTGTTACATGTTTTCTCTGTTTTTTCCAAGCCAATAGATGAAAATAAACACAACATCATAATCAATGGATGTACACAGACATTTACTTATAAAATAAAAAATAAAAAACTGATAGTTGAAGAAATAAAAGAAATCAACTATTTGTGTACTCAATTTAAAACATCAATAACCGTGTTCGATGCATACTCGGCAAACCATACTCAGATAGATTATGTAAACGTTAAATCGAAAGGAAAATACACAAAACCTGAACACAGACTTTACTTCGGAGAGGAAATAATGAACACAGATGAAAAAATTTGTTATTTCGAATTGTCATTTTACAAACAAGGCGAAACTGCTAATGTTGCAATAAAAAAAACATATACTGACCTTCATTATTTTAATAAAATTCCGTTCAATGAAAATGTGTATGTTGCTGAAAAGACAATCCGAATTATTGTCCCTCGTTGGATGAATACAGAGTTTGTTTCATTTAATTTCGGGAAAAATATAATTCAATCAATAGAATATGATGCTTCTGCAGATTCTGACATTTACACATATATAATTAGAGATTTAGATACTTGGAGCGACGAAAAGAATACGCCTCCTGCGAGTTATATTTATCCTCATTTGCTTATTCTCAACCATCATGCTAAAAATAAGGTAATCGATGAGAAGTTTTTCAGCACTCTTCAGGATTTGTATGAATGGAATACTCAATTTACATCAAGCGTTATAAATGATGATATTTTAATATCCAAATTAGCAATGGAAATTACTTCAAATTGTCATTCGGATGGTGAAAAAATCAAAGCTGTGTATGAGTGGGTTCAGGATAATATACGATATTTAGCTGATGTCAAAGGCATAGCAGGTTATAAACCAGATGCTCCACAAGAAGTAATAAATAAAAAATATGGCGATTGCAAAGGAATGGCAAATCTTATTAAATGTTTGTTGCGTGCTTTGAATTTTGATGCTCGATTGGCTTGGATAGGCACAAACGATATTGCATACGACTTTTCATTTCCGACAATTGCTGCAATAAATCATGTCGTTTGCGTATTGTTTTTGCACGATAATATCTATTATTTGGATGCAACTGTGAAATATATGTCGTTCGACCATTACAGCGAATCAATTCAAGGAAGAAAGATTATGATTGAAAACGGAGATGATTTTATTATGCAAACCATTCCCGAAACAAATGCAGAACAAAATATTATCTCAATAAAATCAAATTTTAATATAATAAATCAAGCGTTAACGGGACATGTAAACGTATTGTTTGATGGAGAATGTAAACATATTTTTTTTGATTTTGTTAATTCGACAAAAAAAGATAAACTTACAGATGCATTGACGGAATATTTTATTTTTAATGATAATAAATACACATTAAGTAATTTACAATTTAATGATTTGCAAAGAAAAGATGAACCGGTAGTAATTAATTATAAAATAACAGATAACAAAAATGCAATATATGCAGTAAATAACAAATATTATTTAAATCCTGATTTCAGGAAAGAATTAATAAATTCATCAATTGACACCGCAACCAGAAAACATGATTATTGGATGCCATATAAATTTAAAATAATATATCAGATACAAATAGAAATACCGGATACTATGCAAATTGAATATATACCCGATACCTTTTCGATAGAAAGAGGTTATTATTCTTTCAAAATACAATATCATATATCTGACAATAAAATATTTTATAATAAAGAACTAACAATAAACAATCCTAAAATTTCCGGAAATATGTTTAAACAATGGAATAATGATATAGAACAATTGAAAAAAATTTATAATGAACATATAATATTAAGGCGAGAAATAAAATAAATTATTATATTTGTAAAATTAAAATTTAGTTATTATGAAATCAATTAACATTATATTACTATCAATAATATTAGCGTTATTTACACCTCATTTGGTTTATGCAACAGATGACAGCTACGAAAAAATGGCTAAAACCGTAAGAGAAGAAATATGGAAATGGAATTTATCCGCATTCAAAAATTACGCCGTTCCCGCTCAATACGACACTTGCTCAAGCGTTATATTAGCATGGCATACGGATATTAATGTGACAGCAAAAAATAAACTTCGTTTTAACCCCGTTTTACTTGTTTCAATGAACTCTAACCTAAATTATACGAATATTGACCGCATAATGGTAAAAATAAACGATAAAAAAGCATTGGATAATTATTCTGAATTTGATTTTCAGCAATTCAAAAAAAATAATAATCTTTTGACTCGGGATGTGTTGACCTCTGTTTTTGGAGCGCGAATAATTAAACCTGATGGAAATATAATAGAAGTAGATGTTTCGCAAGCAGTTTTATCAATTGATAAAAAATCAGATAAACAACGTAAATTGGCAATCTCCGGATTACAAATTGGAGATATATTAGATTACTTTATTTTTGAAGAATATAAAATGGAAAGCGAAAACGGAATGTCAAATATCTTTCTATTCTTTAATGATACTCCTGTATTGTCATATTCTATACATTGCGAAACAGGAAAAGACATTATTACCGAATACAGAGTATTGAACGGAGCGCCTGATTTTACTTCGTCTAATAATCCTGAAACCAATAATCTTATTTTAGATTTACAAACATCTAACTTGCAAATTGTAACAGATGATATTTGGATAAATCCTTTAAGACAGTTGCCAATTATTAGAATGAAAATGTCTTATCAATCTAAGAACAATGTACAATATCAAAGAGATTTATCTCAAGGTAATCTGATTAAGAATATTTCATTTGAACAAATAATTAAAGATTCCGAATCTCAGGCTTGTTTCATGAATAACTATGCAAGCACGATAAAATTATTTTCAAATTCGGTAAAGAAAACGAAAGAACTATTGAATACATATAAACAAAATCATCCCGAAGCGACATCTGAAGATATTGCTGCATTTGCATATTATGCCTTACGCTATTTTTGTTATGGAAATATTGACAAAAACGATAATATAATTGTTGATAGCAGAAGAAACAGTCGAAAAAATCTTTTCTCTCTTCTTTGCTTATTTTCTTTGGAGAGACTGTTGCCACAAATAACTAATGAACGTTTTGAATTAGGTTTCACTACAACTAATGATGGTTCTAAATTGGAAGAAATATTTAATGATAACGATATATACTTCATTATCACACAATCAAAAAATCCCTCAAATACTTTTGTATATAATTCACCTTTTACTAATGCATGGCATATTCCATTTGAATATGAAGGCGAACAAGTGTTACCAGTTGCTGTGGAAAAATACGATAATATCAAAAGAATTATAAAAGGGCAAAAGAAAAATATTGCTACACTTCCAAAACTTACAGCAGATGAAAACATATATGCTGAAAAAATTTATGTTACTGTTGGCAATAACGAATCCGACTTGATTATAGAACGAGAAGTTACATTAGATGGACATTTTAAAGAAGCGTATCAGCAAGTATTGTTGCTCTATGAAGATTATAATGCCGAAGAACGCAAATATCTTGGAATAAATAAAACATTATTTGATGAGATGCAAGCGGATAAAAATTTGCAGAAACTTATTCCCGACTACAAAAATGCATTTGCCAAAGCGCGTAAAGACCAAAAAGATTATTTCAAAAAAGAAGCCGAATTATTTCACAACGCTGATATTAAAGAAATTATTGAATATGAAGTTATTAATTCAGGAATAATACATGTAAATCCAGAATTTATATATAGAACAAAATATGTCAAAGAAAATTTATTGAAAAAAGCAGGTAACAATTACATTTTAAATGCAGGATTATTAATAGGAAATCAACTATCATTGAATCAAGCGCAACGTAACCGACATTTGGATATTTATATGGGTTTTGCCCGAAAATCAGACTATACTATTACTGTTAAAATTCCAGAAGGATATAAAGTAGAAAACGTTGAAAATTTAAACAAAAATATCGAAAACATTTGTGGCGAATTCAAATCGAAAGCGTCTGTTAATAATAATGAATTATCAATTCATGTAAACAAAATATTAAAAAACAATTTCGAACCTTTAGAAAATTGGAATCAACTACTTGACATTATGGATGCGGCAGCCGATTTTAATGCGCAAAATGTTTTAATAACTCATATTGAAGAATAATTTTTTGCTCAATAT
This sequence comes from Prevotellaceae bacterium, assembly GCA_031274595.1. GTDB lineage: Bacteria > Bacteroidota > Bacteroidia > Bacteroidales > UBA932 > JAIRKV01. Next base: position 26,781 of record JAISPX010000160.1, on the reverse strand, counting down.
AATTGAACAAAATTCTTATTTCTCTTTATGTTTTATATGAACATGCGTTAAGAATAATGCAGCCGAAATAAGTATAATGCCTACTCCCAAAAGCAGAAGATCGCTGATATTTTCATATTTCATGTTTAATGAATGTTCAAAAAACGAAACGATTAAAATCATCAAAATAACTTTTCCCAAAGATGATTTCAAATCATCAATACTCCCAATCATCAACCAGTTAGGGCGCGAGTCTTTTCTTTTGCTTACCACATCTATTTTGCTGATGAACAATTCGTATATTCCCATGCCAAAAATAAACAGCACAGTCGAAAACAGATAGCCATCAATAGCCGACACAAATTTTGCAATCACATGTTCTATAGCGCCATTTTCGGAAGTTGTTATGGCTTTTACGGAATCAATTAAACCTTCGGCGACTCTAATGGTACTCAAAACAAAAAGAGCAACCGATGCCAGCAATGAACCTATTACCGCCAGAAACGTAACAAAGCGCGAACTGTACAATACTGTTTCAAAAAATAGTACATGCCGATTTTTGTAATGCAATATTTCGGGGAAATTGATAGATTGCTTTTTCAGATTTTCAAGCAATGCTTTGTCTATTCTGCTCAGCCTGCCATCTCGTTGAATTTTTGCCCGCAACCATTGAGCCTCATCGTCATCAATAGAGCCGGGCGAATCGTCATCTTCCAAAAGAAAATTTGTGATTGAATCTATAAAAAGCGTTTCCCAGCTTGCATGATTACTATTGTTTTCAAAGGCATTTTTTAATTCAAACAGAATATTAGCTTTCTCTTTGGTTATGCCGCCATCGTCATACAATGCTTCTCGCAGCATGATTACTTTTTTCTCGGTGATTACGCCTTCATCTAAAATTGATTTTTTTATTTCATCTAAAATGTTCATAATTTTTACAGTTAAATGTTCTATTGCATGTAGATTACTTTGTAGTTCTCATGGCTATTATGCCTTTTATTTTGCCGTTTCGTTTACTTTTTTGCGTATCCACAATGCATTTACGGCGCATACGATTAAAAGAATTGCAAAACCTATCGAAAATGTGAATATTATGTTCGATTCAATCTCAGGATTATCAAACAAAACAGAAATTTTTTTGATATAAAAATTTCGGATAATTAACACAACTATAAACGCAAGCGTAAATATAAATGCAGTAAGCGATAAACCTAATATCTGATAAGGTTTTGCAACAACCGCACGCGAATATCCGAGCAATATTAAATTTTCGAGTTTTTCTTTGTTTTTGTATATGAGCAAACTTATGCTCAGCAACATTAGCGATATTGCCAAAAGCGTAATGATTAAGCCGATTATTAAGACGGAAATTATTACCAAACGCAAAAAATATGCGGCTTTTCCTGTATTTCCTCTGTAATCGGCAATTTCGTAATTTTTTTCTCCGAAATATTTTGCAATCAGCGGGTCGCTTGGATTGTAGGTTTCAACAAGAATACGGGACGGATTTGGCGCGCTTTCGCTGCCAAATTCAACATTTGCCCATTTCAAAAATGATTCGGGCGCAAGTATTGTATTCAGTTTATCGGAAAAACCGACTATGCGGGCATCAAAAATTTTGGTTTTGCCGTTTCCGTAAACGGTTACTTTTAAATTTATTTTTTCAACGATATTTTCCGAAATCTGCGGTAATCCTTGTGTTTGCGCAAATCCAAAATTGTAGAGAGTGAGATAAGTTCGCGGGATAATTATTGGAATATAATTTTGTTCTTCGCTCCAAGTCCAGTCTTCGCTTTGCACATCAATAAATTCGTCGGGAACGGATTCAAAAAACATTTCGGTATAAAATCCGCCAAAAGTTGACGATGAAGCCGATGCGCGGATACCGAATTTGCTTGATGTAAAAAATCCTGTTTTCTTTACAAAAGGCTGTTTTTTTATATCGTCAACGTCTTTTTCGTTGAATGTTATCATCGATGACGATAAATTGGATAATACCGAAACTTTTTTGTTTATCACCAAAAAATCGGGATTAAGAAAACTGTCGTTTGAACTGTAAAGCGGTCTGGTATCGGCATAAAACTGAATACCGAACAAAATTATCGTAAGTCCTACAAAACCTGCAAAAACGTAACCTACAAGTTGAGGAACGCTCAAATTCTTTTTTAATAATTTCCACGTTAACATCATAATAAAATTTTATGATTATACTTGAATTTATAAGGTTCGCCGAGCGATGCTACCAACAATGCCGCATTATTTGCTTCAACTTGGTCGATAATAAGCGAGCAGGCTGTTGTGTAATTTGTTTCGTCAAGATGACTGAAAGCCTCGTCGAGTAATAGAAAATCGAAAGGCTGGCAAAGCGAGCGAATTATTGCAACTCGTTGCTTTTGTCCAAACGATAGCAGCGACAGTTGCGTATCAATTTTTTGCGAAATGCCAATCTGTTCAAACATTTCGGCAATTTGTTTTTTTGTTTTATGATTTGTCAAACGATTTTTAATTTCTACGTTTTCCATTGCCGTAAGTTCCGAAAACAGACGGAATCCTTGAAAAACAAGGCTTATGTGATTGCTTCGCAGTTCTTTTTTTTGAGTATAACTTAATGTTTTTGCATTTTGTTCATCAAATAAAATCTCGCCCGAATAGTCGTTGCGCCGACAATAAATAAAATCAAACAAAGATGATTTTCCTTTGCCTGATTCGGCTGAAATCAAATATGTATTTCCTTTTTCAAAGCAAATATTTTTATGCCAAATTTCCGAGCCTGAAATTTCAGACTCGGAAAATATATCTGGCTTAACTGTGTTTAATTTTATTGTTTTCACATCTTTATTTTAATGAGATTAATGAGCCAAACCAAGATGTTCAACTATTAAATCATCAATTCCTTTGAGAATGATTTTTAACGCAGAATCGCTATCGTTGAATTTTATTTTAAATTCGTTGCTGTTTGCATCTGTTTTTGCAGTTATTGATTTTAATTTTTCGAGCAAAGGCATAGTCAACTTTCCTTCAGGCGATGTTGAAATAATAAATTTAAATATTGCAGGATAATTGTTTATGTTTATATCCAAATAGCCGTAGTTGACTGCGCTTTTAAGTTCTTTGCCTAAATCTTTTGCCGATGTTATGTTTGAACTGTATCCGTTATCAAAAAATTTTGCCATAGATTCGGTGTTTCCTGTTAAATATGCAATATTGTTATTTACAGCAAAATAAAAATTAAAATTTTGTATGCTTAGCGAATAATAATCATCAGGATTTTTGGCAAATCCTGCTTCTTCAATCAATGCAATTACGTCATTTTCTTTTCCTTCTGTTATGCCTGCCGCCAATGCAAAATCGGGCATGCCGTTAGTAATTCCGAATAAACTTCCGAGAAAATCGCCGGTAAAGTTTTCAAGTACAGATGTTATTTTTGCATCGTATTGTTCTATTAGCATTTTCGTACCATAATTATAGTTTCTTGAATAAGCGCTGTATTCGTCAATAACGATACTTTCTACATCGGTTACATTTCCGTCTTCGTCGAGTATTTCAACCTCTTCGTTTGTTGTTCCTGTCGGTTCTTCTGTTACGCCTAATCCGACAGATTTTTTGTATTCGTTGTAAACATCAAGCGGTTTTATTGCCACTTTTACAGCGAGCATGCTTTTGTCGGGGAAATATTTGTACAAATCTGCATTAAAGTCGGTTTTGTAAAATTTGTCAAACAGTTTTTTTGCTTTTTCGGCAGGCAACATTTTTGCGGTTGCAACAAATTCGCCTTTTTCCGAATTAACCGATACCGACAATGAAATATCTTTGTATGTGTCAAAATTAACGTTTGCCGATTGTCCAAGATATAGAGAAGAAAAATCGTCAACAAGTTTAATTATAGAGTTATATTCGGCAAAGAAATATGCGTCATTTTTATCCGAATATTCACTTTTGAATAATTCGTTTGCCAAAATACTTTTCGCTTCGTCTTTGTTAAGCAAATCAAAATTGTTATCCTTTCCTACTAATATTACTGCAATTTCGTCATTCCATTGCAAGTAACCTTCGTCCATAGCAATCTTCCTGTCTTCCATAATGCTTTGAGGGCTTCTGCTTAAATCGCCGAGTCTTAATTTTTCGATAAAACCTTCAAAGGTTTTTAAATCATCTATCAAAAATGTAATACCTGTGCTATATTCATAAACATTGTTGCCGGGTACTACATAAACAAAAACATTATCAAGATTTAAGCCCGAAGTACGCGTGTTTTTCAGAAAATCATTTATGAATTTTGTTTCTTCGGAATCCTGATTAAGTTCTTTCTCTATGAGTTGATAAAATTTATACTGTTTAATGTTGTTTAATCCCGATTTTTCGGTAATTTGTTTAGCATTAAAAGCAAGTACAATCGCTGCATCTTGTGGAACAGCAAGGAGGTGCGGAGGAGTGGCGCTTTTTTTTGAACAGCCACAAATAATTACGCTGCACAGCGCAATAATAATTGTAAATTTAATTGTTTTCATTTTTTTTGTGTATTTATTTAATATAATATTATTTGTTTTATTAGAATATTTTTTGAAATTCTGTATATTTCTGCAACAGTTTGGGAATTAATATTTCATGTTCTGTTTGATTGTTTTCTATCAATGCTGCAACAATTCGCGGCAATGCCAGTGCGCTTCCGTTGAGCGTGTGCGCCAGTTGTGTTTTTTTATTGTCATCGCGGTAACGCAATTTCAAACGATTAGCCTGAAACGATTCAAAATTTGACACCGAACTCACTTCGAGCCAACGATTTTGCGCTGTCGAATAAACTTCAAAATCATAAGTCAATGCTGACGTAAAACTCATATCTCCGCCGCAAAGACGAATAATTCTGTATGGCAATTCAAGTTGCTTGATTATACCTTCAACGTGATTAACCATTCTGTCTAACGCTTCGTAAGAATATTCGGGCAGCGAAAGTTCTACTATTTCAACTTTATCAAATTGATGCAGTCGGTTAAGTCCGCGAACATCTTTTCCGTATGAACCTGCTTCGCGCCGAAAACATGGAGTGTATGCTGTCATTTTTATCGGAAAATCCGATTTATTCAGAATCACATCTCTGTAAATATTTGTTACGGGAACTTCGGCTGTCGGTATCAGATAAAAGTTGTCAAGTTCGGCATGATACATCTGTCCTTCTTTGTCGGGCAACTGACCTGTGCCGAAACCCGAATCTTCGTTTACAACAATTGGCGGTTCAATTTCCAGATAGCCTGCCGCCGTATTTATATCAAGAAACATCGAAATCAAAGCTCGCTGCAAACGCGCTCCTTTGCCTTTATATACGGGAAATCCTGCTCCTGTGAGTTTCACGCCGAGTTCAAAATCGATAATATCGTATTTTTTTGCGAGTTCCCAATGAGGCAAAGCGTTGTGCAGTTCGGGAACTATGCCGCCGCGCCGCACTTCTACATTATCGTCTGCCGTTTTGCCGGCGGGGACGGATGTATGAGGAATATTAGGCAACAAAACTATCTTTTCTGAAAGAAGTTTTTCCGTTTCAGCCATTTCGTCCTGCATCTTTTTTGATATTTCTTTAAGATCAACACTGCGTTGCTTTGCGGCTTCGGCTTCTGTTTGTGCGCCTTGCTTAAACAATATACCTATTTCTTTCGCAATTTTGTTTTGCTCGGCAAGATTTGCATCCAGTTTTGTTTGAATTGCTTTTCTGCTATCGTCGAGATTAAAAATTTCGGCGATAATATTTTCGGCAGCAAATCCTTTAACATTCAGCCTCTCTATAATGTATGAAGGATTATCACGTAATTGTTTAATAGTTAACATTTAATTCACAAATTTATTAAATATGCTTGAAATCATTTCGCAAAGATACGAAACAAATAATATCTGATGATAAATTAATTAAAAAAATTATCAATATTTTTGTAAAAGTTGATGACAGTCGGTTGCGATGCGCATTATTTCTTTTGTTGATTTGTACGATTTTAGTTATAAAGTTCATAAAATTTGTAAAGTTGAAAGTGATTTGTAGCCCTTGTATCATTAACCATTTCTTAACAGCGGTTTTAATACAGATTATAAAGTTGCAAAAAAATAAACGCCAAGTGTAACCGATAAATTTCTACCCTTACGGAGCAAAATTTTTATAAGGGAAGAAAAAAATTTCTATCGAAGAGAAAATTTATTTCTATCGGCGTAGAAAAAAATTTCTACCGAAGAAGAAATTTACGGCTATCGGTGTAGAAATTTACCGCTATTGGGAAAGAAAAAAATAAATTAGAGAATTGAAATGTAAAGTTGTGGAATATAAGCATATAACCCTAACAGTTTTTTTGTATTTTACGGCTTCCATTCGTTTCTTAATGAGTGGGGAATGATATACAGAATAAAAAAAGCAATCAATCTTTTGCGGATTAATTGCTTTCGAGTGATCCAGCTGGGATTCGAACCCAGGACCCCATCCTTAAAAGGGATGTGCTCTACCGGCTGAGCTACTGAATCATCAATCTCATTTTAAAATGAGGGTGCAAAGGTAGTTATATTTTTTATTAATACAAATTTCAAATCAAACTTTTTTAATTACTTATATGTTATTTGACTGTAAACGAGCGATATTTTCTTCCAAAATTTTTATCCTCGATTCTGCGTCCGACTGTTTTTTGCGCTCGGAAACAACTACATTCTCGGGTGCGCTGTTTACAAATTTTTCATTGCTTAATTTTTTATTTACGCTTGCCAGAAATCCTTTTGTATATTCAACTTCTTTTTTGAGTTTTTCCAACTCTTCATCTAAATCTATCTTATTGCCCACAGGAACATAATATTCGCTTGTGCCTACTATGAACGATGAAGCGTTTTCAATGCTGTTATCTGTTTTTTCAATTTTAGAAACATTTGCCAACTTCATCAAAACAGAAGTAAACGATAAATCAATATCGCCTTTTACAAACAAATCAAGATATTCTTTAGGCGAGATATTTTTGCTTTGTCTCAATGCTCGGATATTTATAATAATATCTTTTACCTGCTCAAATGTGTCAACAATTTTTTCATCAAAGCCGTAAGGTTTTGGCTGTTGTGAGAGCATGACAGTTTTATTTTCTTTCTTGTCATCATTCAGAATCAACCATATTTCTTCCGTAATGAAAGGCATAAACGGATGAAGAATTTTCAAAAGATTTTCAAAAAAAGCCAATGTTGCCGTATGTGTTGATTTGTCAACAGGCGCGCCGTATGATGGTTTTATTATTTCGAGATAATATGCGCAAAAATCATCCCAGAACAGTTTGTATGCATTCATCAGCGCTTCCGAAATTCTGTACTTATCAAAATTATCATAAATTTCTTTAAGCGTTTTATTGAATTTGGAGTTGAACCATTCAATTGCTTTTGCGGAGTAATCGGGTTGCGGAATTTGCTCTACATTCCAACTTTTCACCAAACGAAAAGCATTCCATATTTTATTGCAAAAATTACGTCCCTGTTCTACTTGCGAATCATCGTACAAAATATCGTTTCCCGCCGATGAGCAAAGCAACATTCCCACGCGGACGCCGTCAGCGCCGTATTGTTCTATCAACTTTAATGGGTCGGGAGAATTTCCAAGCGATTTGCTCATTTTTCTTCCCAATTTATCGCGTACAATGCCTGTGAGATATACATTTGAAAAAGGCGCTTTGCCGCGAAATTCATGTCCTGCAATTATCATGCGAGCCACCCAGAAAAATAAAATTTCGGGAGCCGTTACCAAATCGTTGGTAGGATAATAATAATTCAAATCTGCGTTTCCAGCGATTTCAGGATGTCCGCACACCGAAGGGTCAAAAACAGAAACAGGCCAAAGCCACGACGAAAACCATGTATCTACAACATCTTCATCCTGACGCAATTCATCGATTTTTATATTATTATATTTTTTTTGTGCAAGATTAAATGCTTCGTCAACAGTTTTTGCAACTACAAAATTTCCATCGGGCAAATACCATGCGGGAATACGTTGTCCCCACCAAAGCTGACGCGATATACACCAGTCGCGAACATTTTCCATCCAATGTTTATATGTGTTTTTGAATTTATCGGGAATTAATTTTACATCGCCGCTTAATACATAATCAAGCGCAGGCTTTGATATTTCGTCCATTTTCAAAAACCATTGCATCGAAAGTTTAGGCTCGATTACGGCATCAGTGCGTTCGGAAAATCCTATGTTACTTTTATAATCTTCGGTTTTTATAAGAAGTCCTGCATCATCAAGCATCCTTACGATTTTTTTACGAGCCGCAAAGCGGTCTTCGCCGACAAGAATCTGCGCTTTTTGATTCAATCGTCCATCATTGTCGATAATATCAATCACAGGCAAATTGTATTTTATTCCAAGCGCATAATCGTTAACATCATGTGCTGGCGTAACTTTGAGGCAACCTGTTCCGAAGTCCATAGTAACATATTCATCAAAAATAACGGGAATTTCTTTATTTATTAATGGAATATATACTTTTTTGCCTTTCATGTCGGCATAACGTTCGTCATTGGGATTTATGCAAATTGCAACATCTGCCATAATTGTTTCGGGACGTGTGGTTGCTATTGTCAGACTTTTATTTTCACCGACTATTGGATATGATAAATAGTAAAGTTTTGAATTCACATCTTTGTGAATAACTTCTTCGTCTGAAACCGCTGTTTTACTCACTGGATCCCAGTTTACCATTCGCACGCCGCGATATATTAAGTTTTTATTGTAAAGATAAATGAAAGTGTCGATAACGGCTTCGGATAATTTTTCATCCATAGTGAATCGTGTGCGCCGCCAATCGCACGAAGCGCCAAGTTTTTTCAATTGTTCGAGAATTATTCCGCCGTGTTTTTCTTTCCATTCCCAAGCGTGTTTCAAAAATTCGTTACGGGTAAGTTGGTCTTTGCTTATTCCCTGTTCGCGAAGTTTTGCAACGACTTTGGCTTCGGTTGCAATTGAAGCATGGTCGGTGCCCGGAACCCAGCAAGCGTTTTTGCCGAGCATACGCGCACGCCGTACCAAAACATCCTGTATTGTATTATTGAGCATGTGTCCCATGTGCAAAACGCCTGTAACGTTTGGCGGCGGTATTACAATTGTATAAGGCTCGCGTTCGTCAGGGTCGGAATTGAAAAATCCGTTTTCCATCCAATAAGCATAAAGTCTGTCTTCAACTTCAACTGGGTTGTATTTTGTTGTAATTTCCATAAAAACGATAATAATACATAATTAACAATTCATTCTCATAAATGAAGCCACAAAAGTACAAATAAAAAATAAAGTTTATGAAAAATTGTAGAAATAAAGCAATCTAATGGTTAATTGGATTGCTTCACCTTTTATGTTTGCAATGACAAACCAACAAATCAACAAACAAATCAACTTATTGCGCCAATACTACCCGCAAACTGAATCCGAACGATGTGTTTGTTGTTGCTATTGACGATACGTAAGGTTCGTTCAGCTGACGTTCAAAAAATAATCGTAAATTTATTTTATCGCCAATTGCATAATCTGCCGTTGCTGTGAAAGAAACAACTTTTCTGCCATCGCCAATCTGGCTGTATATATCGCTTTGGTCGAGTTTGCGAATTATATTCAAATCTTCGCGGAGTGAAAAATCTCCTTTCAATCTCAATGTTGTTCTCTGATTACGACTTGTCAAACTTCCGAAGTTAAATATCTGTGGAAGGTCTTCAAACATATATCCTGCGCCAAAAACATATTGATGAGTTCGCGCTTCGGTAATCTGATTATTGGATAAACTAAGCGAAACTGTTCGCGTGCGGCTTATTTCAAAATTGGTAAGCAACATATTTTTGAAACTCAAATCAATTTTAAACAAAGGATTCATCGTTTCGCGTAGCGATACGTTTGTCATTTCGCGGTGTGCAATAAAATCGCCCAAAACATTGCGAACATAACTTAATCCATCTGCGCTTTGGCTGTACAATTGGTTCGACGAGAATGAATTTATTGAATATATCGAAGTGTACGAATGTACGATTGTTGCGCTTGACAAATATTTTTTGAGACTGTTTAAACGCGCCAAACCTGTATATTGAATATTCCAGTTGGGCAGAGGGATTTTTGTAAAATCAATGAATTTTGAATTTGAAACATTGGCATAAGCCGATAAAAAAGAATTTATTAAAACTTCCTGCGAGAATTGTCCATATCCATCAGGATATTCGCCTGTTCCCGGATTGTAGCCCATTTGTGATTCTCCCAATCGTTTATTTGCCAGCTTCCATGCAAATTCTTTACGCACGGACAAGAATTTTTCAAAAGATTTTGATTTATATTTATTTTCTGCCGTTGGATTTTCAAATGCCGAACCTATTGATATAACCGATATATTGAAACTTCCTGTTTCTGTTCCGAGCCCGCCGGCATCCACAACGCTATAGCGTACATTGCTTGTCATTTTTTGGCGTTGACCCGAAATATCTATATTCAGATTCTTGATTGGTTCTACTCTTGCGCGGTACGTGAAGTTTTTAGTTTGCGACATTAAATACGGATTGAAGAACGTTGTGTCGGTTGTGAGCCAGCGGTTTTGTCGCGCCATATCAACAAAATCAACCGACTGGTCGCCTAATATGAATTTCCAACCGGGAGACATTGTTCCATTAAAATTACTCATTCCTAAAAATTTTGATTCGCCTTTGAATCCGGGTAAAGTAGTTGCGCCCTGTTGCGTATATGAGAAATTAACGGTTTTAACCGACATCAGCAAACGCGCAAGGAATTTTGCCGTGTACGAAACAGGATTTTGAGGTTTAGGAACTTTCCCTGTTACAACAACCGTTGCATCTTTGTGTTCCTTGTCGAACGAAACGGCAATACTGTTTTTATCTATAACCTGAACATTTCCTCTTATTTCTTTTCCGCTGCTGTCAAACGCTTTAACCGAAATGTTCATTGTTTTAAGTTTATGCGTAATTGTATGTTTTCTGTTCGGCATGAATCTTGTTTTTTTCGATTCATACGTTACTGTTGTAGTTTCAGCATTTGCACGTGATCGCCCGTCAAATTCATCGTTAATCCGTTTCAGAAACTTGACTTTGTTATACAAAGTTGTTAACGTTGCGCTTGTATTTATATCTATTGCCTGAGTGTTGCTGATAGTATTTCCGGGGTCGTAATCTTCCATATTTCGCATATTTGCAACCCATTCGTAGCCCGCGCGATAAGTTATCTGAGGACTCAGCCAGTTCAAAAGCCCGATTTTGTTCAAAGGCACTTGCCATGTAAATTGCAGTTGATGATTATAATTAATGTTGCGTCCGAAATTCCAGAAATTGCTCCACACAGAGTCTCGCCAATGTCGGTAACTGTCAGGGTCGCGGTCTTTATTCACCATTCCTTCGGGTTCATCGATACGAGCAAGGTTTGTGGCATTGAAATCAACTCGAAGATTTTTTGTTATATCATATACAACCGAATAACGCCGTTCCCATGTAAAATCTTTTGAATATGTTGATGGAATTTCAAGTTCAGGCGTTGATATATTTCTTGTAGTTAACTCATTATAATATCTGTTTATTTCCGAAGTAAAACTAAATTGATTAGGATACGGATTTATTCCCAAATCGCGGAAAAATGCCAGCGCTTTTGGTTTTAATTTTTTGAACGGTTGCCAGTATTTTGGCTGAACATTGTACGCATACGATAAAAGCGCGCTGTAAGATTCCTGTAAATTTCCAGCCAAACGTGCATTTCGGCTGAATTGCTGCGTATAAGCGTAACTCAACGAAAGATTTGAAATATCAAAAACTTTTTGACCATCGTGTCCCATAGGCGTAATGCGGACATTAGACAGGTTGAACGATTTTTGCTGAACATAAGTTTTTGCCATCATTGCCAGCGAGTCGCGCGAATATCCCGAAAGCGCATCCAATGCTGTTTTCAGTTTCACGTCCTGATTAAAAGGATTATACAGCGGTATTTCGTGATGTGCCGAATATCCGAAGAAGAAAGGAATTTTCACGCCCCATTTTTCGGGGAAGAATTTTCCGAGTTCAAGATTGGTCATTACGCTGTATTCGTAAGTGTCTTCGTGCGCTCTGTCGATATAACGCTGTTCTATACTTCCAAATCCGTTTGTTATCATAGTTCCTGCAAGAGTAAGCGAACCTAAATCCGCAAGTTGTGCAGTTGCGCGGGCTGTAGCAGCCCAGCCTCCTTCATTTTCGTAATCGGCAAGTCTAAATTCATTTACCCAAATTACTGCTGATTTATCAAGTCCATCATCGTTTCTTCCTGCTGTTTTTTTCGGATTTCGTACGCCTATCATAATAACTTTAACCGAGCCTAAATTGGGATTTCCTACAATTTTTATACGATTTTTTCCTACAACTTTTTCGTAAAGCGAAGATTGCGAACCTCCGTATTGTTTTATTTGTTGATTTCGTTCAAGTTTCAGATTGGTAAAATCTTCCAGTGCAATATTGAGCATATTTTCTCTTGGCCAAACTATCAAACGGTCGGCTTCGCTGTTGTTGCTGTATGTAGAACGATGCGGAGTAAGCACAAGCGGTATTTCGTATTCGTAATAGTTGTTGCGATAGTCGTTTCCTACTCGTATAAACAAGGTTATGTCGTCATCTTTTAACGGATAACCCGGAATTGCTTCGGCGTGCGCATCTAATCTTATTCTGCGGAACTGACGAAAATCAAACAGTGAATTTTTATATACTGCGCGACCTTCGCCGTCGCCAAGGTCAACAAGTTTAAATTCCATTGCCTGTTCGTTCATCTGTATAGATTGATAGTTGTCATAATTTAATTCGCGCTGAACATCCGGAGGCATTACATAATTTACAGGAGTGCGGCTTGAATTTTCTTCAAGATTAACAACCGAAACGTCAAATGTTGCATTAGGTAATTCAGGTTGCGCCAATCCTTCCTGTCCTTCAATCATTGAATAATTATATCTTCTCCATTCGCTGCGAACCAAATCAAGCGATGCAAATCTGAAATATGTTGTTTCCTTAAATCCGCGAACAAAAAGCCTCATAAATCTTATGGATTTGAAATCGCTTATATCGCCAACTTCTTTTTGATATTCACTTAGAGGTATTTTAAATTGAAACCAGCGAACTGTTTTCGGTCCTTCGCTGTTTCTGAAATCAACGGTAACTTCGCGAACATCCGAAATATGATTTTCGCCTACAATCATTGTTGCGGGAGTGAGTTTTAATCTATATTGAAAATAACTTTCCGACTCATTCATCGTGTTGTCGCGATTTAAGTCTTCTATATCGGGATATGTTGTTGACATTCGGTTTTGTCCGCCTGTGAGGTCGGATGGTTGCGAATTGCCATCTGGTCCGTTGAAATCTTTGTAGCGGTCGAGAATAGTTGCCTCGTCTTCATTGAATGATTCATCGAGATAATGTCGGAAATTATCGCTCGACGGGTCATCTGATATTTTTGTAAATGCTGTTGAATTTAACCACGAAAGACTGGATAAAAATGAGTATTTGCTTTCAAAAAAATCTCTTTCGTCTTCATTTCTAAGTCCATCAAATCCGATATCCTGATATGGACGCGCTTGTATGTTATTGTCGAAAGTATAAACCAGCGATTGAATTTTGGGTACGCGTCCCCAAGCCGTTTCTACAACGCCATCAAGTTCAAATGGATATGGATGTCCGTGTTCAAAACCTTTCATTCCGTCTCGAAGTATATCTTCCGAAATATTTCCCAAATTTAAATACATTTCACCGCCCGATGAGTTTTGATTATATACAAACGGATCCATCAGCCAAAATTCTATATGGTCATAGTTTGCCGTTTCAAAATCTGTAACTGTAAGCGCACGCATTATTCCGCCCCAGCGTTTTTCGGGATTTGTGAATTTGCCTTCGCCGTTGAGGTTTGCTATGTCATAATTGTAAGGTCCGCGTTCGTTTGGATAAAATGCCATGCTGAGAGTTGATATATATTCTGACGTTCCTGTTGTTATTTCCTTGTTGGGATAAACTTCGGTAACTGGAATTTCGCGCACAAAATGATTTTCACGAAATTCGGGATTATTTCTTATATACGACGGCGTATAACTTGTATTTCGCGTAAGGTCTGTTGATATTGAATACCATGCAAATTTGGCTCTGTTTTTACCGTAGTCGATATTATTACTTAACTCGCCTTCGGGAAACAAATCTGTTTGTTTTTGCGGCGTGCTTGCGAGCGACCACGCATTAAAGGCTCGCAAGTCAAGTGTTGCGCGAGATGCTTCAAAATCGTCGATATACGAATTTGCGCTTGATTGTCCTGCAAGCAGTTTTGCAAATTCGGCATCTACGGCAAGATATGATGATTCTCGTGTATTTAATAAAGGAATTTTATCAACAAGTTTTGTCAAAAACGGGGCTTCTTTTCGATACGATAAATTTAATCCTAACATGGCGTTTGAAATTGGGTCTTCGCCATACGAAACTTTTCGCACCATTGGTCGTTCGTATAATCCGAGATATGTTGCTCCTATGTTGAAATTTTTATCTATTTCATAATTTAAGTGAACTCCGTACATTGTTTTTTGTTGCAAACTGAACAAACTGTTGTCTTCGAGCGAAACTTTCAATGTCATTCCCGATTGCAGATATGCCGAATTGATAATATTGACTGTCCCCATTGTATAATTTACAACGTAATCGACATTTTCCATAAGTTTAACTCCGTTCACTGTTACCGTTACCGAGCCTTCGGGAATATTGGATGCGCTGAGCATTATTTCCGATGAGCCTTCCGATTTATATGAACCTTTTATGCTGAATTTATTTTTTTCGGCAAGTTCGCGGGCTTTAACTAATGTAGAATCATATAATTCCTGAAAAACGTATTTTGATGCTATTGCATCGTTATTTATTTTTTCTTTCAAATAATTTCCAAACGGTTCAAGCACAGGAAATATAATTCGTCCGCGAGATGATAATACCGTTACGCCTTCTACAAAATCAAACATTCCATCGGGATATGCTTCTTGTGAATTGTTGATATTGTCCAAATTCAGAACTCTGATAAGTTGCGTGTTTTTTATTGCTCCTTCGGGCAAAAATGTTAAATCTGTTCCCGCTTCATCGTTTTGGTAATAAACGTCAAGATAAAATTCATCTTTTGAAAATGATATTGCCGAAATTGTATAAATATTTTTCATCATCAATTTCCATGTAGGCAAAGACGGAGTCAGGTTTGTTCCTTTCAGTAATTTTGCAACCAGCACGTTTGGCGATATTATTCCGTCTGTTGAAAGTTCGCCGACTTTGTACGAAACTCCGTTTGCCGTGTATTCATAAGCAACAGCAAGGACTTCGTCATTGTTGAGAGCGCCGTTCAGCGAAATATAACCGAGTTGGCTGTTTAATGTATAATCTACATCTTCTATCAGTTTACGTGCATTTTCAAGTTTTTCATAATCGTTTCCGCTGACCATTAAATTTGCATTCAGATATGTGGTAACATCTGCAACTGCGCGAAATGAATTTGCATCCAGAATTTCGAGCAAACGGTTTGCATTATTTGTTGGAAACGCCGGCGGATTTGGCTTCTGAAATCGCGATTCCTGATACATTACTTTGGGTTCGGCAAGGTCGATAAATCCGACAATGCTTCGCGAATTGTCGAAACTGCTTGTTTTGTTTGTAACCCAAACTTCTATTCGTGTAATGTTTATGCCCGACTGAATATATGGAATGTTTCGCTGCGAGCGGTCGTAATTATCGCGAAAAGTTTGAGAAAGGAAAAAATGTCGGTTTGCATCGTATTCGTCGGCTCTTAATTCAAAGTCGCTTATTTGCGCTCCGCCTTTTATTTCCATTGTTTTAGATTCACTTTCCTGTTTTGATACAATTCCCGAAACGCTTAATTTTCCAAATTTCAAATCTGTTCTGATACCAAATAAATTTTGCGCTCCCGAAATCAGCGTTCCTGAGAGAGGAAACGAAACATTACCAACTTCTATTTTCTGAATAATATCATCTTCGCCGCCTTCGTATCCGATTTTCAATTTTGTTTCAAAATCAAATGTGGCTTCGGTGTTGTAATTAAATTCTACTTTCACTCTTTCGCCAATGCTTCCCGATACGTTGAATTGAAGCTTTGTGTCAAAATCAAAACTTGTTGACGAACGGTAATTTGCCGCAACCATCGGATTGGTTGTTTTTGTATTGTTGATTGTAAAAATGAGTTCTGCCGTACCTTGCGGGATAATTACAATTTCATTTCCTCCGAAAATCGTACCGAAAATATCATTGTCAATTTTCAAAATTCCGCCTCCAATGCCCGAACCCGAACCGCTTTGCGAAGATGTTGATGTTTTTCGCTGTTCTATCCACGAATTACGTATGGAATTTTGAATCTGATATTTTTCAAATTCATCTTTATCCATTACTTTGAAAGGATAAGATTTTTTGCTGCCTTCCATGTGATAAAATATATATTTGTCGGTAGTTTGGTCATATTCTATCAGCACATTTTCTTTGAGGTCAATCCAACTCCGATTGTCTTTTGAATCGGTTGTCTGACCTGACGTGTACGCTGCAAACATACACATCAAAAATATTGATGGAAGTATTTTTATTATTAATAATTTAATGCTGTTATATTTGATATTTATTGTCATATTTCGGATATTTCTAATTTTAATCAAAGTTGTTTTAACGCTTGCTTTATAATAGATTCGACATTCAAATCGGGTTCTTTAATCAGCAAAGCATCGATACATTTTTCGACAGTGTTTTTTGTGAACCCAAGTGTAATCATTGCCGATATGGCTTCGTCTCGAACATGATTATCTTTCGACACAAAGATATTACCGGCAGGCGTTTTCGATATTTTATCTTTCAAATCGACAACAATACGCTGTGCTGTTTTCAATCCTATTCCTTTTACGCTTTTAAGTTTTGTTATATCATCTTTTTCTATTGCCATTCGCACCTCTTGCGAGGTTATTGACGACAGCATCATTCGCGCAGTATTTGCGCCTATTCCGTTCACCGAAAGCAAAAGACGAAAAACATTACGCTCGTCATCGTCAAAAAAACCGAATAATATATGGGCATCTTCACGAATAACATAGTGCAAAAGCAAGCGCACATCGTTGCGTTGACAAATTTGGCTGTACGTTTGCAGCGATATGTTGATAAAATAACCTATTCCCGCCGTTTCTACAACAGCATAAGCGGGAGTTAATTCTGTTATATTTCCTTTTATATATTCGTACATAAACTCAATTTCAAAGATTATAACCTGCAAAATTATAATTTATTTTAACAACTTACGGTTTTTATAAATCAATGTAGTGTTTTTTTGTTAAATTTAACACCCAAGTGTTATATCGAGGATTTTTCAACAATAATTACGAAAAAGCAATAAGGATATTTTTGCAAAATTGACTGTTGTCTGCAAAAAAGCAGGAGAAACCGAGCAGTTGTTAATTTGTAATTGTACTTTGTCGCTATAAACTCTAAAATTTCAAAAGAATTATGGTAAAAAAATTTAGAAATCATCTTGAAAAGAATTATTTGTCAAAAAGGACAATTACTTCTTATGCATGGACAATCAATTATTTTCTTTCTCAATATGAAAAGGTTGACAGAAGAAACTTATTAGCTTACAAATGTTATTTGATGGAACATTTCAAACCGCAAACGATAAATTTGCGATTGCAGGCATTAAATAAATTTCTTGGCTTCATCAAAAAAGAACGGCTAAAACTCAGGTTAGTGAAAAAGCAACAAAGAAACTTTCTCGAAAATGTTGTCAGCGATGCCGATTACAAATTTCTGAAAAACAAACTACGAAAGGATGGATATACCAAATGGTATTTTGTGGTTTGGTTTTTAACGGCAACAGGAGCGCGAATCAGCGAACTGTTACAAATAAAAGCGGAACATGTCAAAATCGGATATTTGGATATGTACACCAAAGGCGGGAAAACTCGCAGGATTTACATCCCTAAAAAATTGCGCAGAGAAGCTTCCAAATGGTTGAAAGAAGAAAGGTTTAATACCGGATATATTTTTCAAAATCGTTTTGGCGAGCAAATCACCGAAAGAGGTATTTCCATGCAACTGAAACATTTTGCCCGAAAATACGGAATAAACAGTAGAGTGATTTATCCACATTCTTTCCGTCATCGTTTTGCAAAGAATTTTTTGGAGAAATTCAATGATATTGCATTTTTGGCAGATTTGATGGGACACGAAAGCATCGAAACAACGCGTATCTACTTGCGCCGTACAGCAAGCGAGCAACGGGCAATAGTCGATAAGATTATTACGTGGTGATTGACTGGCAATACCAAACCGCTGGTTAATGATATAATATAAATGATGAAATGGTTAATCCCGTTAAAGATTAAAGTTCGGTAGAAAATAAGGATAAAAGATATTACGCACAGAGCGCAGTCGTTTTTTCATATAACAGCCTGCATCCCGCGCGACAGGCAGAGGCATGTTTCTGCTCACTTATGCGTCGCTTTTGTTCCCCCTTATGCGTCGTTTTTGTTTCTCCATATGCTTCGTTTTTGTTTCCCCACATAGGTGTGAGATGTTCTCACGCCCGAGGTATTTCCGCTACACCTTTTTTATTCAGTTATAAAGTTTGTAAAGTTAAAAGTGATTTACCATTAACCATTTTATCATTAATCATTAGACAATCTCTATTCCTGCCTTTTCGAGCAGTTCTATGCCTAAGTCGCGGAGGCGGTATTTTTGGATTTTCCCGCTTGCCGTCATCGGAAATTCTTCAATAAAAAAGATATATTTAGGTATTTTGTATCGTGCAATATTTCCCCGACAATATGTTAAGACGTCTTCTTCGGCAAGCGTTTCGCCGTCTTTGAGCGTGATAAATGCCGCTACCTGCTCGCCATATCTGGGACTTGCAAGCCCTACAACTTCCACGTTTTTTATTTGTGGTATTTTATACAAAAATGTTTCTATCTCGCGGGGATAAATATTTTCGCCTCCGCGAATTATCATATCTTTTATTCTGCCTGTTATTCTGTAATTTCCATCTTCATCTTTTACGCCTAAATCGCCTGAATGTAAAAATCCGTCAGAGTCGATAATTTCGGCGGTGGCTTCGGGGTTTTTATAATATCCTTTCATGATATTGTATCCGCGGCAACACATTTCGCCCTGTTCGCCGACAGTACATTCGTTGCCTGTTTCGGGATTTATAACTTTTACTTCAACAAAAGGAAAATCGTGTCCTACTGTTGTTGCGCGCACTTCGGCGGTGTCGGTCATTCGTGTGGCAGTCATTCCGGGCGAAGTTTCTGTCAGTCCATATACGCTTATTACGTTGCAGTGCATGCGTTCCATGACTTGCTTCATCGTTTCTATCGGACAAACCGAACCTGCCATAATTCCCGTACGCAACGATGTCATATCAAACATGTCAAACATCGGATGATTGAGTTCGGCAATAAACATTGTAGGCACTCCGTAAAGTATTGTACAACGTTCTTTGTGAATGGATGCAAGCGCTTTGAGCGCATCAAACTCTTCGATCATAACCATTGTTGAGCCATGAGTGATTACCGCGCATAAAGCCAGTACGCAGCCAAAACAATGAAACAGCGGAACGCAGGTAAGTAATTTATCGGCGGAGGTAAAATCCATAAACTCGCCTGTTGCCATGCCGCAATTCAAAATATTATGATGCGACAACATTACGCCTTTCGGGAATCCTGTTGTGCCGGAAGTATATTGCATGTTTACTTCCTCGTGGCAATTTATTGTTGACGATATGCTACGCACAGGTTCTTTGTCCATAAAATTTCCCATAACAATAAGTTCGAGAGTTGTGTACATTCCGCGATATTTTTCCTGTCCTATATACACAACATTTTTCAATTCGGGAAAACGCGGGCTTTCGAGTTCGCCTCTATTTTGCGTTTTCAGTTCGGGAACCAAATCGTAAATAATATCAATATAATTATTGTCGCGATAGCCGCTTACCAAGCACATTGTATGAATATCGGCATTTTGCATTATATATTCTACTTCCGATTTTTTGTAGTTGGTATTTATGGTTACAAGTATGGCGCCGATTTTTGCCGAAGCAAACATGAATGTCAGCCAGTCGGGAACATTTTTTGCCCAAACTCCTACTTTACTGCCTTTTGTTACTCCAAGCGACAACAGGGCGCAGGCAATATTATCAACACGAGTATTAAATTCTTTATATGTCAATCGTAAATTCCTGTCGGGATAAACCAGAAAATCGTGTTCCGGACATTCGGCAGCCCATTTTTCGAGTAAACCGCCTAACGTGTCATCAATAAGAGATATTTTGGATTCGGAGGAATTATCTCTCTGCAATTTGTCAGCCATAAAATATAAATTAAAGATAATTAAAACGGCGTGTATGTAACAGCCAAAACTTTTGCATTTTCATCTTTCTTGCTCGACGAAACGCAATGCGGAACAACAGAATCGTAATATATGCTGTCGCCTGCGCTGAGATTAAAAATTTCGTTTCCGTAATAAATTGATATTTCGCCTTCGATCACATAGAAAAATTCTTCCCCTTCGTGGCTTTGATAATACTCGCGAAGCGGCGGCAAATAATGAATATTCACTATGTAAGGCTCCATATTTCTGTCATGTTTTCCCTGCGCCAACGAAAAATAATCCATGTGCGAACGATAAGCCGCATGTTCTTCGGCAAGCCGCGTAGTCGGCAGCAACTTACGATTTCGAGTAATTACAGGTCCCATTTTTTCATAACCATCGAGCAATGTGCCGACACGTACGCCAAAGCAGCGAGCAAATTTTGTTAATAGCGATATTCTCGGAATAACCTCACCGCTTTCTATAAGTTCAATTTGTGAAGGTTCGAGTCCTGCCGCTTTTGCAGCGCCTTCAACGGAAACATTTGCGGCTTCGCGCAATTGCTTTATTCTTTCCCCTAAATTTTCCATTATCTTATTTTAAAAAATATTGCAAATGTAAATATTTTTTCAAATATCAAGCACAAAAAAAGATAAAAGCTATAATTGGCACATGATATAGATGATTGTAATTTGTAAGCGAAATGTCTATATGCTTGCGATATCAACAGCAAATTGC
Source organism: Prevotellaceae bacterium (assembly GCA_031274595.1). Taxonomy (GTDB): domain Bacteria; phylum Bacteroidota; class Bacteroidia; order Bacteroidales; family UBA932; genus JAIRKV01. The sequence goes on along the minus strand of JAISPX010000160.1, from coordinate 5,706 downwards.
TATTACGAAATAGTTAATAATAAAATACTGCGCAGATTAACGCCAAAGCGAAACAAGTAGAATAAATAATATAATACAAATACTCAAAAAAACATTAAACATATTTTGATGGCTGTTTAGTATTAATTGAGTTCAGGTAATTCAAAATATTTTTCTACTTTTCTCTGTAAAAACAAATTATTTTTTACCTGCTTTTGTATCGTTAATGAATTTTTATGTAACTTTGCACGGTTTTAATTATTAATTCACAAAGTTTTATTTATATTATGAAAACAACAATTACTAAGTATCTTTTATTGACATGCATCGTTTTGTCATCCTGTTCCGAGCCTTTGGATGTTAAAGATGATAACGGTAATCCTGTTGATGATGAATGTGAATGTTCGCTTACGCCTCCGCAAGCCTTTATCAACCCGAAAAATGACGATGAATATTTTTTTAACTACCGTCTGGAAAATTTTGCTCCCGACACAGAACCATTTATCAAAGAAACATTCGGCAGTCAACTGACAATAGAACAAACAGGTTTTTGGGAACACAATTCCTACAACTCTCATGCTGTCGGTTTTTCAACTGCTTTGCCTGCTATATCCATCATCGAATACGGAGAAACAGATCAGTATGGACAAACTACCGAGCAATCGGATTCTTACTATTATCAACATCTTCATCATATTAAAGGATTAGAATCAGGCAAAACATACCATTACCGTATCAAAGCGCAAGATTATGACGGAATATGTATCATATCCGGCGATTATACTTTCACAACTAAGGAATTTACGCCCGACATTATTCGTATTCCCGAAGACATGGAAGGCGAAGCGCCATATACATTGACACAAGGTAATGCTAAATACGTGCTTACGCAGGATTTGACAGTACGGACTCTGGCAATCAATATAAAAACAAGTAATGTGGAACTGGATCTCAACGGACATACGATTATTTACGATGATGGTACGCCAGACATTACAGGAGACGCTCGTTACGAAGAAAAGGCTACTTTCGGTATCCGCTCGGGATTGTGGAACTTCGTAAATTTCAAAATTTTTAACGGCATTATAAAACAAGGTCGAAACGGTGGAGCAAGCATTTTAGGCGATGGTTTCAATCCTCTTTATTTATATCACATGGGCGACACCTATAACGAAGTGGCTGGTATTACAGTCGATTATTACGGCGATGATATCTGCGGTATGAAAACATCTGACGGAAATATACATCATAATGTTTTATACGACAGAGGTTCGGTCGTTACTGACCGTCATTCAGGTATCCGTGCAGTCATGACAGGAAGTAAGCCAAGTAATATTTTTGCATTCAATTCACTGCGGCGTTTCCGTCACCGAGGTATAGACGGCAGTGGCAAGATAGAACATAATGAATTGTATTCCGACAGTTTTGAAACGAACAGTTTTGCTCTGGGAATATATGCGGAGAGTCAGGCGACACATAACAAAATATTCGGCATGGGCTACAACCCGCTCGGAGTAGGATGGGCAAATGACATTCATGTATCCAACAACTTCATCTACATGCGCGGATTTTCCCCTTCAATGCGCAGTACCGAATATAATCGTAAATCAAGCGTAGTGGGGATGCGCGTTACGAACTACGACGGCAGAACGATGGAAAACATGCTCTTTGAAGACAATATCATCGTGCTGAAAGCGGAAGACGGTTGCACGGGCGCATGTGGTATATGGACTGTCAACAGCGACCATGACAACAATATCGTTTACCGTCGCAATAAGATCAAAGTCGAAGCCATGCCCGGCAATAACACTAATCCCGAACAGGGTAATACAGGCGCATATTATAACGGAGATGTAAATTATTCACTTGCCGCTATTGACGTCTGCGGAGGATCTACAAATGGAAGCGAAGAACGACCCAGCCCAATTATTTTTGAAGACAATCACTGCATCGGCAATGTGAATTTAGTTATTATCGGGAAGAGTTACGGAATCGGCAATAGCGTGTGGCTGTATCGCACCAAATTGGAGAAAATTGAACACGACAGCGAATTTTTCCGCCCCGTCCGTCTTGGATTCTGGTTCTGGAATACATTCAATAACCGTATGGTTGATACGGAATATACAGGTTTCAGCGAAAGCGAAATGACTCCATATTTTTATGGTAGTTCAGGTAAAATGGAAATGAGTTATGGTGAAACAAAAACGTTGACAATCAACGACGGTAGCGGAGCGCCGCTGGCAAATAAACCAATCACGCTACGCACAGACGACGATGATTACATACAAACTGTTACAACAGACGCAACAGGCAAAATCAAATTTGATTTATTGACAGTGAGACATTTTAAATACGGAAGCAGTATAGAAGGAGGACCAAGCGGCGTTCCGACACAAATCGATTATCAACGCTATATTTTTAGCGCCGCAGGTTATCAGCCTTACAGTATTTCCATTGCTGAATTGAAAAATAAAACCGTCATTTCCCTGTAGAAAAAATGGCTAATGATTAATGTTTGTTGATTTGTTGATTTGTTGATTTGTTTGTTTGTTTGTTTGTCATTGAGAAATCGCAGAATAGAGAGCAGGTTGCGCGGATTTTTATGTTTGCATTGCCATATTCCATGCTCAGAGAGTCAACATTTGTTCTCTGAGCGAGGAATTTTGTTCTCGGAGAACAAATGTTGACTCTCTGAGCATGGAATTGCGTAAAATTTGATTATAATACCAAACCGCTATTACGAAATGGTTAATGATGAAATAAAAAATAATCAGATTGCTTCTTCGCTATGTTCATCGCAATGACGGGGAAAACCATTAATCATTTTTTAATAACTCTTTGTCATTATATTTTTTGTGTTGCGAAATCTTGTTCGCGGGTATTGGGATTGATACTGCGTACAAGCGTTTTCATGGTTTCAAGGTTTCCTGTGGAAATGAACATGTTTGCGCCGGAATTATTTGAATTGTTTATATTGTTTTCGGCAATGATTTTTTTTGTTTGCATGGCAACTGCCGGCGCAGGATTTATTATTGTTATTGAGTTATTTGTAATTTTCTTAATTGTTTCGGCGAGAAAAGGATAATGCGTACAGCCAAGCACAAGGTTATCAGCGCCTGCATCAATCATAGGATTAATATATTTCTGCAAAAGCAATTCTGTTTCTTCGCCCGATATTTTTCCGTTTTCAACAAGTTCTACAAGTCCATCGCCTGTTTGTTCAATTACTTTAATGTTTGAAGCAAATTTTGTGAGAGTATCCAAATACAGCGAACCTTTGAAAGTTCCTGCTGTGGCAAGCACGCCGACAATGCCGCTTTTTGATTTGAGAGCCGCAGGTTTTATTGCAGGTTCCATTCCCACAAAAGGAACAGAAAAATGCATACGCAAATATTTAATTGCCGCTGCGGTTGCAGTGTTGCACGCAACAACAATAATATCGGCATTTTTATTGATTAGAAATTCGGATATTTTTTTTGCTCTTTCAATAATTTCGCTTGCCGATTTGCGTCCATACGGACAGTTGGCGCTGTCTGCAACATAAATAAAATCCTGATTTGGCATTAAACCGTAAAGTTCTTTCCAAACGGATATTCCTCCCACTCCCGAATCAAAAATTCCTATCATAGTGCAAAAATAATATTTTTTTGAATTAATCTAAAAACAGTATCTGTAATTACACTAAAACCACAAAGGACTTGAAAATATTTATTGCCTTTGTGGTTTTGCTGCGATTACAATTTAATATTTATTTTATTTCTTCAATTCTTGTTCTGCCGGCTTTCGGATTTACTTTTTTTTGTTGTCTTATATACTCTTCGAGCGTTTCGGCAGATGTTATGTTTAATGATTTTCCTGCATCTTTGTGGTCGAATACGTAACTCGATGAAATATAACTGTTCATTCCAACTTTATGAATTTTATTCTTATCAAGCAGATTTCCTGTTTTTATATCGCGTATTTCTATATCGGCAACTTCATTGTTCTTCACTTTAATCACATACGAAATTCCCGATGTCATCAAATCTGCGCTTTTGTTTCCTTTGCGATATGAATTTTTAATTAACGAATACACTTCATCATAATTCATTTCAAACAATATAATTTGATTATCAAACGGGTCAAGTTCATATACTTTTGCCAAAGAAATATTCCCCTGTTCTATTTTCCCGATGCGTATTCCGCCCGAATTTTGAAACGCTATATCAATATTGTGAACCGCTGTAACGGCGTCAGCCATTAATCCTCCGAGATTTTCTTTGCCTGTAAAATCCGAACCCGCTTCGCCAATAATTTCTTTCAACGGAGAATCTTCATAATATTTATTTATCAAGGCTTTCACTTCCTCGTTTTCATCCTGCAACGTTGATACGTCAATGAGTTCAAATTTTTTGTCAATAATCTTTTTGCCTTTTAGCGTTATTGTTGTCTTGCCTACATATTTCAAATAACATTCTGTTTGCGAAACAAGCACGTCGTTCACAATCATTCCATCAACGCGTGTATGCGAATGTCCGCCGATAATAATATCAAGTTCGGGCATTTTCTGAGCAAGAATAACATCTTCATCTATGCCATCATGGCTGAGCGATATAAATAAATCGCATTTTTTGCGCAAATATTTATATTCCAAAGCCGTTTCGACAGGTTGAAAGAAATCAATATCTTTAACTCTGTCGGGATGTGTGCTTGGAATGAGTTTGCCGTTGGAATTTTCGACCTGAACGGTTGACAGGATGCAAACTTTAATTCCGTCTAAACTAAACAGCGCGTAGGGTTCGGGTTGTTTGATGAGCGCCTGTTCAGAAACTTTCATGTTTGCACAAAGCAAAGGAAATTTTGCCTGTTCAATACGTTTTGCCAAAAAATCCTGTCCGTAATCAAATTCGTGATTTCCCAAAGCGCCATAGTCATAGCCGATTTTGTTCATTATATCAATCATCGGATAACCTTTATCGGCATATTTGTCAACAACAGGATTTCCCGAAAACATATCGCCGCCGCTAAGCAGCAAAACGTTTTTGTTTTCGCTTCTTACTTTGTCAACGTAGGCTGCAACTTTAGCATAATTGTCGATTTTTGCATGCATATCGTTGGTTGAGAGAATAATTATTTGTTTTTCTTCATTTGTCGCTGAGCAACTTGTAAAAACAAAGATTGCAAGTAGGTAGAGTAGTTTTTTCATTTTGATATTTTTATTATTATTTGTGAATTTTCATGCAGTGGTCCGCTAAGCGCTACGTGGTTTCCATATTGGTCGCACACTTCCGATTTTCCGTTTTTTATTTCGGATAAAACCGATTTGTCAAATTTGCGGACAGCCGATTCTATTGTGGCTCCGTCAAAAATTTCAATTTCTTTTCCGTTTATAAATATTTTCATTATATCAGAAAATTGTTTCGTTAGTTTGTTTGTTTTTTGCAAATATCAGCGCCAAAATTATTTTTATAACGCCTTTTAAAATCTTTGCAAAATTACAAATTCATTTTGATATTCAAACAATAATTGAGTATAAAATGGGATAAAAATTCGCTGTTTTAGTGCGGAGCATTGTCGGTATTTCAAGGGACAACCCGCAACCCGCACGACATGCAGAGGCATGTTTTTGTGAGGCTGTCTTAAAAGCCTCAAAAAAGCGATTGTCATTGCGGTACTGAATCAAGTTCAGCATTCCCGCTTATCGAACTTGTTCGCTTGGCTTGCCAAGAATCTCCTAATTATCACATG
>JAISPX010000137.1 GCA_031274595.1 Prevotellaceae bacterium | reverse complement strand
GAAAAACTGAACAAACTCAATGACAACGCGACTACGCACGGCGAACTTTACAAAATCGGCGAACTCTACGGCTTCAAATTGATGATTAAGACCGAAGATACGATGAAAGAGGGTTTGTTTATGAAAGAAAACCGCTTTTTTGCTGAGGGAGAAGGAAATGTCAAATACAGCCACAACAACGGTCGCATAGCCAACGACCCGAAACTTGCCGTACAGTCTTTTCTTCACGCTTTGGAAAAAATCCCAACGCTGATTGAGAACCACGAAAAAAAGAATGTAGAACTCTCAAGGGATTTGCCTGTATTGCAGGAAATTGCAAAATCCGTGTGGCGCAAAGAAGACGAATTAAAGACACTCAAAACGGAATTCGCAGCATTGGACAGGAAAATACATTTGTCGCTAAAACCAATTGACCAAAGCGAAGATAAACCCAACGAAACACAAGGTAACGAACAGGGCACAAACGCAGAAACGCCATCAATACCAAAACGGTTGCAGGAATACAAGCAGGCAATGGGCGAAAGGCTTATTATTGCAAGCGTACCAAAATACGACAGTGAAAATAAATCGAAAATGTTTAAAATATGAAAATCGGATTATTTAACGTGAATGGACGGTGATATGATGTGTAATCAAAAAAATGGTTTTCAGGACAACGAAATGAGGGACGTATAAGGAAATTATTTATGAATGATTGCGGTAATTATCAAATCTGGCTAAAGAATTGCGTAATTTGCCGAAAGTTTCAATTACAACATCCAATTTCGGCTGTTTATCTACATCAAACATTAATTGCCTCAATTCATTGTTGTACGCCCGTCTTATTGTCGGAAGTTTCAAAGTTTCTTCCGCGTTCACAAAAACAACTGCTTTGGAAATGTAATTATGCGATTGTAGATTTCGATATAAACCGTCTTCGTCCGTAACCTGTTTCAACGCTTCCGTAAATTCATCCGTCCCGATAAAATAATTGTATTCAGGAACTATCAAAAGGCTGTAAATATCATACACATCACGGATATACTTTGCAATCTGCGTTTCAAAATCTGCGCTGTACGAAAGCCGTGTCAGGCGCGAAATTTTATCGCAAAGTGTTCTTTTCGGGTGAATAACCTGTACATCAAAGGCTTGCATTTCAAAATGGTTGATAATTTCTTGATTTTCAATTTTTGTCAAATATTCAGTAATAATTGGTACAATCAGGCGTTTCTCTGCCGGATAATACATTCTTGATTTGTCTTCCAACGTGCAGCATTTGATTTCCACTTCAAGGTTTTCTTTCAATCCGACACTTTGGTAATGTGTACCGTAGGAAAATGCCAATTTGCGAAAGTCCCCTCCTGTTTTAGACAATTCTGCACGATGCAATTTCTTGTTGTTCTCAATAATGAAATGTGAAATATTACGGTTCAAAGTCTTTTCCGACTGTTTTGAAGATTGAGGATTACCTGAATAGATGAATATATCCAAGTCCTCTGAAAATCTTAAAATTAGCCTATAAGCCTTTGAAAGCGATGTCCCGCCCTTAAAAAACGCTTTATCGGAATATCTTGACAGAGCCAATTCTTTTAAAATCTTACATATCCAATAATCTTTTTCGACATGCGATTGTGCATAGCCGAAATAATCAGCGGACAGTTCCACCAATTCCCTGAAAACCTCCTTATTATGATGTAAATTCATTTAATTTTCAATTTTTATAGGGTAAATAAAATCGTGTTGTCGGACAAATTGTCTGCAAAAGTCGTTCTTGTAAATTACTCTCGCCTCTGCGTTCCAGCATATCGCTTAAAATTTTCCGTACTCTGGGCGGATAATTCAACGACAAAGATACGATTTTTTTCAATTCCTTCTCGCTTAAAACCGACAAATGAAGGTTATAAATCCGTTCATAAACCGTCTGCGGACTGGTGGCAGGAATATGTTTCAAATCTTTTATGGCATCCAAAACCTGTATTAAATGCAATGTTTTTGCATCCACAGGTTTTTCCACATACGATTTCACGCACTCCACCGACAATTTTTTTAACCTGAAAGGACGCACAGGATACCGGACGGCAACAGTAACAACAGATGGTACTTGCTCGGTCAGCGACATTTTATTGTAGATATACGTCCCTGTTAAATAGCCGTCCAGTTTAGTCGTCAAATAGATGATTTGCTCGTCCTGATACACGGGTAAAATCCCCAAACCCAAGCTTGACTGTTTCGGTCTATAATACGCGCCTTTTTCAAAACGTACAAGCTGCCCTTCTTTGCTCAATTCCGAAAGGATGACGGCTATATTGGCAAACTTTGCCATTGGAAATGTAATGTCCCTGAATGTGAATATTTTACCTTCTGGAATACGCTCTATTTGTTTTAATATATCCGACTTAAATGATATCATAACTATTCAAAATTTGCGGCAAAGATATAAAATAATTATGTATATACAAGTAAAAACATAATTATTTTCAAGTGATATAAAAAACCCTGCCAATCATCACAATTGGCAGGGTTTTCTCATTGAGTGGAATTATAATCAAAAATCATTATAATTTTCATCAGATTTTAAGGATTTATATGCCTTGCAGTCATTCAGCAAATCACGACAACCTGCCGAAAACGATAATTTTAACTTTATTCCGAAAGATAAATATGAAAACCTGTCTGCCAATACATAAGCGGTATTTATTGTCGGTTTTGACGGTTCATTGCGATTGTATTCAACAAAGCGTTTCTTTGAATAATCGTCATTTAACGCATTATTAAAACCATAATCTATGAAAATGCCTGTGTAAAGGTTTGTGCCGATACCAATGTTCCATTTAACGCCTGTTTCCAATGTTCCCATAATGGAAACGCCCAAATTCAATTTTTTCCTGTTTTCGTTGATATTAAAAATGCCATAACCCAAATCCTTTTGCCATATTTCCATCTGGTCGTAGTCGGGATAATAACCAGAAGCCGTCAAAACAGCGTTACTGCTGTATTTTCCATAAACAGGCAAACCAAGTTTCAAACCCGCAGCAGCATAAAATAAATGATTGCCGCCTGTCTGATACAACACAGACAGTGGAATGTTCAACAATCCCGCATACTGCTTTTCGTTGAAATTGTCAATTCGGGTATGATAAAAAATAGCATTGTTGAAAATGTCAGAAATTTCGTAATTATCGAAAAATCCGTTCAAATTGATTTTACTTTGATAAAAAGCGTATTCTACACCCGAAGACAATCCCCAGTTTTTATGAAAAAAGTAAGTATAACCAACGCCAAATGCGCCGCCTGTGCCGATATTGGTTTTGAAGAAAGCAGGTCGGTAATTCAGCGCGTAAACGCTGCCTGCAAGCAAAATAGAAATCTCGTTCTTACAATAAACAGTTTCCAAATAATGAACCAACGCTGCGCTGTCGTATTCGTCATAAACCGACAATTCCGTTTCATGCAAAATGTTGGATTTCTGGGCGCAGGAGATATGGGAAAATGATAATCCCATAATCAATGCCAATGTTTTAATTAACGGTAAACGTTTCATTTTATTTGTATTTTTCATTCAACTAAAACTTTTATATTTTTCACATAATCCTTTGCCCTGAATATCAGAATGTAAATACCTGCTTTCGCGGGAAGATCCACAGATGTCAGCGTTTGTCCGCTAATATTTGCTTTTCCGACATATCTACCCATAATATCGTAAATTTCAACGCTTGCATTTTGTAACAGCGACAAATCCTGCGTTTCCGCGCGAATGTACGCTTTTGTATTTCTGGGTACAGGGTTGGGATATACGATTACGTTAATAGGCAATATTGTACGTACATAGCGGTAAGAACATGACAAATGATGTTTTCCTTCGCTGTCTATTGTTTTTGCTGTATATTCCGCGTTTTCATCAAGGTCTGCGCCGCCTGTGTAGTAACTGCCGCCGTTGTCTGCGTGTGAGCCTTCTTTCAACAGTTCTCCGTTTTTGTACCAGTAATAATAAACAAACTTATAACCGCCGTTAGTTGCGCTGTTATTATTTACAAGCAGCGTATGATTGCCAAGTTGCACTATCAAAGGCAGGCAGGGATTGATTTTGTTTTTTTCAATATACCAAACTAAATTGTCGCCATCTTCCTCATATTTAAGTTGTACCACGAAGTCGCCTGTTTCGATGTCCTGCATTTGGAAAGCGCCGAAAGCAGAGCCGTTCTGTTTTGCATTTACAAAGTTGATACGCGAGCCGTCCCAAGCAGGAAAAATTTCGGGGATAATTTCAGTTTCGCCTGTTGCCGCGCCAGATATATCCACAAATCCGCGCATGACATCATCTGCCGAAATATAAACTTTTGAACCGATTTTTCCTGTTAAATTTCCAGTTACCTGCAATGCATTCATTTGTAAATACAATTCCGCTGTTTCTTTCAGATTAATATTGCAATACACTTTTGCATGATTGCCTCCAATACTGATTATACCCCGCCAATCCACCGCCGCTGTCTGTGCCGTTGCTGTTAGCGAAATAAATCCCGACAACCAAAACGCAAAAAAGAAAGTTAATGATTCTTTTGTATGTTTTTTCATTGTTCTGTTGTTCTAATATTAAACCTGAACTATTACTCAAATTTGTGCAAAGTAAGGTTGGCAAGCCGCGTAGGGCAATTGCCCGTACAAAGCGCTTTCAATCGCAGATTACCGGTATAGAAATAATGGAATATGATTTCAGTCGTACAATCGTGTGAATTACTGTTTATTTCAAACTGTGCCGAAGTACCGAAAGCAACATCCGATTGCAGTAAAAACTTAATGTAACCGCCACCGCTTCTCATACGAAGGCTGTAAAGTCCGGGCGTTAAATCTGTCCACACATAAGCATCGGTATATCCGCTCGATGTGATACTGTTGCTTGCAGTAGATGTATTCGTAATATATACAGGCGACCATTTGGCTGCCGCTGCCCACGTTGTGCCGTTATGTACAAGCGCCTGTCCTTTTGTTCCTGACGGCAGGCTGACAACAGGCGCAGTTGTTCCATTAGTTACAGTGATACCGTTTGTTCCGCTTACAGATGCTATGCCTGCATCGGCGGAAGGCAACCATGCCGTACCGTCCCATTTCAGGATTTGTCCACTGCTTGCTCCCATAGAACTCAAATCGGCTGCAATGATTGTGCCATTGGCTATCATTGTGCTGTTTATCTGTTCCGTACCGATATTGAATGTTGTCCCCGACAATGTCAGTCCGTCGCCTGCCGTATAAGAAGTATTGTTATCAGCATCGGCAATCCATGTTGAGCCGTTAGATTTCAATACTTTTCCACTGTTTTCCGAAGCAGACGGAAAGGCGATTTTAGTCAAATCAATTGCCGCCGAACTGCTAATATCGGCATTGGTAATCGTAGAGTCCGCTATCTTTTCAGAAGTAACGGCATTATCGCTTATTTTTGTCGTATTTATCGCACTATCGTCAATGTGGAAAGTTGTAACACCGCCTTCTGCAATACCCAAAGTATAAGGTGTTGCAGCAGTTCCTGCGCCTGAACGTATTAAACCGCCATCGACAGTAGCATCAAATACTTCGTTGCCTACAATACTGTCTTTTTCCATTGCCGGAAGTACAGGAGTATCGCTGTTAAGTTGCCGCAACCATTTTACGCCGTTGTTAATATATACGCCGGGTTTTACATCGCCCGCCGTCGCCATATTATAAACGGTCATTCCCTCTACGTGCGAAACAAGCGGAAAGGCATCGCCGCTGTCGCGCAGATTAACTCTTGGCAATGCCAAGCCCAAAGTAGCATGTCCCGCAGACACATTGTCATCGGGATTCAAGTCCAATACCGCAGATTGATTCGGCATTTCACTGCCGCCAATTCGCATTTGTGCTTTCGCACCTGCTATTCCTGCCACCGCAAGAATCAGCATAAAATAAATTTTTTTTGTCATTGTAATAATTATTAAAAATGAATAATATGTGAATTTGATTTATGATTTTTTATTAAAACGTTCTCTGATAAATTTTTCCACTTCAGATTCCAGATAGTATGTTTTCTGGTCAATCCGCTTGAATGGCAGCCATCCCAAACTGCGGTAACGTTGCAAGGTGCGTTTACTCACGTTGAGCATCACGCACAATTCCTGATTGTCTAACAGCAGTTCGCCGTTGAATCTGTGCCGTTCTCTTTCGGGCGGTTTTGAAATACTTTTTTCAAAATTGTCAAAGCGTTCCATGATACGCTTCATCCAGTCCTCAAGATATTCTTTTTCTATAAACATAATGCTTTGATATTTAAATATTACCAATAATGAAATAACTCGAATCTGTAGAATCGCGCAGGATAATTTCCTTCTCGCGCATAAATTTGATATAGTTCTTTGCCGTGCGCTCTTTCACATCCAAAATATACTGAATTTGTTCGCACAAATCCACATAAGTACAAAAACGCTGGTTGGCAAATACCGTTTTGGCAACGCCTGTCAATTCTGTTTCCTTGCGTTTTTCCTTTTCTTCTTTGGGCTTTTCTCCGATGTAGGCGTGCATTCCGATTTCTTTATTCCAAGAGAATTGTACAAGCGGCACATCCAGAGGACTGCCATCGCGAACTTTTAATGCCTTAACTACTGATATTTGCGGATTTTCGTCTTTTTCTATCGAAAGAATAGCAGCCGCTTTGCGTTGCAGTTCGCTGCCCAAATGACCTCGAAGTTTCATTCCGTTGGGAATAAAATGCAGTACGCAAACAATGCAGGTTTTGTAAATCCCCGCCAAACGGTACAGTTCGTCAATAATACCGACACTTTCGGCTTCATCGTTAGCGCAACGAACCAAATCCGCAATGCCGTCAATAACAACCATTTGAATACCTGAAAATTGATAATAGAATTTGTCCATACTTTGAATTATCGCCTGCATACGCTCTTTTCGCGACATGGAAGTCAGGCAGTATGCCTTGAAATATGCAGGCATTGTTTCGTTTTTGCCGCGTTTGAGTATTGAGGAAATGTTTTTATAAAGTTGCTCTTCCGACTGTTCGGTATCGTATAACAGCACGGCTTTGTTGTTTTTGTTTTGCTCAACAGTTGTTCCCAACGTATCAATTTTGTTTGTTTGGCTGATTGTTCCCGCTATTAAACTGCCTGCATAATTGCTTTTTCCTGTGCCTTCGCCGCCGGTTATGCCAAGTAAATTTCCCTGTGTGCCGAGCGGTACATCGTTGATTGAAATGAGCATTTCGGATTTTATGGGCGGATTGTTAAAATCAATCTCGCACGGTTTCAGTATTGCCATTGTTTCGCTGTATAAATTGTCTAAAAATTCAATAAAAAGTTGTGTGAAATTTTCGCGGGTATTTCCAAGTTTGAAATAGTCGGAAATATCCTTTTCCTGTTTTGTTCCCGAAAGCGGCAAAACAAGCCGTTTAACGCTCAAATTCGCGAGTTGTTGCGCGTGTTTGAGAGAAGCGTCCAATCCTGTTTTATCCGTGTCGTAAAGCAGAATAATATGCTTAAAACGATACGACAGTTTTTTGATAATGCTTTGCGGAATATTGCTCGTTTCCGAATTAAAACAAATGGCGTGAAAACCGTGAGAAACTAATGACAAAACATCTTTTTCGCCGCCTGTGATAAATAAAGTATCGCCTTTGGCGGGCAACTGTTCCAGTCCAAAGCAATAATTATCAGGCAAAAGACCGCCATATAAAAAACAAATTTCGGAAAACGGACGGTAGATTTTGATATGCCGTTTGCCTTGATAGCCAAATATCGGCTCGCTGTCCGTTGAATAAAATGTAAACGGTTTTCCCTCGCTGTTTTCGCTCTTAAATTCTCTCAAAGAAAAAACTTTATACGTTTTCAATGTTTCGTGCAAAATGCCGTATTGTCGCCAAAAATCTATTTCTCTTGCAGAAAAGTTTTGATTTACCACAGAATAAGGCTTTGATTTTTTCGGGATGAAAATCGGGTTGTTTTCGAGTTGTTTCAGAGGTTTGCTTGCCGGCGTAGAAATTGGCACAGCAAAAGATTGATTGTTTTCGTCAATTTCCAGCGACAAATCGCGGTTTATCGTTTTC
>JAISPX010000125.1 GCA_031274595.1 Prevotellaceae bacterium | reverse complement strand
TTCACAGATTTGGGGGATAAGTGAAGAAAGAGGGCTTCAATAAAATTTTGAACCCTCTTTTATTTTTTGCGATAATGTCATCCGCATGTCAATATAGTCCAATTTTTACTCGTGTAAATTCAACATTTGCTCGCGTAAATCCGGCATTTACTCGTGTAAATCCAACATTTACTCGTGTAAGTACGGCATTTACTCGTGTAAAATTTAGCATTTATTAGAGATTTGGAGCAATTGCTCACACTCGTTTCCTAACGGATGTGCCGTTTCTAAATTGCCCCGTCCTGAAAAAAAGTTGACAAGTTATTAATCTTTTTTTGTTAATTTTTTAGTCATCTTTTATTGTATTTTGTTTCTTGTGGGCTGCTTCCCCGCCGCTGGTATTGATATCATCACTTACAACTTATAACTAAACATACAAAATATAAAAACAAACTCTATTTTCAATTATTATATTAATCATCTCATTAAAAAACTTTTTGTAACTTTGTAAATCCTATTAGAAATGGAAAAATTAATGGCAGAGAAATTATTAGTTATCGAAGATGTTGATATTGTTAAGTTGTACGGAATAAATAATGTAAATTATAATTTTATTGTTTCGCAATTTCCTAAACTTAAAATTATTTCACGAGGAAAAGAAATTCGTGTTATTGGCGATGATATTGAGATAGAACGTTTTGAAAACAAACTGAATATCATGACAGAATACTTGTTGCATCAGGGAAATCTGAAAGAGTCGATACTGGCGGATATTTTTTTGAAAGATGAAAATTTTGAAGCCGACAATAATAATACAACCAATGTAATTGTTTTTGGAAATAACGGACGAATAATTCGCGCCCGCACCGAAAATCAACAAAAACTTGTGGATCTTTACAAAGAAAACGATTTGCTTTTTGCAATAGGTCCGGCAGGTTCGGGAAAAACTTATACGGCGATTGCGCTTGCGGTGTATGCGCTTCGTAATAAAGAAGTTCGTAAAATTATACTTACGCGTCCGGCAGTTGAAGCAGGCGAGAGGTTGGGATTTTTACCCGGCGATTTTAAGGAAAAACTCGACCCTTATCTGCAACCTTTATACGATGCATTAAACGATATGATTCCGCAGCGAAAACTTCAAACATACATCGAAGACGGAACAGTGCAGATTGCTCCGCTTGCTTATATGCGCGGACGCACGCTGGATAACGCTTTTGTGATACTTGATGAAGCGCAGAATACAACGTTGAATCAAATAAAAATGTTTCTCACACGAATGGGACGCAATGCAAAATTTATTGTAACAGGAGACGTTACTCAAATTGATTTGCCGTTCAAAAACGATTCCGGATTGTTGAAAATCCGCAAAATACTTGCCGATGTAAAAAACATAGGATTTATTGATTTTGATAATCGTGATATAGTAAGGCATCCGTTGGTGAAAACAATTATTAACGCCTTTGAAAAAAATGAAGAAAACAATAAAAATAAATAATATAAAATAAAAAAAGAATGAAAGCGATTGTAAAAACAGAATTTGATTTTGCAAAACAAACAGGCAAATATGTCGGTAAAGTGCGCGATGTATATACTGTTGCCGCCGATATTCTGGTAATGATTGTTACCGACAGAATTTCGGCATTTGATGTTGTGCTGCCCAAAGGAATCCCTTACAAAGGACAAGTGTTAAATCAAATAGCATCAAAATTTTTGGATGCCACATCGGATATTGTTCCAAATTGGAAAATAGCATCTCCCGACCCAATGGTAACTGTCGGATATAAATGCGAAACTTTTCCTGTAGAAATGATTGTTCGCGGATATTTGACAGGAAGCGCGTGGAGAACTTACAAATCTGGCGTTCGTGAAATTTGCGGAGTGAAAATTCCAGACGGAATGAAAGAAAATCAGAAATTCGACAAACCGATAATAACGCCTACAACCAAAGCAGAACTCGGAACACACGACGAAGATATTTCACGCGAAGAAATTATATCAAAAGGCTTGATTTCGGAAGAAGATTATTTGCAACTTGAAAAAATTGCAATCGCTTTGTTTGAACGAGGCAGCGAAATGGCGAAAAAACAAGGATTAATACTCGTTGACACAAAATATGAATTTGGAAAACGCAACGACGAAATTCATCTGATAGATGAAATTCATACACCCGATTCATCGCGATATTTTTATGCCGACACTTACGCCGAAAATTTTGAAAACAACTTGCCTCAACGACAACTGTCAAAAGAATTTGTGCGCGAGTGGCTGATGGAAAATAATTTTCAAGGCAAGCAAGGACAGCAAATTCCTGAAATGACTGATGAAATTGTCGAAAACATAAGTAATCGTTATATAGAATTATACGAAAATATTGTTGGCGAAAAATTCGGAAAAACAGAATATACCGACGACATTTATCTTCGTATTGAAGGAAACATAAAAAATATGCTGGCTCGGCTTATTTTATAATCTTCACCAAATACACACAAGAAATGAAAAGAAAAACATTGAGATACCTGTTGCCATTTGTTTTGTTGCTATTTGTTTTTTCGGCTTTTGCACAGGTAGAAATAAAAAAATCGACCGAAAAAGTACGCATCGGCGATAAAATTTTTTACATTCATCTTGTCAAACAAGGTGAAACAATTTATTCGCTTTGCAGAGTTTATAATGTTTCCAATGACGAACTTGTGTCAGCCAATCCTCAACTATCGAAAGGCTTGAAAGCAGGACAAAGATTGAAAATCCCCGAAAAAACGGAATTAAAACAGGAAACAGCAAAGCCTGTAGAAAATACAAATAATGGCAATAAGAAAAATGTAAACGGCACAAAAAATATTATTTCGGATACAACGTCTTCGGCTATAAAATATAAAATAAAAAGCGGCGATAATCTTGAATCAATAGCAAAAAAACATAATTGTACGGTCGAAGATATTTTGAAATACAATTCGTTTTTAAATCAAAAACCAAAATTGAAAAAAGGGCAGTATCTTACAATTTATCCCAATAAAAACGAACTGTCGCAACAGGAAAAGACTACGGGAAACGATAGTATTGTTGCAGTAACAGCCGATTCGGTTGATGTGGACTGTAACAAAAATTTATATTCGGGCGATGTGTTGAATGTAATATTAATGTTGCCGATAAAAGCATCCGAAATAAACAATAAATTGCAAAAAAATCAACGCAACGCTTATGATTTTATTGAATTTTACGAAGGTTTTCTTTTGGCGATAGATTCGCTCAACCGCAATAATATTTCGGTAAATCTTACGGTATTGGATGTATATGATACACACACGTTAAACGCGGCGTTAATTTCGCCTGCATTTGACAAAGCGCAATTGATAATCGAACATCTTCCCAAAAATCTGGCGGATGCTTTTGCAAAAATTGCGGTTGAACGTAAAATACCTGTTGTTTCATCGTTTTCGCATGAAACTGAAAATATTTCGGAAAAAGGCAAATATTTTATTCAGGCTTTTACTCCGCTGTCATATCAAAACAAAAAACTGAATCAAGCGCTGTGTAGCGCTAACGAAAATGTTATTGTGATTTATGAAGAAATAACCGACACGGTAAGTTTTGACAATTTTGTACAAATACTTAAAAATTGCGGCAAAACCGTAAAAACATATCACTATCGGTTGCATGGAAGCCAAAACGAGGCTTTGCAAAATGAACTCTATAATGATGCAAAAAATAATATAGTCGTTTTGTCAAACAATAAAGTTTTTGTTATGGATGTTATGTCCAAACTCAATGCAATTTCGCTAAAATCAAAATATGATGTAACGGTTTACGGATTGTCGCACTGGAAAGTATTTGAAGAAAGTTTGAATTTCGACCACATTCATAATTTGAATTTAACTATACCGCAGTTGTTTTTTGTAGATTATAATCGTGATGAAGTAAAAAGTTTTATAAGCAAGTATAGATATTACTACAAAGGCGACCCATCTCGTTTTTCGTTTCACGGTTACGATTTGGGAATTTATTTTATTGATAAACTGGCTAAATACGGGCAAAATTTTATGCAATGCATAACAAATGATGAAGCATCAACACTTTTGCAGACACGATTTAAATTCGATAGAATTTTGCCGCAAGGCGGTTTGGTGAATACGGAATTATTGTTGGTGCGACATACAAAAGATTTAAATATTGTTGTCGAATAGAAAAAATTGACTAATCATTTATAGTTTGTATTATTAAAAATAAATGACTTATTCCGAAACCATAAATTATCTTTTCAACAGTTTGCCGATGTTTCACCGAATTGGCGCTGCTGCTTATAAAGCAAGTTTGGACACAACATTGGAACTGGATGAAATTTTTAATCATCCTCATAAAAAATTCAAATCAATTCATGTAGCAGGAACAAACGGCAAAGGCTCCGTATCGCATATTATATCTTCGGTTTTACAAAGCGCAGGTTATAAAACAGGACTTTATACATCTCCACATTTAACCGATTTTCGTGAACGAATAAAAATCAACGGAAAAGAAATTCCCGAAAATGAAGTTGTGAATTTTGTCGAAAAATATAAATCCCTGTTCGATAAACTTCATCCATCGTTTTTTGAGATGACGGTTGCTTTGGCATTCGATTATTTTGCACGGCAGGAAATTGATGTAGCCGTTGTTGAAGTTGGACTTGGAGGACGATTGGATTCAACCAATATAATCTCGCCGCTGTTGAGCGTAATAACAAACATAGGATTCGACCACACGGAATTTTTGGGAAATACAATTTGCGCAATCGCAAACGAAAAAGCGGGAATTATTAAGAATAAAACTCCTGTTGTTATTGGCGAGTGGAATGATGAATCTGCTACTGTTTTTTCACAAAAAGCAATGCGCGAAAATGCCAAAATTATTTTTGCCTCACAATGCGCAAAAGTTAATAAAATAAAGCAATACGAAACATATCAGGAATTTGAAATATCGGTATCAAATTGCGATTTTACGGCTTTTGATAATAAAAAAATACAACTTGATTTGCTTGGAAACTATCAGCAAAAAAATATAATCACGGCGCTTGTTGCAATAGCAACGTTGCAAAAAAAACTTCTGAAAATAATCGACAATGCAATATCTGACGGATTTGCAAATGCTGCAAAAAAAACAGGTTTACGCGGACGCTGGCAGATTATTTCCAAAAATCCGCTCACAATTTGCGACACGGGACACAATGCTCACGGTTTGAATTTAAGCATGGCTCAATTAAAATCTGTTGAGCGGAATAAGCTGTTTTTCGTTTTCGGAGTGGTTGGCGATAAAGATCTGGACTCGGTTTTGTCGTTTTTGCCGCAAGATGCATTTTATATTTTCACCAATGCCGATATTCCGCGAGCAATGCCAGCCGCCGATTTGGCAAAACGATGTATTGCCGCAAATCTGCACGGCGAAATAATTTCAAACGTAAAAGATGCATTGTCTTACGCCCGCAAATTAGCGCAAAAAGATGATTTGATTTTTATCGGAGGCAGCACCTATGTTGTTGCCGAAATCATAGATGTGTCAATGTGAAATCAAGACTGGATTAACATATTATTATAAAATTATATATATAGCAAAACACGTAGAAACTAATCTGTTTTTTATCAAGAAAAAGAAGAATAGAAAAATATTTTTATGTCTTATTTGCATATCTTTAATTATTAATAACATATTATTTGTAATGTTAGCAAGACGCGACTATTTATTATTTGAAATAATTATTGTTGTTTAATAAATTTAATTTCTGTTAAATCTTTATACACAAAAAATAATCCTAAATCTTTGACAATATAAATTTCCTTATGTTCACAGTCGCCTGTTACGCTTATATGTTCTAAGATAAAACGAATATGATTTTCGTCCACAAATTCATATCTTCCTGTGGTTGTTGTGAAACAATCATTTCCGCACCATGCTATATATGCGCAGACAAATGTTCCGTCTCCTTTAAGTGTTATAATGTTGCCGTATCTAAATTTGTCAGTAGAATATGAAGTTAATACATATTCTGTTTGTTCTGAAACTCCAATTAAAAAGTTGATAGTCCAACTTCCTGTCATATCTGTTTGTGAATATGATTTCATTGATAAAATTGTCATAAGCGTTATAAAAAATATTTGTTTCATCTGTTTTAATTTTTATAATACATGTTTTTTACATTTATGACAATAAATATTTCCAACGAATTTTGTCCCAAATTACGCATAACGTTCCGGCTGTTACTTTGGTTTCTCCGCCGTTTTCCATTTGTGCTGCATCAGCAGTGTTTTCAGTATACATTGTTTATTATTTTTCAATTACTTACTTGCGCAAAGATACCTCTCTTTTCGATATGCAGGGAGAAATTTTTTATTCTTTACAAAAAATCATAACTTTCCTGCTGTTACTCCGTTTTTATCAGTGCTTTCATTGCCGTTTTCTGTTTGTGCGGCGGGCAACGCCAATATCATTTGCATTTTTCCAGCACCAGCGCCGTTCGGCTCGGAAGATAAAGTTTCAGCATACATACTCCGCTTTCGCGTTTTGTTAAGTGAATAAGATTGTCGTCGTTGCGATTGAAACCGCAAAATTTTTCGTTGTCGCTGTCGAGTATTATTTTATATTTTCCTCTGGGCATTTCAAATCCATAGTCGGTATATGATTTTGTAGGGCTGAAATTAAACACAAAAATCAGTTCATTACGTTCAAAAACAAGAACATGATCGCTGTTATTGCATACAATTTGCTGCGGGCGTTTTGAAAATAGTTTATGTGTTTTTACAAGTTCTATCATATCTTTATCGAAGTTATGAAGATATTTATATTTCAATAATTCATCATCTTCAAGATGCCACTGACGTCGTGCATAATAATAACTGAAATTATTTCCTTCTCGCGGAAAATCAATCCATTCGGGATGTCCAAATTCATTTCCCATAAAGTTGAGATAGCCTCCGCCTGCAAGCGCAACGGTTATCAGACGTATCATTTTGTGCAAAGCGATTCCTCTGTCAATAATAATACTTGGCGTCAATACGCTCATAGATGAGTACATTTCCTTGTCAACCAAGCGGAACATTATTGTTTTGTCGCCAACCATTGCCTGATCATGACATTCGGCATAACTTATCGTGTCTTCTTCGACACGTTTATCGGATAGACGAAAAAACATATCGCCTACATTCCAATCTTCGTCTCGGCGTTCGCTAATTGTTTTCGACCAAAAGTCGGCAACTCCCATCGACATTCTAAAATCGAAACCTATGCCTCCAAATTGTTGAGATGTCGCCATTCCTGGCATTCCGCTTACATCTTCGGCAATTGTTATGGCTTTCGGATTCAGCGAATGTATTAATTTATTTGCCAGATATAAATATGTAAGCGCATCTTCGTCTTGATTTCCGTCAAAATACAGCCTGTAATCTCCAAAATCTGTTCCCAAACCGTGATGCGTGTAAATCATACTTGTAACTCCATCAAAACGAAAGCCATCAAATTTATATTCTTCTATCCAATACTTACAGTTTGAAAGCAAAAAGTGTATGACTTCGTTTTTTGCATAATCAAAACAACGCGAATCCCAAACAGGATGATTTCCTCGCACTCCTTCGTGAAAATATTGATATTCCGTTCCGTCAAAACGGCTCAATCCTTCGTTTTCATTTTTTACCGAATGAGAATGAACAATATCAAGAATAACGGCAATTCCTTCGCCATGAGCAGTATCAATAAGTTGTTTCAATTCATCAGGAGTTCCAAACCGAGAAGATGGCGCGAAAAAATTAGATACCTGATAGCCAAACGAACCGTAATAAGGATGTTCCTGAATTGCCATAAGTTGAATGACGTTGTAACCGAGTTTTTTTATGCGAGGCAAAACGGTTTCTCTAAATTCGCTGTAAGTTGATATTTTGGGTTCTTCGCCGCTCATGCCGATATGAACTTCGTAAATCAGCGGATTTTTTATTAATTCAGGAGATTTATTATTGAATTTATATTTTGAGTTTTTATGCCACACCTGCGCTGTTGCGATATATGTTTTTTCATCAAAAATAACGCGTTGCGAGTATGACGGAATACGCTCGCCCGAACCGCCATTCCATTCTACGTAAAATTTATACAAATCAAGATGTGTGAATAAAGAATTTACAAAAATGCCTTCCCAAATGCCGTTTCCGATATTTTTGAGTTTATATTTTTGCTGTGGTTTCCAATTTGAAAACTCGCCAATGATGTAAATATTTGTTGCATTTGGCGCCCACTCTCGGATAACCCAATTGTTGTTAATATTATGTAAACCAAAATAAAGATAACCGTTAGCGAAATCGGCAAGCGGTATCCCGTTGGTAATATCTTTTTCTTTTTTTTGCATTTCTTCAAATCGTCTGTTAATAGTCCGTTCGAAAGGAATCAAAAAAGGGTCAATATCAGTTAATTGCGAAATTTTCATCTAATTACAATTTGTTGCAAATGTAATAAAAATAAACCGATATATAAAATAATTTTGATATTTAAGCGTAAATGACTGATAATGTTATTTCAACTATGTTATAAAATAAAACATTCAGTCTTTTTCAGAAGAAAGGTAATTTTTATGATTTGTTTAAAATACGTAATCCTGTTATGTATCTTCTTTTGTAATACGATGATTTGTTGAGTTCATCTATTATAACTCCGCGCCTGCATGCGTGAATGAATTTTATATTTCCGACTTCATCGTTCGCAACCACAATTCCCACATGCCCAACTTTGTTGGATTTATCGTTTCGTCCTTTGAAAAAAACGAGATCTCCGATTTGCAGTTCTTCCAATACAACCTTCATGCCTTGTTGTATCTGCGACAGGCAATTTGTGCCGATACGATAACCGAAATTTTCAAAAACAAATGATGTGAATCCCGAACAGTCGAATGATTTGGGTCCTTTTGAACCTGTACGATAAGGAATGCCTAAAAATTGTTTTGAAAAATCAATAATATTTTGCACAATAGAAGCGGTGTCGAATGTATTTGCCAATAAAGAATCCTGAGTATATTCAAAATTTTCGGAAATAATATTGTTTTTGTTTTTTATTTCTATAATTCCTTCATCCGAAATAGTTAAATCGGTTTGCGGAAAATCAAGTTCCGTAAGGCGTTTTATCTCTTTGGCGGCAGAATTATTCGGGTCGGGAACAGGTCCCGTTTTATCTTTTTGAAGAAATGAAAATATTTGTCCTTTTACAAATTTTCCATCTTTGTCAACAAATACTTTAACAACAGGCGCATAGCCGCTGATACCGCTGATATTAAAACTGCCGGCTGTACAAAAATTGCCCATGCTGTAAATAATAAATCGGTCGTTATACAATTCTGCTGCGCGTACTACATGCGGTCCATGTCCGAAAACAATATCTGCGCCTGCATCAATTACCGCATGCGCAAATTCATAAACATTGCCTCGATTTTCGCCGTAAAATATTTCCGTTTTTTTTGTTACTCTGTTGTTGGTTTTACCTTCGGCTCCACCGTGAAAAGAAACAATAACAATATTACATTCCGATTTAAGCTGACTTACTATCTTTTTTGCATTATTTATATTGGTGATTTTTACCGTTCCCGAATTTGGAGCAAAACCGCAAAAACCATATTTAATTCCGCCGACTTCAAAAACAGACGTTTCGCAAACGCCTTCCAATCCTGCATAATTTAAGCCTGCTTCGCGTAAAACCTTTACAGTATTTTCACGTCCAGGAGAGCCAAAATCGCCCATGTGATTGTTGGCTATGTTAATTAAATCATAACCTGCATCAATCAAATAATTTACATATCTGTCGGGCATTCGGAAAAAATAACATCCGCTTTTGCACGATTTAAGATTGCCTCCGCTATTGAGAAAACAGCCTTCAAGATTTCCGAAAGTAATATCGGCATTTTTCAGAATATCTTTAACATTGCTCAATAATTCACGGCCATCATTTACAGGAAGATTTGCATCCGAAGGATAATTTGAACCAAGCATTATGTCGCCTGTTCCGATAACGGATATAAGGGTTTTATCATTTTGCGTTTCCTGTGAAAAACCATATAACGAAAAAACGGATAAAACCGTAATAATACTTGCTTTAATTACAAACTTAAAATGTTCCATATTTCATTTTTGAGGCGACAAAGATATAATAATTATGACTAACAATGAAATTGCAACCTTTTATTTTTTTAATGCAGGATGGCTGACGCAATGAAACGCAATAGACATCAGGATTTTATTGCCTCTTACAAGCACAACTCGCTAACAAAAATAAAACACAAATGAAGAAAAAATCATTGTGGTTATCGCTATAATTATAATCTAATTGCGGATATATTATTCGCTGTTTCGTTAAATTCGCTTACAATTTCGTTGATAATTTTATTTACTGGAATTATTTCTTTTACGAGAGATGCAATTTGTCCTATTTCCAATTCGCCTTCATCCATGTCGCCTTCAAAGATTCCTTTTTTTGAGCGTGCGCGACCTAAAATTTCTTTTAATTCGTCTGCATTTGCTCCGCGCGCTTCGGCTTCTTCGATACGATTGTAAAAGTTGTTTTTTATCATTCGCGTGGGAGATATTTTTTTCAAACAAAGCATAGTGTCGCCTTCGTTCAGAGTGCAGCATATTTTTTTAAATTCTTCGCTGGCAGAACTTTCGGCGCTCAAAGCAAAACGCGTTCCTATTTGCACGCCGTCTGCGCCGAGCGTTATTGCGGCAAGCATGGCGTTTCCTGTTGCAATTCCTCCTGCGGCAATGAGCGGCAGAGATGTTGCTCTGCGTACTTGCGGAATAAGCGCAAGCGTTGTGGTTTCTTCGCGTCCGTTGTGTCCGCCGGCTTCAAAACCTTCGGCAACAACGGCGTCAACTCCTGCATCTTCACACTTTTTTGCAAATTTGGAACTTGATATTACATGAGCGACTGTGATATTTTTATCATGCAAAAATTTTGTCCATGTTTTAGGATTGCCTGCCGATGTAAAAACAATTTTTACATTTTCATCAACAATAATTTTCATCAATTCATCTATATCAGGATAAAGCAAAGGAACGTTAACGCCAAAAGGTTTATCGGTTGACTGCTTTGTTTTTTGTATATGTTCGCGCAATACATCCGGATACATCGAGCCTGCTCCCAGCAAACCCAAACCGCCGGCATTGCTCACTGCCGACACTAATCGCCAGCCGCTGCACCAAACCATTCCTCCCTGAATTATAGGATATTTTATTTTGAATAATGTTGTAATTTTATTTTCCATAATTAATATTTTTGAAGTACAAAGATAATGATTCATCAATCAAAAATTGAAATTTGAGATAATAAAACAACAAAATAAATATCAATGTAAATTTATCTGTTACAATAAAATTTATATTTGTAACCTGCTTTCATTAAAAAACAGGATATTATTTATCTTAAAATGCTAATGTCAATTTTTATTCTTCGGTCAAATTCATGTAATATTCGCGCAAATCTTCGTCAAACTTTTCGAGAGCATAGCGAAGCGCTGTTCGAGGTAATTTTGCCGCATATTTGTCGAGAAATTTTAATTCCGTTTCAACATCTCGTTTACCTACTTCGCGCAGCATCCAGCCAACAGCCTTATGAATCAAATCATATTTATTATCCATAAACATTTCGGCAATTGCAAGCGTGTCTTCAAAATTTCCTTTGCGAATAAAATATAATGTAGATATAATTGCAATACGTTGTTTCCATAAATTATCCGATACGACAAAATCGTAAAGGATGGTTTTATCTTTGTTATAAATAAATGCGCCAAGCAGATGGGGTGCGGATGCATCAACCAAATCCCAATTATTTATGCCGTCTATATTGTTTAAATAGCAAAATAAAATTTTTTGGCGTTTATGATCATCATTTTCTTTTTCCATTTTTTGAACAAGAATTTCGATACCTGCACGACGTACTTCATGATATTTTGATTGCAGTAACAAAGCCGTTTGCGAAAGATTTGTTTCTTTAAAATGTTGTTTGGCGATGTTGCGTATATCCTGAGTTCCGATTCCTAAAAAAACATCGTTTTCGGCATATTCGCCATAGCCTGTTTTGAAATATCGAGTCATTTCTTTTGCTTTTTGTTTGTCGTTTAGTGAGCGTAATTTCTCAATAATGACACTTGCAAGCTTCTTGCTTTTATCCATAATGATTAAAATTTTCACCAAAAATACATAAAAAATATGAATTGATAATATTTTATAAAAATATCTTCACAGCCAATTACTGTAATTTGCTTATTATCATAGAATTTGACATTTATAATTTATTGTTAGCGAATGGTAATTTATTTAATCACTCCTTAAAAAAGACTACAAATAAATTGTTGTTAGTATCTTACGAATAAAAACCGTTTCAAAAAATTGCAAGATCTTGTGTGCTTTATCTAAGAACCTTGTAAAAATCAAAATGTTAAAATTTGCAACTTATTGAAAATTAGATTAACTTTGTCGCCAAACTTAACATAATGTAAATTATAGGACAAAATTTTAATTTTATTGTAACACCGAAATAATTATGAAAAACCTTGTTGTTGTTGAGTTTAGAACGTTTTTATCTGTGGGCTTTGTGTCGGCACAAACAAGGCTTGCGCGTGAAATAACCTACATTAACACAAATCAACAGATGTTTTTTAATGTAGATATTTTTGTGAGTAGCGGTTTGACCGATTATATGATAGCTGCTATAAATTATAAAAATCAATTTAGGCGCAGCATTAAGTAATCATAAAATATCTTTATCTTTGATGTTACAAAATGCAAATTTATTCGTTATATATATAATAATTTTATCAATGGTAGTATTAATTTAAAAATAAAAAACATGAAAAAAGTTTTACTCGTTTTATTCGCGGCGTTGCTTGGACTTGCGGCATGTAGCAAAGCGCCCGAACGGCAATCGCAAAAACTGTTGAAACACGTTGTGCTTTTTGATTTCAAAGACGACCTTTCGGACGAACAGGTCAAGGAGATTGAAACGGCGTTTGCCAACATGCCTGCTCAAATAGAGGAAATAAAAACCTTTGAGTGGGGAACGGACGTCCAGACCGAAAAAACAACGACTCATCCGTTTACGCATTGCTTTGTGTTTGGCTTCGAATCCGAAGAGGATTTGAAGGCTTATGTTGTTCATCCTGCACATAAAAAGGTTGGCGAGATGGTGAAGGACAAGTTAAAGGCGGCTTCATTTGTGGATTATTGGGAAAAATGAAATAATATGAATTACAGAACAGTTAATTTGGACGCATTCAGCGTCATTGGTATGAAAGAATTTACATCCGTAGAAAACGGTGTTGATTTCACAAACATCCCGCAAATGTGGTCTCGTCTGTCTGCCGAGACTTTGAGCAAACTGCGGGAACTCTCCGACCGCGAACCGTCGGGAGTGTTGGGACTATGCGCAGACATGTACAATAACGGCTTCGATTACTGGATTGCCGCCGCGACTGCAAAAGATTGTCCCGCCGAATTTGAACGGCTTGACATACCCGCCGCACAGTGGGCGATATTTGAGGTCGTGGGCGCAATGCCGAAAGCATTACAGGATGGCTTTAAATGGATATTCAACGAATGGCTTCCGTCTTCAGGATATAAACATGCCAACGCTCCTGAAATTGAGTGGTATTCCAATGGCGATATGAGTTCGCCAGATTACAGGAGCGAAATATGGATTCCTGTTGAGAAAATATCGAAACAGTCAAAAACAATATTGATATGAGAAGATACGACATAGATTATTTAAGAGTTATTGTTTTCGGACTGCTGATTTTTTACCATGTTGGGATGTTTTTTATTCCATGGGGCTTCCACATCAAGAATCCGGTTATCTATGATAAACCGACGTTTCCGATGATATTTCTGAATCAATGGCGGCTACCCTTGCTTTTCATCATTTCCGGTATAGGCACTTATTATGCCCTCTCGAAACGAACAGGGATACGGTTTATCGGTGAAAGATTGAAACGTTTGCTTATTCCATTAATTATCGGAATACTTTTTATTGTTCCCCCGCAGGTATATTTTGAACGGTTGAATAACGGACAATTTGGCGGAAGTTATTTTGAATTTTGGCCTGCTCATGCATTCTCAGGAGTGTATCCCGAAGGAAATTTTTCATGGCATCATTTGTGGTTTTTACCTTACCTCCTTTTGTTTTCTCTGATGTTAACGCCGATTTTCCTGTACTTGCGAAGAAATTCGCAGAACGGATTTATGCGGTTTATGAGTAAGACGGTTGCAGGAAAGTTCGGACTTTACGTGTTTATTCTTCCACTTTTTGTATGGGAACTATATCTAAAACCGCATTTTCCTTCAACCCATGCGTTAGTTGGAGACTGGTATAACCTTGCTCATTATGCGACCCTGTTTTTTAGCGGCTTTTTGCTGGTATCTCTCAAAGATGCTTTTTGGAATACAGTGAAAAAGCACAGGCGTCTATATTTGAT
>JAISPX010000116.1 GCA_031274595.1 Prevotellaceae bacterium | reverse complement strand
GTTGTGTTGTGTTGTGTTGTGTTGTGTTGTGTTGTGTTGTGTAAAGATAGGCATAAATCCCTTACGCAGCAAGGATTTCGAGCAGTTTTTATGAACAAGTTTTGCACAATCATTTGGGTATTTTCCGTAAAAATTTTGGGCGTAAAATTAAATAAAATTTCACAAACCAACAAATAATTTTAAAAATGTTTAACGGTTAATGGTATAATGGTTAGAGGGAAAATAGTAAATGGGCAGTCCCGTTGGATTGAAGTTCGGTAGAAAATAAAAGCATGTTTTCGTGCGGAGCATTGTCGGTATTTCATAGAACAGACGGAATCCAGTGCGCCGAATATTGGCGTTGCATTTTTCTACCTAACTTTTATGCCTACGGCATGTGAGAATGAAAAATAATGGTTAATGATAAATTACTCTCAACTTTACAAAAAATCATTAACCATTAATCATTATTTTACTATCTTTGCATGATATAATTTAAAAATCAAATCATAAAACAAAAAGCGATGAAAGAAACTGTATTAAATAAATTCCTGCGTTACATTGCAATTGATACGCAATCTGACGAAAACAGCAACACGCAGCCAAGCACAGCAAAACAATTAACATTGTCGAAATTGCTGGTGAAAGAATTAAAAGCAATGGGAATAAAAGATGCCGCACTCGACGAATATGGTTATGTGATGGCAACAATTCCGTCAAATGTGAAGAAAAAAATACCTGTAATCGGGTTTATTGCCCATGTTGATACTGCGCCCGATTTAAGCGGCGCCGATATAAAACCGCAAATTATTGAAAATTACAACGGAAAAGATATTGTTCTCAACAAAGAGAAAAAAATAAGTCTGAAACTTAAAGATTTTCCCGAACTGGCGGATTTTAAAGGAAAAACGTTGATAACCACAGACGGAACAACGTTGCTCGGCGCTGACGATAAAGCAGGCGTTGCCGAAATTATGGCTGCTGCCGAATATATTATGAAACATCCTGAAATAAAACACGGCACAATAAAAATAGGCTTCACTCCCGACGAAGAAATAGGTCGCGGAGTTGATAAATTTGATGTAAAAAAATTCGGAGCCGATTATGCCTATACTATGGATGGCGGCGCTCTCGGAGAATTGGAATATGAAAATTTTAATGCCGCTTCGGCAAAAATCAAAATACACGGCAATAATATTCATCCAGGATATGCAAAAGGCAAAATGATTAATTCAATTCTTGTTGCGATGGAACTTAATGCATTGTTGCCAGTCAACGAACGACCCGAATTTACCTGCGATTATGAAGGATTTTTTCATATCGTTCATATTGGCGGAAGCGTTGAAGAAGCATCAATGCAATATATTATACGCGACCATGACCGTAAAAAGTTTGAGCAAAAGAAAAAGTTAATTAAAGATTGTGTTGATTTTATAAACAAACGTTACGGAAAAGATGTGATAACGCTGGAATTGAAAGACCAATACTACAATATGCGCGAAATGGTAGAACCTCATTATCATGTTGTAGAAACAGCGTTCAAAGCAATGAAATTGGCAGGAATAGAACCTATTGTACGTCCAATTCGCGGAGGCACGGATGGAGCGAGATTGTCGTTTATGGAACTGCCTTGCCCGAACATCTTTGCAGGCGGACATAATTTTCACGGGAAATATGAATTTGTTGCCGCAGAATCAATGGCGAAGGCAACCGAAGTAATATTGAATATCATTAAACTTTATGCTGAAAAATAGATTAATTATTTAATGAATGTTCCAGATAAAATTTTTCAAAAAGCGCTAAATTTAGAACCTTTATCGGCAAACGAACTGCTGCTGATATACAAATTTGCATCTACAAGCGAATTAATGTTTGTTGCAAACGAATTGCGACAAATTCATGTGCCGGGAATCGGCGTAAGCTGGCAAATAGACCGTAATGTGAATATTACAAATGTTTGTATATCGGGATGTAAATTTTGTAATTTTCATTGTAAACCGCATGAAACCGAAAAAGCCTACACAACAACGCAGGATGAATATTGCCGAAAAATCGAAGAATTAATCAAATTAAACGGCGACCAACTTTTGTTGCAAGGCGGTTTACATCCCGATTACGGTTTGAATTTTTATGTAAATCTTTTTTCGGAACTAAAACAACATTATCCCGACATAAAACTGCACGCTCTTGGACCTCCCGAAATTGCCCACATAGCGCAAAAAGAAGAAAAATCTTATCGAGAAATATTGGAAAAACTTATTTCTGTCGGATTGGACAGTCTGCCGGGAGCAGGTGCAGAAATTTTGTGCGACCGCGTACGCAAACAAATATCGCCGGCAAAACCAAACAGCCAAATGTGGCTCGATGTTATGCGCGAGGCTCATAAACTTAATTTACCGACTTCGGCAACTATGGTTTTCGGACATATCGAAACTTTGGAAGATAGAATAGAACATCTTATAAAAATACGAACTCTGCAAAACGAAAAACCAAAAGATGCTTACGGTTTTACTGCCTTTATATGTTGGACAATGCAACTTTGCGGAACAAAACTCGGCGAAAAACTCGGCAACAAAATCACAACTACCGACGAGTATATACGCACAGTCGCAATAAGCCGAATTGCTCTCAACAATATCAAAAATATACAGGCATCATGGCTTACGGTCGGCAAAAATGTTGCACAAATTGCTTTACATTCGGGAGCAAACGATATGGGTTCGATTATGATTGAAGAAAATGTTGTGTCGGCAGCCGGTTCAACAAACAAATTTGATGCACAGGAAATTCAACAAACCATTACCGAAGCGGGATTTGTTCCTTGGCTGCGAAATCAAAAATACGAAGCAAGATAATTTTATAACTTAAAAATCACAATAATATGAACAGTCAGCAAATATTTGAACAAATAATCAGAAAACAAAGTTTTTTGTGTATAGGACTTGACAGCGATGTTAATAAAATTCCTCAACATTTAAGTAAGCAAAAAAACTCATTATTTGAGTTTAACAAACAAATTATAGATGCGACAGCAAAATATTGCGTTTCGTACAAGCCCAATCTCGCTTTTTACGAAGTTTGCGGAGAAAGCGGATTGCAGCAACTTGCAATGACTGTTGAATATTTGAAAGGCAATTATCCCGAAATATTTGTGATTGCCGATGCCAAGCGCGGCGATATAAGCAATACGTCAAAAATGTATGCGCAGGCGTTTTTTGAAAAAATGAATTTTGACGCAATAACTTTATCGCCTTATATGGGCGAGGATACTGCAAAACCGTTTTTTTCGTTTGACGGTAAATGGATTATTCTGCTGGCCCTTACAAGCAATGCATCTGCATGTGATTTTCAATTGCTTAAAACCGAAACAGGCAAAATGATATACGAAGAAATTATTGAGCGTTCGCGGAACTGGGGAAATGTTGATAATACAATGTACGTTGCAGGAGCGACAAAAGCCGAAATGCTTGAGAAAATAAGAAAAATCATTCCTCAGCATTTTCTTTTAATTCCCGGAATAGGCGCTCAAGGCGGAAATCTTGAAGATGTTGCAAAATACGGCATGAACGACAAATGCGGAATTATTGTAAACTCGTCGCGGGCAATTATATATGCCTACGACAGCAAAAATTTTGCAACGGAAGCATGCAAAAAAGCAAAAGAGATGCAACAGGAAATGGCTGCCCTGCTTAGCGAAAGAATTATATAATATTTTTGTGAGAAATAGGTAGATAAATAGTAACATACTTATTGGAACTTCGACACTACTTTGACTACGCATCACCCTAAACAATTTTCCATATCTATTAGATTAAATACTTAATTAAGTACCAATTGGGTGCCGTTGAGCAAAATATTTTCAACACTAATCAACAGGTATTCTGTTATCTGTTTTCC
>JAISPX010000196.1 GCA_031274595.1 Prevotellaceae bacterium | reverse complement strand
AATGTCAAAGGCTCTTTTCATAATGATATTGTGCAGGTTGCTCATGGGGACTTTTCGCATGGAAAAAACCGGCATGTTGCCGACGGTTTCAAGTATCACCGGAATATTGGTGTAATATCCGATGGTCGGCACTACGTGGAAACTGACAATGTTTCTTTCCGCAAAATTCATGAAATCCAGAATTTTGGCTTTTGCCGACAGGGGCAGAGCGCAATAGACTTTCGACACTTCGTTGGCTTTGAGGTATTCCTTTGCCTGCTCTATCGTTCCCAAAACATCGCCGTTGTTTTTTGTAACGTCATCGTCAAAAAAACCAAGCACTTTGATTCCGAGACAAACATTATCCAGTATTTCCGCATGGATTTTTTTGCCTACCACTCCGGCGCCCAGTATAATTGCCTTTTCGCGATATTTGCCGTTACCGATGACGGATTCTAATATATTTTTGCTAATTCGGTGCAATATGAACAATAATACGAATCCGCTGCCCAGAAACACAAATACAAAAGCACGGGATATTTCAACAGACAGTTTTGTGGCAAACAGACAGCCGATAGCTCCCATCATCGTCATAATCAAACGATAAAAATCCCGTTCCAGCAGATGACGCACCCGCCAGTTTCGAAAGTCGGTATTGATTCTTATAATGGCAAAACTCGACAGATATCCCAAGCTGATCAGCAGCTGTAACACCTGATAGGATAAATCGTTGTCAAGACCGAACAGACACAGCAGTCCCCAATAAAGAAAATTCAGCAACAGCAGGTCTTCCGCTATGATTGCACAGGAAATAAAAATCCTGTATTTATCGGTTTTATAATAGCTAGCAAACATTGATTAAAGATTAAGGAATATGGAATAAATAACTTAGTTGACTACGTCGAACTTGCGTTTGTGAAACCTTTGTGTTTGAATTTCTAACACAAAGAGCGCAAAGGAAGGCACAAACGTAAGTTCGGCGTAGCCAAAGTTCACAAAGGGCAAATGACAGACTGTTATATGTTTTTTATTTTGTGTTTCTAAAGTGAATTTGTTATATTAAAAAATTGTGCTATAAAGTAACTTGATCGGTTGTATTATTTTCCTGTTCGCTATAAAAGGGATTTTTGAAAACATTAACCCCAAAAACCGTAATTTTATCAAAAGCACGCAGATGACACAGATTATAAGGATTTTCGCAGATAAATAACAACGCATATAATAATCTGCGTAAATCTGTAAAATCTGCGTTATCTGCGTGCCGAATTACTTTTAAACGCGAAGGCGAAAATCATGTAAATCACGTTTCAGACATTTATTTTCAGAAACTGCGGGATTTTGGATAAGATTTTCCCTCCCAAAGTCCAATAAGGATTGAAATTATGTGAACGATACATGCGAAGGTCTTCTTTCCATTTATAAATCTGCGATTTAAAGGATGTGCTTATCCCTCCCATCGACATTCGTACAATATATTCGTTCAGGTAATAAACTTTAAAATGATGATTGTATAACATGCGTACCAGCATATCGCTGTCGGCGGCAATTTTGTAGGATTCGTCGTATAACCGGCACTGTTCAAATACCTCTCGCTTCGCGTAAACAGTAGGATGCAGAGGCAACCAGCCCTGTTTTACCTTTGTTCGCTTATATTTTCCGCTAATCCAGTTGCGAATGATTTTTCGAGGATTGTTCATGTCCACAAAAATGCCGTTTCCGTAAACAATATCCGCGCCGCTTTGCTCAAAAGCCGCATCTATTTTCGACAGTATCGTTTGTGAATAAAATTCGTCATCCGAATGAATTAAACCGATAATGTCTCCCGACGCCAAGCGAATACCTTTATTGATAGCCTCATACATGCCGTTGTCCGGCTCCGAAACAAAGTGAGTAATTCTGTCGGAATAGCGTTCGATAATTTCTGCCGACCCGTCGGTAGATGCTCCGTCAATAACAATATACTCCACATTGTTATGGTCTTGCGACAGCACGCTTTGTATGGTGCGCTCAATGGTGTTGGCGCGATTAAAGCAGGTGGTTATGAGGGAAACGGTCATATATTTTCACAAAGATGTTTTTTTCTTTTTGATTCTCTAATTTTGATTACTATAAGAAATTCATAATAAGCAATATTTACACAATATATAAATCCGGGAACTCCTTCCAAAAATCCAAGATTGAATATATATGCCTGAAAAAAACGGATAAGCGGCCATCCGGGGAATTTAGTTAACCAGCTTTTTAATGCAATATTACGAATACTCTTATTTTTGGAAAATATCTGTTTAAATGGAGGACACTTTTTAATACGGTCCAACGCTTCTAACGTTGAGTAACGATTATGTCTGGCTATCCAATGATGCCATCCTTTTGAAAATCCGTAATGTAAGTATGGCTCTTTTATATATTTTATTTCACCCAAAACGGTACCTTCTTTTTGTCCATGTCCAAAATCGGTAAACACCGCCCTGCCTTTTCTCATCAAACGGAATTGCCATTTAGGATAATTATCACAATGTTTCAACCATTTATCCTCTAAAATCATTTTCCAGCAACAATAGAAACCTGCCGTCTTATTGTCCGACTCAAGAATTGCTTTTTCCATAGCAACTACAAACTCATTTGTAGCAACCTCGTCCGCATCTAAAAATAAAATCCATTCATTTTGTATGGCACAATGTTCTAAAGCATAATTTCTTTGCTTGCCAAAACTTTCAAATTTATTATATTTTACTTTAACTCCGTATTCTTCGGCAATAGTAATTGTATTATCCGTACTTCCGGAATCCAATACATGAATATCGTTAGACCATGTTAACGATTGCAGACATGCTCGAATATTCTGTTCTTCGTTAAATGTAAGTATGATAACAGACAGGTCTAACATAACATCCGCTTTATTATTGTTTGTTTTCTTGATTTTTAAAAATTTCAGAACTCCTGACGTGATACGGATTTCAATATCACATTACTTCCCATTTCCCGCCGGATAAATTCGACGACAATTATTAGGGGTTGGCTAAAGCCAAATAAATAACTTAGGAACGTGAAATAAATAATGTATCATGGTTTTGATGCCGAAGGCATCGTATGTTTATAGAAAAACGATGTTGTGTTTCCATTCGACCCCGTCGGGGTCGAACAACAAAGGGTACATTGCTTCTATAAACATGTGACCTCTTCGAGGTCGAATTTCATATCCCTTATAAGTTTTTTATTCGCCATTCCTTAGTGTTCTGTGACTGCGTCGAACTTGCGTTTGTGAAACCTTAGTGTTCTTTGTGTTTGAATTTTTAACACAAAGTTCGCAAAGGGTGTCGCAAAGTTCACAAAGGGCAAATAACAGACTGTTATATGTTTTTTATTTCGCTCTCCTAAGTTAAGTGGTTAATTTTTCCGCTACAACCTTAAATGAAGATAATTAGAATTGGTTACCGGCAGTAAAACCGGCTGTTTTCGTCGCCGTTCAG
>JAISPX010000192.1 GCA_031274595.1 Prevotellaceae bacterium | reverse complement strand
TTAAATCTGTTACGCAAATTGGATGTAAAAAAACTTGCAATCGCGGGCTTTGACGGTTTCAAGCAAGGCGAAGAAGGCAACTATATGCAAGGGACTATTGACATTAAACGCCACGAAGCTGAATACGATGCCATAAATAAAGAATTAGCCACTATGTTCGGCAAATTCGCCAAAACTGTGGAGGGCAAATGTGAGATAAAATTTATAACACCAAGTATGTTTGATAAAACTATAAATATCAATCGAAATTTTTAAACTTAACAATTAATATTGATAAATATGCAAGAAACACGACAAAAAATCTTCAATTTTATAAACAAAGCATGCAACTACTTGCCTACGCGCAAAATTCCTCGCTTAACGAGAAAATATACAGCACGAATTTTGGGCATAAAAGATTTTTCCTTGAATAGCGGAGAGCGGCAAACCGCAAAATCATTAGATGGCATGCGCGCAGATCATACGGCTAGATATCAGATATCTATCAATTTCTTGAAAAAACATTACGCGGATAAAGAAATATACGGATATGATGTATTTTGTGGCGTAGGTTACGGAAGTTATATGCTTTCAAAAGAGATGCATAATGCAAATATAAAGGCTATTGACGGCTCAACTGATGCAATAAAACTTGCAGAGGAAAATTATCAAACAGGAAAAATTATTTTTAGCCAAAAGTTTTTCCCTTTTGAATTGCCTGAGGAAAGTGCAGACTTTTTTATTTCATTGGAATCTATCGAACACATTGAAAACGACACTTTGTTTTTGGAAACCATAAGAAAAACACTTAAAATCAATGCAATTCTGATTATTTCCACACCAAATGTATACGAATTTAAATTGAAAACTAATGCCAACCATTTTCATTATCGACATTACAAACCAAAAGAATTTATAATGCGATTGACAACTCTTGGCTTTGAATTGCTGCATCTTTACGGACAAAACACATATAGGATGAATAAAAAAGGGAAAATAACAAGTGTTTTATCTGACAGCGAAATGACTACGATTAAAGAAAATTATGAAGGACAGAATTGTGTATATATTTTTAAGAAAATTAAGTAACTTAAATATACTGCATGATATGTGTTGACAAGGCAACATTAATTTAGGCAAATAACATGAGTTTTGAATCCACAAAGAATTACAAAGAATACTTGCAATACAAACAACTAAAATCAACACTTGTTTGCAACTATAAAGGCATTGATTTAATCAAGGCTCTTTCTGTTGATATTATTGAAGTTTTCGTTTGTAAACATAAAAAAACCATCAAAAATATTCTTGTTCCCCTATTACGGCGTTTGGATATTAAACCCTTACATGAAGCACTTTGCCAATATAAAACGGTTTTTACATTCGATGCTCCAAACAGAAAGGATCATTGGAATTTAGTAACGGCAATGAGCAAAGATGTGAAAGATGCAACGGTAATCCCTTTGCATTATCACTATATCTTTTGGTTTAATTTTGGGTTGTGGTTCAAATATTTCTTTTCAATTTCCTGCAAAATAAAAACTTCATTTCGTAATCGATTGTATCTGACTGCTCGCTGCTTGTTTTTCGTCAGAATTATAAAAAACTTGAATATTTATTTCTCTGACAATGTTTATCCGTCAAAGATTTATGTTCCTTTTTGCTCACAAACCTACACGGAAGCTTGTTTGACACTTTTTTTTAAGCAAAAAGGACTAAAAACCTTTAATGTTTTTCATGGTATTTTTGGACGCTACAAGATGTTTCTCACAAACGATGTAGCTAACGGCGAGAATATTTTAGCTGAACATGTGCTTGCGTTCAACGAAACACAAAAAAATGATTTAATCAAATATTTCGGGATAAACACAAATCGAATTGCAATAGCAGGTAATCCCAAATATCCAGCAAAAAACATTTCAGTAAAAAACAGTTTTAAATCGGCTATTATTTTAGGCGGAATCTATCCTTACGACTCTTATTTAGAACAATTGTTGCTGCTGGCAGACAAGATTTCTCAAACTGAAAAAATCTCCTTTTCCCTAAAACCACATCCTCTTTCAAAAATTGAAACAACTGAAACATTTCAAAACTGCAAACGTATTCAACTGATAAATAAGACAATTACACTTAAGCAAATTTTTGATTCCTCTAATTTTGATTTTGCAATTACACACAACACCTCTACCTACTACGAATGTATGTACTATGGTCTTTTGCCCTTAAGATGGGGAGTTGGAGAAAATCTTAATTTTGAGGGATTTGATGATAAATTCTACAATATAGATTCTTTTTTGCAGATTATTGAAAGAAATAAAAGAGAAGACATACAAATAATGAATCAAAAGATTATGCGCTTGCTTGTCCGTTCGTATGGAATGGGAATAAATAATTATGAACAATTAATAAGATAACTATGAAATACATTCGATTTATAATACGGTTGTCATTGTGGTTTTGGAACAAACCGAAATTTGCTGCTTTGGGGCAAAAATCTTATTTGCACAAAGGTATTTTCATTACTAAAAAATACATACACTGTGGAGCAATGGTTCGTGTGTTTAAAAATTGCAGGATAGAAGGCATAACCAAATATCAGGACGAGTTATTTTCTCCCCAAATATGGCTTGGAGACGATGTACCCATACAACAAAATTTACATTTGACGTGTGCTAAAAGCATTATTATCGGTAATAATACGGCAATAGCAGCCAATGTTACTATTACTGACATTCATCATCTGTACGATGATATTGATACGCCAATTGAAAAACAAAAATTGCGGGTGTCCCCTGTGCAATTAGGAACAAAAGTTGCAATTTATAAAGTTATGAATTACGAATCCCAATCAAAATGCTTTGAACATCCTAATGTATATTTATTTAATTCCATAGAAGAATTGCATGAAGCATATAATGCTGAAACAAAAGAAAATAACATTTCTTTTTTTGATAAATTTGACAGGGAAAAATTTATAAATCTAATTAATAAAAATAATTTACAATATAAAATAGCAAATTAGAGAAAATAATAATGAATGAAATTACAAAAAACTGTCCTGTATGTAATAGTCCAAACATTTGCTTATTCACAAATACTTATGACAAACATTATGGACACTCAGATAAAAATTACGATGCATATATATGCAAAAACTGTAATTTAATATTTTTGAATCCAATGATAACAGATGAGGAACTATTTGTTTTATATCCTGAAGATTATTATGATACAGATAAGATAGATGTTAATAATATAATAAAAAGAAATAAATTCGCATCTTTTAAAAATTTACTATTAGGTAACAAACCTAAAGATATCCGAAAATCATTCAAAGGTAAAAATATTTTAGACATTGGGGTTGGTAACTGCGAACAATTATATATTTTTCATAAAAAGGGAGCAAATGCTTATGGTACAGAAATACGCGAGTCGGCATGTAAAATAGGAGAAAAATTGGGAATGAAAATATCAAAAGGAACATTATTAGATGCAAATTATCCCACTGATTTTTTTGATTATATTCGTAGTAATCATTCTTTTGAACACATGACCAATCCTAAAGAAATTCTTTCTGAAATTAACCGAATATTAAAACCAGATGGAACCCTTTTTATTGGTGTTCCAAATACAAAAAGTTGGACATTTAAATTATTCAAGCAAAATTGGTATCACTTAACCATTCCTTTTCATCCTTTTTCTTATAATAAAAGCAATCTTATTATGCTTGCAAAACAATATGGTTTTAAGGTTGAAAAAATAGCATATAATGCCAGCTGGGTTAGCTTTGTGGGAGGAATTCAAATTATTCTAAATTTGAAAAATAAAAAGAAAAGTAATGATGGTTGGTTTTGGAACAAATTTAACAAAGTTGTTTTTCATCAAATAGCGCGGTTAAGCAATGTTTTTCACCGTGGAGATTGTATTGAAATAACATTTACAAAAGAAAGTCAACCTGAAAAACATAAAGGAAAAAAAGAATAATAAAATTATGGTTTACATTATTTTATATCACAAATAAAATATATAATTATTTTAACATGGATGTCTCAATAATCATAGTAAATTACAATACTAAAACATTATTAAAACAATGTCTGAAATCGGTATTTGAAAAAACGAAAGATATTGAATTTGAAATCATTGTAGTAGATAACTTTTCGGCAGATGGTTCTCAACAAATGATGAAAGTTGAGTTTCCAAACGTAAAACTTATTGAAAGTCCTGAAAATTTGGGATTCGGACGGGCAAACAATCTTGGCGCAAAATCAGCAACAGGCAAATATTTGATGTTACTCAATTCAGACACGATTTTACGAAACAATGCCATAAAAATACTTTTTGATTTTATAGACAAAAATGCCAAAATTGGTATATGTGGAGGAAATTTATTTAATGAAGATAAAAAACCTACACATTCTTATTCGAGTTTGCCCTGTTTTACACAAGAATTAAAGAGATTATTATTAATTCCTAATCGCAATTATTTCAATCACACGAATAAACCCCAAAAAGTCGGTTATATCACAGGAGCGGATTTGATGATTAGAGCAGAAATTTTTAACCGCTTAAATGGGTTTGATTCTGATTTTTTCATGTATTATGAAGAGTCGGAATTAACTTATCGTGTAAAAAAAGAAGGTTACAAAGTTTACAGTGTTCCGCAAGCAGAAATCATACATTTAGAAAGAAAATCATTTTCCGACAATGGTAACAGATTAGAAATGATATTTAAAAGTTGCAAAATATATTACAAAAAAACGCATAGCGGTTTATACAGAATAATCACAAATAGTATTATAATGACAACCATTATTTCAAGATTGATAATATTTTCTATTTTGAGAAATAAAAAAAAAATAAATCAGTGGAAATTAGTATTAAAAACATTTACTAACAAAAATTAACATAATGGCAATACCAAAAAAAATACATTGGTGCTGGTTGAGTGGCGACCCGATACCAAAAAAATTACAAAAATGCATAAATTCATGGAAACGAATTATGCCCGATTACGAAATCATTCTTTGGGATAAACAAAGATTTGATATTTTTAGCGTTAAATTCGTAGAAGAAGCCTGTGCCGCACGCAAATGGGCATTTGCAGCAGATTACATACGAGTATATGCTCTGTACACAGAAGGCGGAATTTACCTTGATTCAGATGTAAAAGTATTTAGAAGATTCGATAAATTTTTAAAACATTCAGCATTTAGCAGTATTGAACACCATGTTGGGACAAAAGCGTGGACAAACAGCAAAAAATACGGTTCTGCTTATAACGCGATACAAGCCGCTGTTATTGGCGCAGAAAAAGGCAACGGCTGGATAAAAATGTGTATGGATCATTATCTGTCAACAAACTTTAGTTTACGCGAAGATGGTAGTGTAAATGTTGATACCAGCCCTGACATATTTGCCCATTATGCTCATATACAATATGGTTTCAAATATGACGAACATTATAACACTATGCAAGAACTGAAGGATGGTATTGTAATTTACCCACAAAAGGTTTTTGCTTCCGCTTATACCGGCGCTGCCCTGAATTCTTATGCTTTGCATTTGTGTAATGCTTCTTGGTTGAAAAAATCAGATTCGTTATTATACAAACTTGATACAAAATTATGTACCAATTCACGTTTTTTTGCTATGTTACACTATAAAATAAAACAATTATTACGGAAAATATTTCCGGATATAATATAAGAAAATTATATAATTCAAATTACATTCAATTATTTGTGGTCGCGCTATTAAGACGCATCATAAACTTAATTTTCCTCTTTTTTGATTTCTTTTTTAATATTTAAAATTAGACACGCAATAAGACCTGCAATCATAATCCACAGACAAGACAAAGAAATAGATTCCAATTTGTTGTATGCCTTTGGTTTAAATACAAATTCTACGATGTGTTCGCCGGCAGGCACGCGCAATGCACGCAATACATAATTGGCGCGAAAATGCTGCACAGGCTGCCCATCGATAAATGCTTCCCAAAACGTAAGCCCATCATTGTAGTAAATTTCGGAGAAAACTACTATTTGTTCGGTTTCGGATTTTACTTTGTATTTTATATCATTGATTTTATAGTCTGCCAATTCAATAGTAACAGAATCATCTTCCTGGGAAACAAAATTTTCCAATTGATTTTTGAAGCGTTTATCAACAACAGCCGTAGTTTTTAAATCAATTTCTCCCAATGCGGCAATTTCTTCATCTGCATTTTCTACAATCCGCACACTATCAACAGCCCATGCATAGCCCATTGCATCAGGGTTGCGCTGAACAAGCAATTGATTATTATTGCTTCTGTCGGGAGTAATAATATATTTCATGTTTAACATGCTCAATACACTTATATTCACCCGATTAAGATACTTGTCAATTAAATCCTGATAACGGCGTAATTTAGCGGCATGGTATCCGCCTATTGATTTATGGTAATATGAAGCGCTGGCATCATTGAATGTCGATACGGCAAGATTAAATACGCGATAATTTGGGTCAGAATCCTCTAAAATTTGTTTGTCGGCAGTAGTCATCTCCCATGCTGTTTTGGTGGCAAATTTCGGCAGAAAATCGCCATTATTCAGGTATCTTTTATCAACATTTGCCAAATCAAATAAAGTAAGACCTGCTATTGATACTATTAACAAAGATTTTTTGATTTTTTTCGCACCATATAACCACAATAATCCTGTTCCGATTAATATAATAATAATACTGCGCCACGCATCACTGCGAAATATTGATATACGAACATCTTCTATCTCTCCAACAATACTTAACACTGCCGCACTTGAAAGGTTCTGGGACTTTAGCGCTTCAATATCAGAGGATGAGGAGAAATCAAAAAATATTTTTGGCGCCAAAACAAACAAAAGAGCAAATCCTCCTGTAAGTCCTAAACTAATAAAAAATTGTCTTCTTTTTTCAGACAAAAGTCGCTGATTTTCAATAATTTTAGACAGGCACAATATGGCAAGCACAGGAATTGTTAATTCGGCAACAACCAAGATGGACGAAACTGCCCGAAATTTATTGTACATCGGGAAATAATCAAGAAATAAATTTGTTAACCACATAAAATTATGACCCCATGAAAGCAGAATAGAAAAAATCGTTCCTGCAAATAAAGCCCATTTCATATATCCTTTAACAACAAACAATCCAAAAATAAATAAAAACATAATAAAAGCGCCAACATATACAGGTCCCGATGTAAATGGCTGGTTGCCCCAATAACTATATTGCTGCGCTGCATATTCTCGAATTTGAGGCGAACTTGTCTGATTTAACGCCGATTTATTTTTATTGTTGTCGCGTTGCCATTGCCCGTTTTTCATTGTATAACCAATAGGTTCAGACGCTCCGCCTTTAGTATTGGGAATAAATAATGTAAAAGTTTCGCCAATTCCAGAACTCCATTGCGTAACATAGTCACGGTCAAGTCCGCTTGTTTTATTGCCGACATTATCCGTCAATTCCGATTTTCCGCGAATTGTTTGTTCCGAATATTTTGCAGATAATATAAGATTTGTAGAATTTACTCCAAAACTAATAAGTCCTGCAACAATCAATACAACGCTTGCTTTTAAAAATTTTTGAAGTTGATGTTCTCGTATATCATAAATAAACCTGCAAACAATAAAAACGCCGACAAACATCAAAAAGTAATATGTCATTTGAATGTGATTTGAAACCAATTGCAGAGAAAAAAACAAAGCGGTAACAACACTTCCAAACAAAAATTTCCCTCGATAAGCCCAAACAATTCCCGCCAAAGTAGGCGGAATTAATTCCAAAACACAAACTTTCCAAATGTGCCCGGCTTCAATAATAATCAAAAAATATGATGAAAAGCCATAGGCAATCGCCCCGACAATCGCCACCCAAGGATTGACTCGCAATGCCAACAGTAAAATAAAAAATCCAAGCATATATGCAAACAGGTAATTTGCCGGAGCCGGCAATAACCAGCCTTCAAAAACATTTCTCGCTTTCATCAAAACAGAAGTAGCGCCATAAGATGGAGCAATCTGATAAGTTGGCATTCCGGAGAACATTCGTGAAGACCAAAGGCTTCGTTCTCCATTTTCTTTTGCATGTTCGCCTATGTCGCGAGCCATCCCCGCTCCTTTTCGAATATCCGTTTGATATAAGGCTTTCCCTTCAAAAATGGCAGGAGTAAAATATCCTACAGAAATCACAAAAAATATAGCAACAGCCGTTATATACGGCAAAATTTGTTTTACTTTAGTTTTCATTTTGTTTTTTGTTATTTTTAGCAAAAATAATAATTTTATTTTAATTTTCAAATATTTTTTGGTAAAATATATTTATCAGGTTTCGTTTGCAAAATACTCCGATATAACCTTTGCCAAGCGCTCGCCGACAATTTTGCTCAATTCGTCAATATTTGCCTCTTTGATTTTTGACAATGTTTTGAATTTTACAAATAATTTTTGCGCCGTTTTCTCTCCTACCCCTTGAATATCAGTTAATCGAGTGTTTATCATCGCTTTGCTGCGTTTATCTCTGTGAAATTCAATGGCAAAACGATGCACTTCATCTTGAATTGCAACCAATAATTTAAAATGCGGTTCTGTTGGCTTTATTCCTATCACAACAGGCGGAAATCCAAACAAAAGTTCATTCGTTCTATGTTTTTTATCCTTTGCCAACCCTGCAATAGGAATTTTTAACCCCAACTCATCTTCAACAACTTTCCTGACAGTTTCCATTTGCCCTCGTCCGCCATCGGTAATTATTAAATCGGGAATATCTGCTTTTTCTTCAATAAGCCTTGAATATCGGCGTCTCACAACTTCGCGCATTGACGCATAATCATCTGCGCCGACAACAGTTTTTATATTATATTTTCTATAATCTTTTTTGCTCGGTTTCCCTTT
This sequence comes from Prevotellaceae bacterium, assembly GCA_031274595.1. Classification (GTDB taxonomy): domain Bacteria; phylum Bacteroidota; class Bacteroidia; order Bacteroidales; family UBA932; genus JAIRKV01. The sequence continues at coordinate 13,744 of JAISPX010000192.1, read as the reverse complement.
TTTGAACACAACACACGATGCAACCGCATTTGTTCCTTGTATATTGGAATTGTCAAAACATTCGATATATCGCGGCAAAACATCTAACTTTAACTCGGTTTGTAATTTTAAAAGGGTGCGATTAGTATATTTATCAGGATTAACTATTTCCATTTGTTTTAATTGTTCAAACCGATATGTTTTTAAGTTTCGAAACGACAACTCCATCAATTTAAATTTATCGCCACGCTGAGGAATTGTAAAAATGTGATTTGACAATTCCTGATCCGGTAAAAATGGAACAATAATTTCATGAGATAATTTTCCCATTCGACTAAACATTTCTGCAATTACATAACTCAACAATGTCTCTTTCGTATCTTCAACGCCAAGATTCAGTTCAAATGTTTGCGACTGGATAATTGCACCTTTTACAACACGCATAAAATTAGCAAATGCAATATTTTCGTCGAGCAAAACTGTTATAACATCTACAGTCTGAATGCTCGAGCTAACAATTATTGATTTAGACTGGTAAGTAGCCAATTTGTTATATTTTTCTTTCAAAAGCAGAGCATCTTCAAAGCGATATTCGCTCGCCGCGCGGCTCATTTCGTCATTCACATATTGCATCACATCCTGAATGTCGCCCTTTAATATGGATATGACTTGTTCTATTTGCAAATTGTATTCCACTTCGGATTGTTTACCAATACAAGGAGCTTTGCAATTGCCGATATGATATTCAAGACAAGATTTATATTTCCCGCGAGCAATTGCCGATTGGGAAAGGTTGAGTTTACATGTTCGCAAAGTATATAATCTTTTAATTAAATCAAGCAAAAATCGAATTGATGTTACCGATGAATAAGGTCCAAAATATTTAGAGCCATCTTTTGGCGTTTTGCGAACAACAAGAAGACGAGGGAAATTTTCATTTTTAACACAAATCCACGGATAAGTTTTATCATCTCTCAATAAAATATTATACTTTGGCTGATATTTTTTTATTAGATTATTTTCCAAGAAAAAAGCATCCGATTCGGTTGCCACAACAATATGTTTTATGTCGGCAGTTTGGGCAATCATAGTTTGCAATTTTACATCTTCGCTTGCTCTCGACAAAAAATACGATGACACTCTTTTTTTCAAATCCTTTGCCTTACCCACATAAATTATCTTATCTGCCGCATTAAAAAACTGATACACTCCGGGAGAATGTGGCAAAACAGAAAGTTTTTGTTTTATTTTATCGTTTTTTTTCACATCTATTTACATGTTTTTATTCAAAATGTTCCACGTGGAACACAAAATTGCAAGTTGTCATTTTAAATTTGTTCCATGTGGAACAAATATCATCGTCCTAATAAAACAAGCAAAACAGAAATATCCGCAGGCGAAACGCCTGAAATTCTTGATGCCTGCCCGATTGTTTCAGGCTTAATCTTATTCAATTTTTGCTGTGCCTCAATAGTTATATTTGCTTTTGAATAATTAAAATCAACAGGGATTTTCACCTTTTCCAATCTTGTCATTTTTTCAACAAGAAGTTGTTCTCGTTCAATATACCCTGAATATTTAATAGTTATTTCAGCCTCCTCAATTACGTCCGATGCGACATTTTCAATCTTCTCAATCTTTGTTGCGGCATCAGGAACTACAAATAAAACATTATTTAAAGAAACTTCAGGACGAGAAATAATATCCAAAAGTTTTCTTTTTTGGTTAATTCCTGCAGAACCTATAGATTCCAAATAAGAGTTTATTTCATCCGGAGAAACGGAAATATTATTGATAATATCAATAAGTTCTTTCAGCGCTTTCCGTTTTAGAACAATATTATTATACCGATAATCAGATGCTAAGCCTACTTTGTACGATAATTCAGTAAGGCGCTCGTCTGCATTATCCTGACGCAATAAAATCCGATATTCCGATCTGCTTGTAAACATTCTGTAAGGTTCATCTACGCCTTTTGAAACCAAATCATCAATTAATACGCCAATATATGCCTGACTGCGAGAAAGGATAAATCTTTCATTAGAGTTTAATTTCAGATGCGCATTTATTCCTGCCATTAATCCTTGTGCAGCCGCTTCTTCGTAACCTGTTGTTCCATTTATCTGTCCTGCAAAAAACAAATTTTCAATCAACTTTGTTTCCAACGTATGGTAAAGTTGAGTTGGAGGAAAATAATCATATTCGATTGCATATCCTGGACGAAAAATCCGAAGATTTTCAAAACCCTCAACTTTTCTTAATGCTTTGTATTGAATATCCAATGGCAAAGATGATGAAAATCCGCTCAAATAATATTCGTTTGTATCAAAACCTTCGGGTTCTAAAAATAATTGATGTGAAGTTTTATCGGAAAAAGTTCTAATTTTATCTTCAATACTCGGACAATATCTTGGTCCAATGCCTTTGATAGCTCCCGTAAACAACGGAGATTCGTCAAAAGCAGATTCTAAAATTTGATGAACTTCGGGCGAAGTGTGAATAATATAACACGGTTTTTGTTTCTCGACAGGCTTAATCTCGGGCAGAAACGAAAATTTAGATGGTTTTTCATCTCCATACTGTACTGTCAATTTTTCAAAATTTACAGTTCTTCCATCAAAACGAGGCGGTGTACCTGTTTTCATTCTCCCTGATTCAAATCCTAACTCAACGAGTTGCTCGGTGATTCCGACAGAAGGCATCTCTCCCATTCTGCCGCCGTCAAGTTGCGCATGTCCGACATGAATTTTCCCATTAAGGAAAGTTCCTGCAGTAAGAATTACAACTTGTGCATAAAATTTAACTCCAAGCGCAGTTACTACGCCTTCAATTTTCCCATTTTTTACAATAATACTCACAACAAAATCCTGCCAAAATGAAAGATTCGGATTTGCTTCCAACATTTTTCTCCATTCAACGGAAAAAAGATTACGGTCGCATTGAGCGCGAGGACTCCACATCGCAGGACCTTTTGAACGGTTGAGCATACGAAACTGAATAGATGTTTTGTCGGTAACAATTCCCGTACATCCTCCGAGCGCATCGATTTCGCGAACGATTTGTCCTTTCGCTACGCCTCCAATAGCAGGATTACATGACATCGCGGCAAATTTAGTCATGTCCATAGAAAGCAAAAGTACACGCGAACCCATTTTTGCTGCTGCTGCTGCTGCCTCGCATCCCGCATGTCCTCCGCCGACGACAATTATATCGAACGTATAAAGCATTAAATTATTAATTTTTTGAGATAAATGTTTTCTTTTGAACGCATTAGAGCGCTTTCTTGTTTTGTAGAATCCTGATACGAACAGAGATGAAGAACTCCATGTATCATCACTCTATGCAACTCTTCGTCAAATAATTGCTTATATTCAACCGAATTTGCACGAACAGTATCAATACTAATAAAAATGTCGCCTGAAATTTTCTTTCCGTCACAAAAATCGAAAGTTATAACATCGGTAAAATAATCATGTTTCAAGTAATCTTTATTTATGGTGAGAAGATATTTATCTGAACAGAAAATAAAATTTATATCGCCGATATTTTTATTTTCCCATTTGACAACATCGTTTATCCAATGTTTTATTTTGCTTTTGTTTTTTATGTCAAATGAAATATTTTCAGTAAAAAATCTTACCATATATTTTAATCAAAATTCATCAAAAATAAATTTCACTTTTTTGCCAGCCAAAGCAGAGGATTAAAATTTGTTGTATTTTTCCATAACTCGAAATGTAATTGAGAACCATCAGTCGTTGTAATAATTTTTCCTATTACAGTTCCTGTTTTTACATTATCGCCTGTTTTAACAATTGAATTTCTAAGCCTGCAATAAAGAGAGTAATATTCTCCGTGCTTTATGAAAACGCCAACATTCATCCCTGGAATCGAAAACACAGTAGTTACAACTCCATCAAAAACCGCCAAAGCATTCTCGCCTTCGGCAGTTTCAATATCAATTCCTCTATTTTCCGGTAACTCTAAATGTTTAAAAATAGGGTGAGTATGATTTCCAAAAAAACTTACAATTTTTCCCTGCTTAACAGGCCAAGGCAAGCGTCCGCGATTTGCGGCAAAGTCAGCAGAAAGTTTTACATTTTCGGGCATTTTAGAAATGCCTGTCGATTTATTTTTTTCTATTTCTTTTTTCAAAATATCTTCAATTTGCTTATTCAGATTTGTCAAATCATTGCGTTTGCGTTGCAACTGTTTTTTTAATGTTTTTTCTTCTGATTTCAATCCTGCCAGAATTTTTTTTGCCTCGTATTCATCCTTCGCCAAATTTTCCACATCTCGTTTTCTCTCCGATTTATAAAGATCAAGTTCTTGTTTTTTGTCGTGCAACAAAGAAATTTCTTTACTTAATTGTTGGTTGGTTTGCTCAATTTTTTTTGCCTGAACAAATACAACATCAGCATAGGACTGTAAATATTTTAAACGCCGATAAGCCTGACTGAAATCCTCACTTGCAAATACATACATCAACCAAGTCGCCTTTTTGCGATTGATATAAATATTTACAACCAGCTCTGAATACGAGTCTTTGAGCCGATTAATTTGAGATTTAATTTCGTTTACCTTTTTATTTTTTTTCTGTATCTCGCTTTCGGTAATGGCAATTTGTATGTCGGTGTCGTTAATCAACTTCTTGCGTTGTTCAATACGGTTATTGAGCAGTGTTATCTGCGTCGATTTTGTTCGCTTCGCTTTGGCATTTTCGTTAATTTGCTTATCTATTTTTGCTATTTCTTTTTCTGTATCTGCTTTGCGTTTTTTAAGTTCATTTTCCGTTTGCGAAAACAAAGAAACCGCAGTAAGTAAAAAAACGATTGTTAAAATATGACGAAAAGTATATTTCATTTTTTAGTTTTATTTTTTATTGCTTTACATTTTTCAATTTTTTTACGAATTATATCCACATTCGTAACATCTTTTTTTGATAAAGAATCTTCCCAATAAAGTATTGCTTTATCGTATTCATTAAGTTCAAAAAGAACATCTCCGTAATGATCTAAGAGAACAGCGTTTTCACGACCTCCAAATACCATTGCTTTACGAAAAACAGGCTGCGCGTCATTGTCGCGCCCAAGTTTATGCAAAATCCATGCATAAGTATCAAGAAATGTTGCATTTTCAGGCTCTGCATCTATTGCCTTTTTCGACATTTCAAGCGCACGTTTCAAATTTTTGTTATCTTCACTCAAATAATAGGCATAATTGTTGAGTACGCCAACATTCGCCGTGTCAATTGCTAAAACTCTTTCATACATTTTATACGCCGATTTTTTATCGCCTACAGCATGATATAAATCGCCAAGAAAAGCCAGCATGTCGTTTGTATTTTTTGCGTTTCTATTTGGGTTCAAAATGTTTTCAAGAATTGCAATCGCCTCGTGGTAACGTTTCAATTCGTACAAAACAGAAGCTTTTTGCAGAAAAAGGTCTTGGCGTTCGTTCGAATAAACAAGAGCTGTATCTATCGCAGACAAAACATTTTCCAAATTGCCGGCATAATACAGCAGAGCAATTTTCATACTCCACGCCGAATTATTCTTTTTATTTTGTTGCAACTCTTCATCAATGATATTCATGGCTTGAGTTTGCCTCTCTGTTTGGCTAAGAAAAGATGAATAGAAATGTTTAAAAATCCATTCGCTAGCATGATTTTCAGCAAGCAGATTAAACATTTTTTCTATGCTGTCGTGATAACGTATTTGCTGCCAAAGTTGAAGTACAGGAGTAAAATATTCAATTTTATCTGATAATGGTATAGTTTTATTTTGCGCAATTTTGTATATAATATCAAAAAATTTATCGTATTCATAATTTTTTCTATACATTTCTGCAAGCCCAAATAAAGGAGCGGCATAATTTTCATCAATCTCATGCGCCTTTTCCAAATATTGCAAAGCAAGAGAATCGTTCCCTCCCCGACCAAAAACTTCGGCAAGCAGAACATTTGCCTGCGGATTTTCGGTATCTCGTTCAAAATATCGCAACGCCTCTACCAGCGCCGCAGAATTATTGTTTGTTGCATAAAAAATCTGCTGTCTCGCAAACAATATTCTTTCATCAAATCCTGTTCTTTTTTGCAGCAAATCATACAATGCCAACGTTTTGTCGAACTGATTTTGCCTGCAATATAAAGAACCAAGACTGAAAAAAATATCATCATCTTTATTTTCAAAATTTATCAGATATTCATACGTTTTTATTGATAAATCTATATCCTCAGCCATCTCGCTCACCTGTGCAAAATGTTTTCCATACCAAAAATTTGTAGAATCCAATTTAAAAGCCATTTGGCTTGAACTCAATGCATCTTTCAGATAACCAACTTTCAAAAACACTTTGGATAACAAATAATAACATGCAGAACAATCAGAATCAACAGAAATTGATTCCGCAAAAAACCGATGCGCCCCCAATAAATCGCCCTGATAATATTTTCCCATGCCATTTATCAAATAATATTTTTGGACAACATCGGCAGGAATATTGCCGTTTTTGGTTGCTGTACGCGATGATGAGCATCCGACAAATATTAAACAAAAAAAGAGCATTTTAACAGAAACATATACTGTCAACCCTGATATTTTGATTATATATTGTAATTTTTTTATCAATTTTTATTTAATTTATTAATGTAAAATTATTATTATTTTGTTCCTGTAGAACCAAATCCTCCATCTCCGCGCTCCGACAAGGACAAATTGTCAGCGCTCTCCCACTCTATTCTGTCAAATTTACAGACAACCATTTGGGCGATGCGCTCTCCTGGATGTAGCGTAAACTCATCATTCGACAAATTTATAACAATCACTCCTATTTCTCCTCTATAATCGGGGTCAATTGTTCCGGGCGTATTTACCAGCGAAATTCCGCTTTTTATCGCCAAGCCGCTACGCGGACGAATTTGCACTTCGTAGCCATCAGGAAGTTCAATAAACAAACCTGTGGGAATAAGTTTGCGTTCCAGCGGTTTCAGAATTACCGGCGCGTTGATATTTGCACGCAAATCAAGCCCTGCCGACTGCGGCGTTGCATACTGAGGAACATCAAATGCTGACTTATTTACTATTTTTACTTTCATCTAATTAAAATTTTCGTGCAAATTTACACATTTTAATAAGAACATCAAGTAATTAAACGGGAAGATTTTCGAATATCTTCAAATTTTATGAAAATTTTAAACAGATTTTTTCATTCAAACCAGTTTTCTTCCTTCATCATTGCGTAAATACTATCTGCCACAGATATTCTGTCAATATCATCGCGATTAGAAAAAAACAACAGAATTATCTCTTTTTCAGGGATTTTTCCTGCATAAATTGTAAAACCTCCATTGTCGCCAAGATGATAAATACATTCAGGTTCATTCTGATTTTTCTGAATAAACCATCCGTAACCGTAACCTGTATTTTTATTATATCCGTATTCGGCATCCGCACTAATCATGATTTTAGGCGAATATGCCATTTTTTTAAACTCCTCTCCTATTATTTTATTTCTGCGCAAAGCCGTTTCCCATTTGGCAAAATCGTGTATAGATGTATAAAGTCCGCCGTCGGCTTTTGAGGCAAAAAAATTTGTTTCGCCATAATCGCACTCAACATAAGCGTTTTTTTCTTTATCAAAAACATAGCCGTGCGCCATATTCGGAATGGCGCGCTCTGCCTCAAAATAAACGGAATTTGTCATCTTTGCAACATCAAAAATATGCTGTTTAATATACGTATCAAAATCAATGTCTGCAACTCGAGGAATTATTTGATATACAAGTTGAAATGTCGGATTTATATATTCGTATTCTGTTCCCGGTTCAAAATTTAATCTGTCTAAATCTATCAAATATCGGCACGATTCTACATCGGTTGAATAAAGCATAAAATTTTTATCTGTTCGCGGACGCGCATCTGGAATTCCTGATGTGTGACTAAGAATATGATGAAGCGTTATTCGATTATAAAAATCGGCTTTGTATTCGGGGAAAAATTTTTTGAGATTATCATCCAACGACAATAAACCCCGTTCGGCAAGCTGCAAAATGGCAACAGCCGAAAATTGTTTCGACACCGATGCAATACAAAAATTTGTTTGTGGCGTAATCGGCATTTTGGTTTGCATATCGGCAATTCCATAACATTTTTCAAAAATTACGCTGTCGCCTTTCATAACAAGAACAGCCGCTCCCGGCTCGTTACTGTCATAATAAATTGAAGAAAATAACGAATCGGTTTTATCCTGAAATGAGGATTGCTTGGCGTTGTTTTGTTTACATGAAATCATTGCTGCAAAAATTAATATTGTTGCAAAATTAATAATTGTTAGGGTTTTCATTTGTTGGTTAATTTTATATATTTATCATTAAATAAATCGTATGGCACTTCTATTTTTTCAAATTGCGTATAAGTGTCATTTGTTTTGTTTACATAATATTCATTTTTATATTCAAATTCAGGAATTTTTGTTAACGTTGCAGGAACGTTATTATCGGTAACGCCATTAAGATAAACAGGTCGAGCAATGTTGTCGGTAAAATCTATAAGCGCCAATCTTTTTTTTGTATAACTAAAATTAAATCCATTAAAAGTAGTGGGAGAAAAATCAGATCTAATTATTTTATAATTATCAAATATATTATAATATTGAGGAGCAGATGCCATAACGTATGATAGCCATCTATCTTTTATTAATAATCCATAATATAAATTATTTACCTTAACAGTAACATGCATTTCCTTTGCGTCAGATATATTATCGGTAAAATCCATATCGCCTGTCGCCATATTTACTCGTGCTGTACTCATATAACCATCAACTCTATAGACAGATACATAGTATTTATCATCAACAATTTCACTGTAAGGTCTGATTCCGACATAACGTACAGATGAATTTTTATTAGTCCACGTTCGTTTAATTGTAATAAAATCATTTTCTTTCATTGCATATCCAAAAAGACCACAATCTCCTGTTATTCCACCATTCACAGCAAACACAATATAATCGCCATTCCATACAGCATAAGGACAATTACCTGTTGTAAAATACATAACGCCAAACGAAGTTGCATAAACCGTTCCGTTTTTCACAATTCCAAATCCTCGCAATTTGGATGAATTCCTAAACGCAAAAAGCAAAATATCTTTACGCTTATCAGTATTGAAGTTATAACCGATTCTCGCAATATATTGATTTTCTTTCAAAAACAAATTCAATGCTTCTACATTGTCTTTTGTATCGTAACTGCTTTCGGTAGTAGAGTTATTTGTCGGAGCAACATCGTCAGCATCAACAAGATTTGGTTCATCTTGAATGGCATTAACAAGAGTTTGCAATAATTTGTTGTTTTTATCCAATTTGGTTTCCAACGCGGCGAGTTGTTTTTTTAATTCGCTGTTATTATAAGCGTTTTCACTCGTTAAAACACTTACACAGCTTGTAATCAACAGAATTAATACTGTGATAAAAGTTAGTTTTTTTTTCATTTCCGTTTTATTAAATTTTTAATTGTTCCCAGATTAATTTTTTCTTTTAACATAACAAAGTATAAATATGCCAAAATAAGTAATGAATTTATTGCAAAATTCAATAAATTGTTTTGTGTTATAATAATACGCGACAGGGCAAACAATATCAATCCGAATGTAATATATGTCGCGATTGTTTTCCAATTGTAGGGGATAGGGTAGTATTTTTTACAAAGTTGCCAGCTTACAATTATCATCGCAAGATATGAAAAAAAATGTCCGCAGGCTGCGGCATAATAGCCGAAATGCGGCATAAACAAAGCGTTTATAATTACCGTTACTATTAATCCCGAAAGTGTAATATTAATTGCAAATTTTGTTTGTCCCGATATTTTGTACCACATTGACAGATTAAAATTAATGCCGAGCAACATATTTGCGATAAGCATAACAGGCACAACTCCAATACCAACACGAAAATCTTTCCCTATAAATAATTTAAATATATCAATATACAATGCAACCACAAGAAAAATAAACACGCAGAAAATAACAAAATATTTCATCACATCAACATATATTTTCTTTTGGTCGGGATTATTGCTTTGATTGAAAAAAAACGGTTCGGCGGCAAAACGAAACATTTGCACAAACAAAGTCATAAATACGGCAAGTTTAATATTTGCACTAAATATTCCCAATAAATCATTGCTTGATTCATTTTCGGGCGAAAAAAATCTAAACAAAATACGGTCGGTTACATCGTTCAAAATTCCGGGCAACTGGGAAAGCACAATAGGAACTGCATATATCATTAATTGTTTCCAAAGGGTAGGGGAGAAGGCAATTTTTATTTTCAGAAGAGTTGGCAAAAATAATATTAACGAAATTATACAACTTCCAAGAATTGCAAATAAGATATATCCTCCATCTGGAACAGGCGAAAGAAATTTCAGCAAAAACGAATCGGGATGCGACGCTGCATACGCAGGAAATCCAAAAAACAGGATTAAATTAAAAGCCGTTTCAGATAAGATTTTAATTATTTTCAATATTCCGAATTTCAGCGCTTTTTGCTGATACCGCAACCGTGCAAAAATTACCGAAGTAAAACTGTCGATTGCCAAAATTGCAGCCGAACACCAAATAAGTTCGCCGTGTCCGATGTATCCGAAAATATTTGCAATATTATCGGCAAAGATAATTCCTGCCGTCAATACTGCCGCCGATGTTGAAAATAAAAATATAATAATGGTAGAAAAAACTTTTTTGCTGTCGCTGCCTTCCTTGCTTGCAAAACGGAAAAATGTCGTTTCAAGCCCGAAAGAAAAAAGAACCTGAAAAACGGCGATATACGAAATAATCTCGGAGTAAACTCCGAATGCGTCCGTATTAATCATGCGAGTATAAAGCGGTACAAAAAAGAAATTTATAATACGCGCAACAATTGTTGTCATACCATAAATTGCGGTTTCGCCAGCAAGTTTTTTCAAATTTCCCATTCCTGCACTTTATTAAAATTCTATTCCCCGTTTATTAAAAATCAAATATCCGAAATTCACCGAAAATATGATTTTATTTTTATATCCATCGTAATAATACAAGGTTGTGCTTAGCGGTCCAATCGGCGATTGCCAAACGAATGTAGCATATCCTGTAAATGATCTGTTTTTGAATTTTTCGCCGTAAATAATTTCATTGTTTGCGCCTCTTTTCAACTCTTTGTACGGCTGAAAAACATATAATCCGGCTTTCATATATACGCTTTCCGACAAAGAAAATATCGGCATCACTCCTGCGGCAAGATATGAATTTGCGCGAAAATTTTCCAAAAACAATGTTTGGCTGTGTTGAGTAGGATTAAATGTCGGCGCAAAAAACAATGTAGGATAATAGTTTAATAACGATAATTTTGGTGAAAATATTCCTTCTATCAAATAACCTAACGAAAATTTTCCTGAAATTTTGAAGTATTTTTCCTTATAAAATTTTATCGAAAAAATATTTTGTTCATTACGCTCGCGTGCAAACGGAGTTACGGTTCCGGGAGAATATTTGCCTCTTCCCGACACAATCTGCATTTTGACTTCCCATTTGCTGCCTTTGCTTGGAAATTCGGCGTAATTTAAATTGTTTTTAAACACTCCTACGCTTGCGGCAGCGTATCTAAATCTATAATTATCGGGAATATCGTTTACAGAAAAATTGCGCGTTTGATAATAATCGCTTTCATAAATGCCGCCTGTCGCATTTATCTTAAAAGTAGTGCTTCTGTTAACAATATAACCTCCGCCTATCTGATAATGCATATCGTTTTCTTTCAAATAAACAGGTTTTTCGTCTTCAATGAAAAAATCGGTACGGCTTTCGTAATGATCATAATGATTATATCGCAAATACTGTTCCCAAAAAACAGGTAATTTGAAAGGATAATCACGGCGAAGTCCAGCCTGCAATGATGAATATAATTTTCCGTAATGAAAATTCAAATTATACCTCGAATATGCTTTTGCCCAGTGTTTATGCTCAAAACCTACGTAAGCCTGATTTAATAATGTAGATGAAATATTAAGTCCCACCGCAATTCTATTGTTTGAACCGGGCAATGCCTGCAATTTTATGTCGGTTAATCCCGAAATCGAATCATAATCTACGGTTGGGAAAATTGTAGAAACTACGCCTGTTTCTATCACTTTATAATATTTATCTTTAAAATAATCTACGGAAAATACGGTTTTCTCGATTTTGCGTTCTTCTATCATTTGTTTAATAAATCGTTTTTGCTTATCGGTAAGCCTGCTTCCTATAATTTCAACATCGTTGAACGTTATTTTGGGAATTTTTTCTTTAAACTCCGCTCTTTTTATTTTTACTTCATCAAAAGCGCGGCGCTGAGGGACACGTTTTTTTATCGAATCTATCATTTCTGACGTTTTGTTATATCCGAATTCAATTATTTCGTCTAACTTGTCAAAATCAAACAAATCAATCTCATCGGGTCTTGAATTAATACAAATACTTTTATTCGGCGGCATTGAATAATCGGTATTGTTCATTATCATTTTCATTAGATGATCCAAAATATTTGCTTCATCTACAACATAATCGTTATCGGAACTTTTACTTCCAATCATAATGTCGGGCTGAAAAGTATCTTCCATAACATCCCATGGAAAATTATTGTAAATGCCTCCATCGAAAAGTAATGCCGAATCAATAGTTACGGCTTTAAATGCAAGCGGCAAAGTCATTGATGCGCGAACAGATACGCCCAAATCTCCCTTGCTCGGGACAAATGGTTTTTTTGTTCTAATATCTGTAGAAACACAACGAAAGGGAACAAAAAGATTATCAAAATTGTTGTTACAATAAACCGTTGCGCCCGAAAAAAGTTGAAAAAAAGCAATATCCATAGGGTAGGGGGATATAATACTTGTGGGCAGGATTAATTTGCCGCGCCGTTTTTCCCCGTCTTTACTGAAATTAAATTTCACGGAAAAAAGTTCTGCTGTCTGTTCGCCGCTTAATGAATGATATGTGTATTTATTATCAATTATACCGCGAAGCCAGTATTCAAAATCGTTTGACTTGAATATTTCAATCATTTCATCGGTAGAATATCCTGATGCATAAAGCCCGCCAATGATAGCGCCCATTGACGTTCCCGTTATATAATCAATAGGAATATCATTTTCTTCCAAAGCCTTTATTACGCCGATATGCGACAAACCTCTCGCTCCGCCGCCGCTCAAAACCAGTCCTACGCTTTGTGAACGCGCAAATAAAGAAAATGACAAAAAACAAAAAATTATCAACAAAATTTTTATTATTTTATATTTCATCGCCTCTACTATAAAAATATCTGCGAAATTACTTAAAATACATGTAATAGCAAAATAAAAATTGTTTTATGATAAATGTTGATTTGTGGATTTGTTTGTTTATTTTATTAATGATTATTTTTTCATTTTTCATTCTTCATTCTAATATGCCGTAGGCATAAAAGTTCGGTAGAAAAACACAACGCCAATACGCGGCGCACGGGTTGCCTGCTGTTCTATGAAAAACTGACAATGCTCCGTGCGCAACTTGCTTTTATCCTTATTTTCTACCGACCTTAAATCCCTAACGGGATATTCTATTTTAGTGAAAGTTATTTATTATTTACTATATAAATTCAACTCATAAATGCAACTTTTCGGAGGATTGAAGTACGACAAAAATTTTATTTGACAGGAAGAGAAAGAAAAAACTTTCCCTTTCCCTGTCAAAATGGAATAAATGTTGTA
>JAISPX010000064.1 GCA_031274595.1 Prevotellaceae bacterium | reverse complement strand
TGATTGAAACAGAACCACAATAAAAGCATTTTTTTTGCCATTTCTGATTTTTGATGCAAAGTTACTATTTTATAATCACTTACAACGATTTTACCATTCCTTTTGTCTATTAAGCCAAAAGTAACAATATCTGTTACGCTCACAGGCAATACACTGGATTTGGCATCTTTTCAGGGCGAAGAAGGCGCTACCTGTGTATTTTTCCACGGATATGGCGATTTGGTAGTTGCTCAATTATATACGTTAGATGAAAGTAGAGCCAATACCGTAAAAAGTTATGACGACTCAATGCCTGAAGGAAAAAATGGAACAGTACTTGCATTTTCTGTAAAAGCTGGTAAATTTTATCTTGGCAAACAAGAAGATGTAACCATCTCTGCAGATTTGAATGTAACTTTGAATATGGTTGAAACCACAGAAAAAGCCATTCAAGATGCAATAGATGCTTTAGACGATAGATAATCGCCAAAGATTTTTTTTCATGCTGATTTAAAATCATCGTTGCCAGTAAAAGTCGGCAGCGATGATTTTTTTATTAATTTGCCTGTTTTTGAATTTGTAATAGTCATTTATTAAAAACACCACTCAAAAACCCGATAAGAACAAACTGCTGGTTTTTAAATATTTAATTATATCATAATGTATTGCAATTTTTATATAATAATCAAGAGTTAATATTGTTTGATTAAAAACATATCCATGAAAATAAAAATTTATGTTTACCTTTACAACGATTTTGAAAAATTAAATTCAGGTAATAAATAAAATAATTAATAATATCTATGGAAAAAGAAAATTGCGACTGTTTGTCGAACGAAGCAAAATTACTTCATACATCATATCCTGCAAAAGATGTGCATAATGCGTTAAGCATGCCTGTGTACAATGCTGTTGCATACGAATTTGAAACCGCAGCGCAAATGGAACTGGCTTTTACTGGAAAATCTCCCGAACATGTATATTCGCGCATAAGCAATCCTACGGTTCAATATTTTGAGCGCAGAATAAAAGAATTAACAAGTGCAGCGGAAGTAATATCTTTTAATTCAGGCATGGCGGCAATAGCCAACGCTATTATGACGGTTGCATACGCAGGAAGCAATATTGTAACTTCGCCTCACTTGTTTGGCAATACTTATTCGCTTCTTGCTTATACGTTAAAAAGTTTTGGCGTAGAAGCGCGTTTTTGCGATTTGACAAAGCCTGATGAGGTGAAAGCAAAGATTGACAAAAATACCTGTGCGCTTTTTCTCGAAATAATTACCAATCCGCAAATGGAAGTTGCCGACCTTTGCATGCTTTCGGATATTTGCAAAACGTATGACGTTCCTCTGATTGCCGATACTACCATTGTGCCGTTTACGGTTTTTCACGCCGCAGATTTTGGCGTTGATATTGAAATTGTGTCATCAACAAAATATATTTCGGGCGGAGCAACATCGCTGGGAGGATTAGTAATTGATTACGGTTCATTTGACTGGCAACATTCTCAAAAATTGAATTATTTGATAAATCAAACAACATTGTCGGCTTTTTCGGCTAAAATGCGCATGGAAATACATCGCAACTTTGGAGCATGTATGACGCCGCAAGTTGCTCACATGCAAACAATAGGACTTGAAACGCTTTCGGTTCGTTACGAGCGTGCGGCAAAAACATGTAAATGTCTGGCAGAACAAATAAAGAAATTACCTGATATTGTTTCCGTAAATTATCCGACTTTGCCCGAACATCCTTATTATGACGTAAGTCAACGTCAATTTGGCGAATACGCAGGCGCAATGTTCACATTCGACCTTGCTTCGCGCGAAGCCGCTTTTAGTTTTATCGACAATTTGAAATTGATACGGCGAGCAACAAATTTGTTTGACAATAAAACATTGGCAATTCATCCTGCAAGCACAATTTTTGGAACATTCACCGAAGAAACCCGCAGAAGCATGGATATAAGTCAAAACACTATACGAATTTCGGTAGGTTTGGAGTCAACAGACGATTTGTATAATGATATTGTTCAGGCTATCAGATAAAGATTGTCGGGTTTACATATACTTTAATAATGTTTCGACAGCAATTAATTTTACGATAAAACCGATTTCAGATTTTTATAAAACTCCCAAAGAACAATCCCGATACTTACAGATACATTGAGCGAATGTTTTGTGCCTTCCTGAGGAATTTCAATGCACAAGTCGCTTGCATCTACAACAGGTTGCGAAACGCCGCGAACTTCGTTGCCAAAAACAAAAGCGTATTTTTTGTCGTTATCAGGTAAAAAATTATTGAGCATAATACTGTCTTCGGTTTGCTCTATCGAAATAATTTTATATCCGTTTTTTTTGAGAATATTTATTGCATCAACGGCATTTTCAAAATATTGCCAGTCAACGGAATCTTCTGCGCCAAGAGCCGATTTGTGAATTTCCGAATTTGGCGGCGTTGACGAAATTCCGCATAAAAAAATACTTTCTATTCTGAATGCGTCGCTTGTGCGGAAAGCCGCGCCGATATTATGTTGACTGCGAACATTATCAAGTACAATTATTACAGGTAATTTTGGCGATTGTTTAAATTCTTCTATTGATAATCTGTTAAGTTCGCTGTTTTGTAATTTTCGTCCCATAAATATTTTATCTTTCAAAGATTAATCGTTCGCCTTTTACGGTTTCATTAATTTTGCCGTTGCAATAAACTAATTTTCCGTTCACAAATGTATGTGTTATTTTGGCGTTGAAAGTGGTATTTTCAAATGGCGTCCATCCGCATTTATACAAAATGTTTGTTTTATTTACTTCCTGTTTTTTATTTGGATTTATAAGAACTATATCGGCTTTGTAGCCTTCGCGTATAAATCCGCGCTTTTTGATTGAAAAAATCCGTGCAGGATTATGACACATACATTCCACTACTGTTTCGATGGTAAATATATTTTTTTCAACCAGTTCCAACATTACGTTTAGCGAATGTTGCACCGAAGGTAATCCCGATGGACAATTCAAATAATTATTTTGTTTTTCGGAATATAAATGCGGCGCATGGTCGGTTGCCACGACATTAATTATTCCGCGCGATACGGCATTTTGCAAAGCATCTCTGTCCGCCTGTGTTTTTATAGAAGGATTGCATTTTATTTTTCCCTGCATTGCTGCGTAATCATTTTCTGAAAACCATAAATAATGCGGACATGTTTCCGAAGTTATTCGTTTGTTTGTTTTACATGCGGCAAGCAATTCTGTTTCTTTTGCTGTGGAAATATGCAAAATATGCAGTTGTGAATTATATTTTTCGGCAAGTTCAATTGCATGATTTGTTGATACGTAGCAAGATTCTTCGCTTCGTATTTTATTGTGATATTGGAATGGAATATTGTCGCCGAATTTATTTTTATAATGAGCAAGATTTTTTTTGATAATGTCTTCATTTTCGCAATGCACGGCAATCAGTACAGGCGATTTTTCAAATATTTTTTCAATATTTCTTTTATTGTCAACAAGCATGTTTCCTGTTGACGAACCCATGAAGATTTTAACTCCGCAAATACTTTTTGCATCTATTTTTTCTATTTCATTGATGTTTTCATTTGTTGCTCCAAGATAAAACGAATAATTTATCAGCGATTTTTCTTTTGCCGTTTCGTATTTATTTTCCAGAATGTTGATTGTTGTTGCGGCTGGAATATTATTCGGCATATCCATAAACGAAGTAACGCCGCCGGCTGCCGCAGCAATTGTTTCGGAATGTATATCGGCTTTATGTGTCATTCCCGGTTCGCGAAAATGAACATGTTCGTCAATAACTCCCGGAATTAAAATTGAATCAGATGCATCTATAACTTCGTCAGCCTTAATATCTTTCGGCAATATAGAATCTCTAAAAATGGCTTTTATAATATCATCAACAATTAAAAGACTTCCTTTGAATGATAATCTTTCGTTTACGATTGTTGCATTTTTTATTAAAATTCGCATTTTTATAAGAAGCCAAAGTTATTTTTTATGTTGCTTTTTGATATTTCTTAGTCTTAGTTTCAACACGCCCCACATTGCTTCGCCAAAGATAGAACTGCTCATTTTGGACGTGCCTAATTTTCTGTCGATAAAAATTATCGGAACTTCCTCGATTTTGAATCCTAATTTGCTTGCCGTATATTTCATTTCAATTTGAAATCCGTAGCCTTTCATGCGTATATTGTTAAAGTTCATTGCTTCAAGCGTTTTTCTCTTGTAGCATATAAATCCTGCGGTGCTGTCTTTAATTTTCATACCTGTAATAATGCGCACATATTTTGATGCCGAATACGATATCAGCAATCTGCTGAATGGCCAATCCACAACATTCATTCCCGTCAGATAACGCGAGCCGATGGCAACATCTGCGCCGTTTTTGCAGGCATTATATAAACGAATAAGATCATCTGGATTGTGCGAAAAATCTGCATCCATTTCAAAAATATAATCAGCATCGTTTTTCAGACACCATTCAAAACCTGTTGTATATGCTGTGCCTAAACCAAGTTTACCGCTGCGTTCTACTAAATTCAGGCGGTTTGGAAATTCGTTTTGTAATTGTTTCACAATATTTGCTGTGCCATCAGGCGAACCGTCATCAACAATTAAAATATTGAAGTCTCCATCGAGCGAAAATACTTTGCGAATAATCGCGTCTATATTTTCTTTCTCGTTGTAAGTAGGAATAATTACAATCTTTTTGTCTGTCATAAAATTTATTTTATATGCAAAAGTATAAAAAAATGACAATATATTCTTGTATTGTGTGAAAACATGAAGTTTTTTGGATATTTCTTATTCGGAGATTGTCTTGAAATTTTATTTTTTTCTTCTGATTTTATGATAAAAAAAATAGTATATAGTTTCAAAACAACCTGTTATCGTTTATAGTAATATACAACATCAAATCGCCCATGTTTAATGCGTTCGCCACATTCAAACCGCCCGCTGACAATATTACGTTCCTTGTCAAATAAAGTAATGTTTGCTGTTCCATCAGGCAACTTCGTATGATTAAAATAAACATCCGTTAATATACATTCCTTACCTTCTTCGGGATTGTTGATAATAAATTTTATGTTGCTGTTGTGTTCTACCTGCACAATTACATTCATCTCGCTATACATCGAATCGCAGATAAATAAAATAGAATGTTTGTTCGAAAAATAACGTCCGCCTACATATACCCAACCGTCAACTACGCAGCCGAAAGTATTTGCTCCCGTGTTTGTTTCTTCAGGCAATACCGAAACGTCAATGCGTTTATCTTCGTCGCAACCTGTACAATTATGGAGTAAAACCAGCGTAGTCAAAAAAATAAAAAGTTTTTTCATGATAATTTTTATTATATGTGATTAAAAGATGTAATTTATTCCTGCAGAAATACTTATATGAGTTAGAGGAAATTCCTGATTTACCTCATAAGTGTTTCCGTGATAATTTACGTTGAATTTGTATTTATCGCTCGCAATCAACTTTGCTTCCATCGAAAATCCTATATGCGACGACAGACGATAAATTCCGCTCAAACCAAAATTTAAACCTATGAAATTTTCTTTGATTTTTCGCTCGTTTCCAAAAACACGACTGTTGTTTCTGTACATTATATATCCTATGCCGCCAACCATTTTAACCGATATATCAGATTGTTCCGGCAACAATAAATAAAAACCAAATTGAGGCACAACATAATTAATAAATATCCTGTCGGAAGTATAATCAGTTTTACCCTTTGATGTATAAAGTGAAAATAAAAAACCTGCCGTAAAGCGCGATTGTCGAAAATCAAATTGCAAATCCCATGCAATACCCGAACGCAATTTATCGTTATATTCTTCCGAAAGGCTTGAAAGTCCGGCAATACCATCAATCATATAAGAATATCCCAAATGAGACGAAAAAGAACATTCGGTTCTTTTGATATTCTTCTTGTTTTCCTGTGCCTCCATGCTAATTGATGCAACAAAAAAAGTACACATTAATCCAATATATATTATATGTTTTTTCATAAATCACCTTATTATTCAAAATTTATAAAATAATCTTTTTAATTTATGATGCTTTTTAAGTATAAAATGATGCACAGATTAAGTGAAAAAACGTTAAAATGCAAATTTTCATTTTTTTTGACTTATTCGTAATAAATTAAAATACATATAATTAACTCAGCCTGATAAAATTATTAACTGATTTTATTTTTTATATTTAATTGAAAATGAAAGATATGATTATTTGAATTTTATAAATGTTTAAAATCGCAGTAAAAATAAAACAAAAAAGACATTAATAATCAGCGTATTAATATTTTTTTAGAATTTTTTTCAAAAAAAGTTTTGGTAAGAAAGAAAAAGGTATTACCTTTGCAGCCCTTTTGAGAACGAAACGCGGGATTTTAGGAAAAAAGGAGACAGAGTTTTGTAGATAAAGAAGGGAA
>JAISPX010000054.1 GCA_031274595.1 Prevotellaceae bacterium | reverse complement strand
ACAAAAATTTAATCTGTTTTTGCCCTAACGCTACGCATTAGAGATTTTCTTTAATAATAATTTATGTTTCAATAACTTGAAGCGATTAGTAATTTTCTAATGCGGAATTTGGGTTAAAATCAGACAGTCCCTATCAACAAGAAGCCAAGCGCAAGAAATTTTTGGACGACGAGCCGCCATAGAACCTGTTATAGATCATTTGAAAACAAACCGCTATTAAGAAATCGTAAATAATAAAATGGTAAATAAGAAATAAATGTCTTCCTGCAAACTCTTGTCTGAACAATCATAAAAGATGTTTTGTCAAAGGATTAAAGCCTGTCGATAGAAAGTAAATTTTAATCATTCATTTTAACTGTTAATAACTTTTGAAAATTGTTTAATTATATTTACTCATATAAAAATCAATAATTTATAAGAAAGTTTTATTTTGACATGCAGTATTAATTTTTTTGTAACAATTTTGTATTTTTTTTTGTAATATCTTTGTTCCGTCTAAAACGACAATAAACAAATTTAAAGAACATTTATAAATCAAAAAAAGTTATATGAAAAAAATTTTAAAATTAATTACGTTTGTTACTATCCTCGTAGGAACAGTAACATTTGCTTCGGCTCAGGTAACAACAAGTTCGTTGAGCGGTACTGTAAAAGATTCTAAAGGCGAGCCGCTTGAAGGCGCAACCGTTAAAGCAACTCACGTTCCTTCGGGAACAGTTTATTACACATCTGCTTTGAAAAATGGTAACTATACTATTCAAGGTGTACGTGTAGGTAACGATTATCAAATGGAATTTTTATTTATGGGATTTACAACAAAAGTAGTAAATGACATTTCCGTTTCGCTTGGCGATGACGTAAAAGTAGATGCTGCACTGACAGAAGATTCATTAGAACTTTCAGAAGCAGTAATAGTAGGTTCTGCGTTAGTAACCAAAACAGGCGCAGCAACAAATGTAACCAATAGGCAGATTCAAACGTTGCCAAGCATTAATAGAAGTATTAATGATTTTACTAAATTAACGCCACAATCTAATGGCAATTCTTTTGCAGGTCGTGATGGGAGATATAATTATATTACAGTAGATGGTTCTGCGTTCAATAATAGTTTTGGTTTAAGTGGACAAACACGCAACTTGCCAGGTGGCGATGCACAACCTATTTCGTTGGATGCTATTGACCAAATTTCAGTAAATATAGCGCCGTTTGATATTCGTCAATCAAATTTCACGGGTGCAAACGTGAATGCTGTAACTAAAAGTGGCGACAATACATTTAAAGGCTCTGCCTACACTTATCTGCGTCCGGAATCTTTCGCAGGGCAAACGATTAGAGGAACAAAGTATGACGAAACATGGGATCTTTCATCAAAACAAACTTATGGATTGAGTTTTGGAGGTCCTATTATTAAGAATAAATTATTCTTTTTTGCAAATATTGAATACGAAAAATCAGATGCTCCTAGTACTTCGTTGAAGGTTAGTAATGACGGCAATGCAGACCCTGCAAATTATATTTCACGTGCAAAAAAAGATGATTTAGCGAATCTGAAACAATATTTACTCTCAACATACAACTATGATCCTGGTGAATTTGTTTGGGATCCATTCACCAGTGAAAACTATAAATTTTTAGCCCGTTTGGACTGGAATATTAATGACAACCATAAATTAACCTTACGCTACAACCAAGTAACATCAACCAACGATGTTCTGACTAATGCAACCAGCGGCCCTTCTGGGATTACAAGGGGAAGTTACGGTAGAATCAGCGAAATGGCAATGGCATTCACAAATGCAGGCTATGGATTTGAAAATTCAGTGTATTCTATTACAGGAGAGTTGAATAGTACATTCAGTTCAAAATTTGCTAATAAATTTTTAGTTACATATACCAATATTCGTGATAAAAGAACATCTAACAGTGAATTATTTCCATTTGTAGATATTTGGGAAAACGGTAATCCATACACTTCGTTTGGTTATGAGTTATATACATATAATAACGATGTTAAAAACAATACATTTAGCATTATTGATAATTTCACTGCTTATTTTGGTGAACACACTATAACAGCAGGCTTATCATATGAACAAATGTATTTTGGTAATGCATACATGCAATTTGGCACAGGTTATTATAGATATAATTCATTATCGCAATTTTTAAATAATGAAGTTCCTTCAGGTTATGCTATCACAAGCGGATTGAATGGAAATTCAAATCCTTATTCTGAACTTAATTTTGGATTAGGAGCATTTTATGTACAAGATGAGTGGAAGTTGTTGCCGAATTTAAAATTAATCGGTGGAATTCGCTTAGAATTACCATTTTATTTGAATGATTTAGATGCTAATCCTGCTATCGAAGCACTTGATTTTGTTGACGGATATAAAATGGATGTAGGAAAATGGGCAAAAGAGAGATTAATGGTTTCTCCGCGAATTTCTTTCATTTGGGATGTGTTGCAAGATGGAAAGTATAAAGTGCGCGGAGGTACTGGCATATTCACAGGACGCTTGCCGTTTGTGTGGTTTACAAATCAACCGACAAATGCAGGAACATTACAGTATCAAAAAGTTTTGAGCGGAACAGCAGTTCCTTCAGATATGCGTTTTGACCCGAACATTTTCGGACAAATCAATAAATACCCTAGTCTTTTCGCAAATCCAGCATCCGCACCAAGTGCACCAGCAGAAGTAGGCAAAGATTTCAAAATGCCGCAAGTATGGCGTACGCACTTAGCCGCAGATGTAAAATTGCCTGCAAAAATGACATTTACTGTAGAAGCCCTTTATTCAAAAGATATAAATGCAATTATCCAAAAAAATGTGAACGAATCTACACCAAACGCTAAATTTGAAGGTTCGGACAATAGACCTCGTTATAATGGTGTTCCTAACAGAGTTAATTCAGGCATTAGTTCTGCTATGGTATTAAACAACACAAATAAAGGCTATCAATATTCGTTAACTGCACAATTAACTAAAGACTTTGAACATGGCTTTGCAGGTTCTATAGCTTATACTTTCTCTGGCGCTAAAGACGTTACAAGTAATCCTGGTGATCAGGCATCTTCAGCATGGGCATCTAACGTAGCTGTTGGGAGTTTAAATAATCCTGAATTGAGCTATTCAAATTTCTCTGTTCCTCATCGTGTAGTAGCTTCAGTATCATATCAGTTCGGATATGTCAATTCATCTGCAAAAACAACTATTTCATTGTTTTACGAAGGTGCAGCACAAGGTAGATTGAACTATATGTACACAAATGATATGAATGGAGATGGCAATTCGTCAGATCTAATGTATATACCTAAAGATAAAAACGATATTATATTTGTACCAAAAGGAACTATGACAGCACAAGAACAATCGGATGCATTCTTCCGTTTTCTCGAACAAGACGATTATTTAAAAAATAATAAAGGAAAATATGCCGAACGATTTGGAGCAGTAATGCCTTGGATACATCAAATCAACTTGAGAATAATGCAGGATTTTGTTGTGGATAATGTACGTAAATCAAAAATTCAAATTTCATTAGACATTCTAAATTTGGCTAATCTTATTAATTCTTCATGGGGGCTTCGTAAAGCGCAAATTACAGGTTCTTACGATAATCTGCCGTTATTGTATTATGCAGGAGTAGATGCTAATAACCGTCCGACTTTCCAACTTCCAGTAAATAATGTTAGTGATTATTATACGACAACATATAAAGATGTGTTGGGTTATTCCAGCACATGGTCAATGCAGTTGGGACTCCGCTTCATTTTCTAAGTAGATTACGATAAATAAAAAAATAGCCTCTCGCGATGAGAGGTTATTTTTTTGTGTTTTTAGACAAAAAACATCACCATATTTATACGGTTGATAAAATTAAAATATAAAAAAATACAAAAAAATTTGTGTATCAGAAAAAAAATTACGACCTTTGCAAGCCAAAATCAAAAATCAACATTTGATTTTATTTATAAATTATTTGAAAACAGAAATAAATTCTATAAAAATGTCACGAATTTGTCAAATTACAGGAAAGAGCGTCGTTATCGGTAACAATGTATCGCACTCGAAACGCAGAACAAAAAGAGAATTTTGTCCCAATCTTAAAACAAAACGTTTTTGGCTTGAAGATGAAAAACGTTTTGTTACATTAAAAGTATCTGCAGCAGGTATTCGCACAATCAATAAAAAAGGATTGAAAGTTGCGTTAAAAGAAGCTCAGGAAAAAGGTTTAATTAATATTTATTAAAAAAGGAGATTGAACAATGGGAAAGAAAAGTAAAGATGCAAGAATTCAGGTAATATTGGAATGTACCGAGCAAAAAGAATCAGGTGTTCCGGGAATATCGAGATATATTACTACAAAAAACAAAAAGAATAATCCAGACCGATTAGAACGTAAAAAGTATAATCCGTATCTGAAGAAAGTAACTATTCACAGAGAAATTAAATAATTTTTAAGTTATGGCAAAGAAAGCAGTTGCAACCCTTAGGGATAAAAGCGTAAAGAAAAATGTAAAATGCATCAAAATGGTGAAATCGCCAAAAACAGGCGCTTACGCTTTTAAAGAAGAAATTCTTGACAGCGACGAGGTTAAAACCTTTTTCGCAAAATAATTATTTGACGTATTTGCCAATATTAAATTGGCGTTGATTAACAAATAAAAGTTCTCTGTAAAAAGGGAACTTTTTTATTTGTATTATAAACCGCTATTAAAAAATGATATAATCCCAAATTCAGCATTAGCGAAATCCATATCTACAAACTACTATTACACAAAAATTTAATCTGTTTTTGCCCTAACGCTACGCATTAGAGATTTTCTTTAATAATAATTTATGTTTCAATAACTTGAGGCGATTAGTAATTTTCTAATGAGTAATTTGGGATAAAGCAATTAGGACAGTATCATTTATTAACAGAAATTATTTATGTAAAGATGAAACACGAACAGGACGAGGTAAAAGCCTTACAAAAAGAATTCCAACTCTTAAAGTTGGCGTTAGCAGATGCGACATTGGAGTGCGATGTGTTGGAAAGTTTGTTGGAAGTAGCCAACGAGTATTATGGAGTTGATATGTCTATGTTAAAAAAACTTCGAATCTCGGCAATCCTGCATTGTTCCGAAAATAAGAAGCAAAGTATAAACCGTTTGTGTACTTGTTTCGGTATAAGTCGAAATGGGTATTACAAGCTGCAGCACAAGGAGTTAAAAAAGACAATGGAAAAACAAATAATAGTAGATATTGTTGTTAAAGAACGACGACAACAGCCTCGCATAGGCGGTCGAAAGTTGTACCTCCTATATTCGGATTCCAGATAGAGGAATACAGTATTGCAGCCATCCATACATTGCATTACTGTTACAAAAGGGGATGAGAATTAGTATGACAGAGGAAAATCATTGTTACGAGAATGCGTTGGCAGAGCGGGTGAACGGGATATTAAAAGATGAATACCTGTTAGATGCCACGTTTATAGATTATCGTCAGGCGGTGAAAGCCTGTCGTGAAGCGGTTGGGTTGTATAATACCCGCCTCTGCATTGGGCATTAAAATTTAAGACTCCTGAGGAGGTACACAGAGCAGCGTAAACACTTGAGGCTATCTTAAAAGTCCATTTAAACGCAAAGAACACCAAGAAACCGCAAAGGTCGCAAAATTTATATCGCTGGCATTATGCTCTTTGTGAACTTCGTGAAAATTCTTTGCTAACTTTGTGTTTGAAAAATATCCCTTTTAAGACAGCCTCAAGCAGCCCACAAGAAACAAAATGCAATAAAAGATGAATAAAAAAATTAACAAAAAAAGAGTAATAACTTGTCAATTTTTTTCAGGACGGGACAATCTTAAATCGTAAATAATAAAATAGTAAATAAAACCTCTCCTTTGCAAGGCGAAAAAATTAAAACATAATACAAATAATCAAAAAAATAAACCGACATTTGGTTTATATTGCAAACTTATTTATCTTTGTGCCAAGAATTATTTTTTAATCAAAAATTATGGAAACAAAAATTACCGAATTAGAGAACAAATTGCCTGCGGAAAAAGTAAAAATAAAATTTACCGAACAGGAAAGTTTATCCGTCATCAACGAAATGATTGAACGCGCACGGAACAATGTGCAAAAAGGTAGCGGGACATTTATGATTTTTTGGGGCTATATGGTTGCCATTGCTGCTTTGCTAAACATTATATTGGCTTATTGGTTGGCGAGCATATCAAAACCGACAAATCTTTCGTTTCATATCTGGTGGATAATGACGCCGGCATGGATTGTTTCTTTTATATTGAAATACAGAAGAGGCAAGTTATCTATTGTAAAAACGCATATTGATACTATTATTTCTGCGGTATGGACGGCATTTGGATTTTCTATTCTTATTTTCCTGACAATAATATTTGTATTAGCCTATTCTACAAAGCAATACAATTATTTTTATTTGATAAATCCTATTATTATGCTGATAACAGGAGTTGGAGAATTTATAACTGCCAAATCTTGCCGCTTTCGTCCTTTTTTGTATGGCGCTGTTGCCATGTGGATAGGTTCGTTGGCTTGCACGTTAGCGATAATTTTGGTTAGCGACAAAATAGTTATGCAATTTTCGGTTTTGGCAATTTGCATGATTTTGGGATTTGTGATTCCCGGCTACCAGTTGAATAAAAAAGCGAAAAAACATGTTTAAAGAACTCGATCCGTTGTTACATTCACAACTGCGTTTAGCCATAATATCGTTGCTGTTGAGCGTGGAGGAAGCAGATTTTGTGTTTTTGAAAGAAAATACAGGAGCAACTTCGGGCAACCTAAGCGTGCAAATTGATAAACTGAATGAAGCCGGATATATTACAGTGGAAAAAACTTTTCAAGGGAAAATGCCTCGCACTGTCTGCAAAATAACCAGCAAAGGCATCAGCGCTTTTGAAACGTATGTAAATAATCTACAAACATATATAAACTAAAACAAAAGCGTTATTATCTTGTTTTACTGTCAAGGAAAAGAAATAATACAAAGTATTGTGTTATATATAAAAATTGCCTTTACCGTGAATTTCAATTCGTAAGGTAACTAACGAACCGAAAATTTAATCAAAATATTTTCGTGTATTTCTCACGGGTCAACGTCTATTTGTATTGTTACTTGTTTAAGCGTTTGCTCGGCTTTGACATGCAAAATACATTGCTGCAACATTTTTTTTGTTTGAGATAATGACATGTTTTTTTCTATTTTCAGAAGTATGTTGCTTATAAAATTATTCTGAATTTTATTGATTGCAGGATATTCTGGACCAAGCACATAGCATCTCGAAACTGTTTTCATCAGCTCGGCGAGTTTATGTGCGCATTGGTTCAAAATATTAATATCCCGATATTTCAACGTAATATTTATCAGGCGATAAAACGGAGGATAACAAAATTCTTTACGTTCGATAATTTGTCGGGCAAATAAACTTTCGTAATCATTATCAACAATATCCCGTATTGTTTTGTTGTCGGGATTATGAGTCTGAATTATCACGCGACCTGTTTTTTCGCGGCGACCTGCTCGTCCTCCAACTTGTGTCATAAGTTGAAAAGCGCGCTCGTGCGCTCTGAAATCGGAAAAATTCAACATATTATCGGCATCCAATATTCCAACAACACTCACGTTATCAAAATCCAAACCTTTACTGATTATTTGCGTTCCAATTAAAATATCAATCTCATGGTTTTCAAATGCTTCAATAGTTCTTATATAATTATTTCGGGTTGACATCGAATCGGCATCAAATATTGCAGTTCGCACTTTCGGAAAAATTATTTTTATTTCGTTTTCGATTTTTTCTGTTCCAAATCCTTTTTCATTTAATTTTTCGCTGCCGCAATTTTTACAGGTTTGATATAAATTTACCGAATATCCGCAATAATGACATCGTAAATTATTTGTGGATTTGTGATATGTGAGGCTTACATTACAGTTTTTGCAATAAGGAATTTCTCCGCAATTGTCGCATTGCAGATATGGCGCAAATCCGCGTCTGTTTTGAAACAAAATGATTTGTTCTTTCTTTTTCAAAGCGTCAAACATCACATCAAGAAGTTTTTTCGTAAAATGTCCGTTCATTTGATTTTTTGCAAAAGCCCGCAAGAGATTTACTGTTTCTGATTGCGGCAACTGCACATTTCCAAAACGTTCGTTAAGTTGCGCCAAACCATATTTGCCTTTTTTTGCATTATAAAAACTTTCTATTGATGGCGTTGCGCTTCCGAGTAAAGTTTTTGCTCCGTGAATTTGTGCAAGTACAATTGCTGCATCGCGAGCATTATATAACGGAGCAATATCTCGCTGCTTGTACGATGTATCGTGCTCTTCGTCAACAATTATCAATCCGAGATTTGAAAACGGCAAAAACAAAGCCGAACGAACGCCTGTTATGATTGAATAATTTTGTGCGAATGGTTTGTTTCCGAGAATGTTATTGTAAATCTCAACGCGTTCGTTGTTGCTGTATTTGGAATGATATACTCCGACTTTATTTCCAAAAACTTTTTTCAATCTTACAAGCAATTGCTGCGTGATGGCAATTTCGGGCAATAGATAAAGAACTTGTTTTCCTTGTTGCAGTTGGGTTTCAATCAACTTAAAATATATTTCCGTTTTTCCTGACGATGTTACGCCATGCAACAAAACAGTGTTTTTTGTTTCAAAATTCTTATTTATTTCTTCAAGCACATTTTGTTGCGCAACAGTTAGTTTCTGCAAATCCTGTGTTTCAATATTTTCTGTTTCGATGCGGCTTGTTTCAATATTTTCCGTCTCAAAAATTTGTTTTGCGATACATGCGTTCAGAACCGACATGCTGATTTGGGATTGCGCAAGCAGCATTTTTTTTTGTATTTTCAGAGGATTTGCAAAATCTATATTTTCCGATAATGAAAGATAATAAAGCAATAACTTTTCTTGCAGTTTTGATTTTCCTATAGAATTTATTTTTGTGTTAAGTTCATCTTCATTTTTTATTGTTGCACTGAGTTTTACAAAGGTTTTGAATATCGGTTTATATTTAATTTCCATATCTTCATCAACACAAATCATTGCTTTTTCGAGCATGGTTTTCAAAATCGGAATTACTGTTTTTTTGCCCGATTTTTTTATTAATTGCTGCAATGTGATTTTTTTGTTTTCTTCGATAATCGAATACAATTCGGCTTCGCGTTCTGTTATATCAGCATCAAAATCGCAATCCGATACCGAAAAATGCGTTTTGCTTTGCAGCTTCAATCCGTTTGGCAATGCAACATTCATAACTTCGCCGACAGTACACATATAATATTCGGCAATCCAATTCCAAAAATCAAGTTGCTGTTTATTTGCTATCGGTTTTTTGTCGATTAATGAAATTATAGGCTTTACAATATAAGGTCTTTCCTCGTCAGCGTAAATTTTTTGAACAATAGCCGAATACATTTTATTTTGTATAGGAGCAATCACACAGCAGCCAACACTAATATCGGCAACAAATTCAGATGGAACGGAATATGTGAGAGCTTCCGGCAACGCTAATGGAAAAATCAAATCGACATACATAATTTATTATCAAAAATTTAAGTTATTATAGGAAGTTAATTTCAAAATTTTTTCAGCGACTTTTTCCATCAGCCATTTTGGCGTTGATGTTGCTCCGCACACGCCAACGCTTGTTGCATTTGCAAACCATGACGAATTTAATTCGTTTTCATCTTCTACAATATAAGTTTTTTCGTTCACATTTTTGCATGCGTTGTAAAGAATTTCGCCGTTTGAACTTTGTTTGCCGCTAACAAAAACTACAATATCATGTTTTTTTGAAAACGTTTCCAAATGCGGCTTTCGGCTTGATACCTGCCCGCAAATCGTATTATGCGACTCAAAAATAATATTGTGATTTTTGTTTGTTTCAATCATTTTTTTTCTGATAATTTCTTCAATTTCATTAAATTTTTCAACGCTTTTTGTTGTTTGAGCAAACAACGACACCGGTCGTGAAAAATCAATGAGTTCTATATCTTTC
Organism: Prevotellaceae bacterium; assembly: GCA_031274595.1. Classification (GTDB taxonomy): domain Bacteria; phylum Bacteroidota; class Bacteroidia; order Bacteroidales; family UBA932; genus JAIRKV01. The sequence goes on along the minus strand of JAISPX010000054.1, from coordinate 14,716 downwards.
ACTGTTTCAACAACAATTGCGTTTCCATCGGTTTGACCAATCAAGCCGTTTACTTCTGCATGATTTTTTTTGCCGAAAATTACGATTTGTCCGTTTATTTTCTTTATTTTTTCGTAATTGTTTTTTATTTGCGCCTGCAATTTCAACACAACGGGACAAGTACAATCTATAATCGAAATTTCATTAATCTTTGCCGTAACATAAGTAGAAGGCGGTTCTCCGTGTGCGCGAATCAAAACTTTTTTACCTTTTATGTTTAATAAATTGTTGTGATTTATGCTTTTCAAACCACGCGCTTCAAGCCGTTTAACTTCAATATTGTTGTGTACTATTTCGCCAAGCGAATATAAACTTTTATGTGTGTTTAATTCATTTTCCGCCTTTTCGATAGCGCGAATTACTCCATAACAAAAGCCTGATTTATTGTCAATTTCAACTATCATCGTTTATTGTTTATCTGTTGCCAAATTAAAAATTTTTTCAAACCATTGCATCTGTTCATCAATAGAAATATAACTGTTGTCAAGAATTATAGCATCATCGGCTTTTTTCAGCGGACTTGTATCGCGATGTGTATCAATATAATCGCGTTCGCGAATATTTTTTTCTACTTCTTCAAATGTAACATTATCACCGTTTTGCAGCAATTCTGTATAACGGCGCATTGCTCTGATTTCAGGTTTTGCAGTCATAAAAATTTTAATTTCCGCATTTGGAAAAACCACTGTTCCTATATCTCGACCATCCATTACAATTCCTTTGTTTTCTCCCATTTTTTGCTGTAATTCAACCATTTGAGTACGCACTTCGGGAATTGCGCTTATTTCGCTTACATGATTTGAAATTTCAACTTTACGAATTTTTTTTTCAACATTTTCTTCATTCAAAAAAGTTTCGCTTTTTTGGATTTTATTGTTAAAAATAAATTTGATGTTAATTTTTGACAAGTTTTCTATAATTTTATCAACATTTAATTCACAATTATTGATAAAATTACTTTCTATACAATATAAAGTTACCGCTCTATACATTGCTCCCGTGTCAACGTAGATGTAGCTTAGTTTCTGGGCGATTTGCCTTGCAAAAGAACTTTTACCCGTTGACGAATATCCATCAATTGCAATTATTATTTTTTTATCTTTCATTACCGTTAATTTATTACAAAGCACAAAAATAGGTAAAAGAATTTGTCAAAAAAAATTGTGGATACAAACAAAAACAAATAACTTCGCATTAAAATTCAGGCAGATTATGAAAATTTTAGTAGTAGATGATGAAAGCAGCATTTGCAGGGCAATGAAAGAAATCCTTGAATATGAAGGACATGATGTATCGTCGGCAGAAAACGGCAAGCAAGCGCTTTCTATTATCAATGAAAATATTAACCTTGATCTGGTTTTTTGCGATATTAAAATGGCAGGAATGGATGGCATTGAAGTTTTGGAAAAATCGCAGGAAATAAATAATGATTTGCCTTTTGTAATGATTTCGGGACATGCCGATATAGAAACGGCTGTTGAATGTATAAAAAAAGGCGCTTATGATTTTCTCGAAAAACCTTTGGATTTAAACCGAATTTTGATAGCGGTGCGCAATGCAACCGACAAAACTACATTGCTGAAAGAAACAAAGAAACTTCGCAAAAAAATATTCAAAACAAGCGATATTGTCGGAGAATCAACTGCAATAAGAAAAATAAAAGAAATGATTGACCGTGTAGCGCCAACCGAAGCCAGAGTGCTGATTACAGGCTCAAACGGAACAGGAAAGGAACTTGTTGCACGTTGGCTTCACGAAAAAAGTTCACGAGCCGCAGCCGCTTTTGTTGAAGTAAATTGCGCCGCCATTCCATCCGAACTTATAGAAAGCGAATTGTTCGGACACGAAAAAGGCTCATTTACATCTGCAATAAAACAACATAAAGGAAAATTTGAACAAGCCGAAGGCGGAACAATCTTTCTTGACGAAATCGGCGATATGAGTTTGTCGGCGCAGGCAAAAGTTTTGCGAGTATTGCAGGAAAATAAAATTTCGCGTGTCGGCGGCGATAAATCTATAGATGTCAATGTGCGGATAATTGCAGCCACAAATAAAAATCTGCAGGAAGAAATTGCAAACGGAAATTTCAGAGAAGATCTTTATCATCGTATAAGCGTGATTATTATACACGTTCCTCCGCTTAGAGAACGAGCCGAAGATATTCCGCAACTTGCAAATCATTTTATTGATTTGATTTGCTCAGAACAAAATTTGCATAAACCTGAAATAGAAAAAACAGCAATAACCGAACTTCAAAAACTTACATGGACAGGAAATGTTCGCGAATTTCGCAACGTTATAGAACGATTAATAATATTATGTAATAAAAAAATAACAGCAAGTGATGTAAAATTATTTGCAATGCCTTTAACATAAAAAACAAAGCAATGATACAGACAAAACTCAAATCTTTAGTACTCGAAAATCGGCGGTTGATAATACCGACGGTAGGCGCTTTCTTAATTAAAGAAACCGGTGATTCGCAAAAACGAGTGATATTTTCGTCGTTTTTGAAGTACGACGATGGTTTGCTTACAAAATTATTGTGCAAGCAAGAAAATATTTCGGAAGAACAAGCAAAACAAATTGTTGACAAATTTGCACATGAAATATTGGATGTTATTAATAATGGTAACAATTTTTCCATTGCAAATTTCGGCTATTTCACAAAAGATAAACAAGGCGTGGTTGATTTTGTTGTTGAAGATATTGATGATACCCAACATACAAAAATAGCAGAACCGGTAAAAGAAGAACCGAAATATGAAGAACCAATATTTCCTCCTTACGTTCCTCCGGTTATAGAAACTCCTGTTTTCGGAAATACGGGACAAGAACCAAAAAATGATTTTGATTTCTCAAGTATTTTTAATCCGCCAACGGATACAACAAATACAGTTACAAGAAAAGAAAAAAAGAATCATGCAGGATATTGGATTTTGACGATAATATTGATAATAATTGCAGTGTTATTGTTATTATACCTTTTCAGCAATGATTTCAAACAAACAGTGAACTCGTTGTTTGGCAGCAAACAGAAAACAGAAGTTATAACAACTCCAACAGCAACTGTTGTTGATACAGTAAAAACAGTTCAACCGGATGTTAAAGATACCGTTGCAACACAACCGGAGCAAGTAGAGCCACAAACATCTTCAACATCAGCAGGCGTTCCCAACGGTAAATATCAGGTTATTGCAGGATGTTATATAGAAAGAAGCATTGCCGAAGATTTTGTTAATGAACTAAGAAACAAAGGATACAGCGCAAGAATACCCGACCGTCTGGCTGGAGAATGGAATCTTGTAATTGTATATGAAAGCAATGATGTTGACGATGCGACACGAGTAAAAGATTCTTTTGTCGCCGACGGTTACGAAGATGCTTGGGTTAGAACCAGAGGAATCTCGGAAAACCCAACAACGACCACTTCCACATCGACATCCACATCGACATCCGCGTCAAACGCACAAGTTACATCATATTCAAATTCAGGAACACAAAATACAGTACGTGGCAAATATCAAGCAGTAGCAGGATGTTTTCTTGAGAGAGAAAATGCCGAAAATTTTGCCAATGAACTCAGAAGCAAAGGTTTTGATGTAAGAATACCAGACCGACTAATGGGAGAATGGACTATATTAATTTTGCATGAAAGCGATGATTTAGATGAAGCAAACAGAGTGAAAGAACAATGCATAGCAGCAGGCTACGATGCTTGGATTAGAACAAGATGGTAAATTAAAAATAGTACCGCATCCCGAATTTGGAATTATAAAGTTTTGCAAACGCAAAAACTTGCGCCGTATAAATATTTCAGTAAAATCCGACAGTGAAATAACCGTTTCGTTGCCATATCATGTAAGTTATGACGAAGCAAATAAATTTGTTATCGAAAAATCAGAGTGGATTAAGAAAACTCAAGGCGAAATAGGAAAAATTAAACCTACATTTTTTGATAAAACAACACAATTTACTACGCGCTCATACAAGGTAAAACTGCTGGAACATAACGAAAATTATGTGCGCAGAGTTATTACCAATGATGGATTTCTGAATATTTATTATCCCCAAAATGTAGATATAAAATCGCCGAAATTGCAAAAAATATTTCGTCAATGCGTTTTGGATACTTTATATTTTGAAGCGCGACAATATCTGCCTCAGCGCGTTCGGTTTCTTGCAGATAAGTATCATTTTAAGTATAATCAGTTACGGATAAAAAACAATATAAGCAATTTGGGAAGTTGCAGTTATCAAAACAACATCAACTTGAATTTACACATAATGCGTCTTTCCGACGAATTGATTGATTATGTTATTTTGCACGAATTGTGCCACACGGTTGAGAAAAATCACGGCAACCGTTTTTGGAAACTACTCGACAGCGTTACAGACAACAAAGCTCGCGAACTTTCCAAACAGGCTAAAAAAATAAATACCAGATTGATTTAAAATAAATACAGCAAATAGTTGCTCCCTGCGAGGTCAGTTTAGCGCAAAATTCATGTTTAGTACACAATTTTTGTCAGCGAAGCAAATATCTTGCCGCAAACATTAAAAATAGTTAATTATATAATTCATAATCGAAGTGATATTGATAAAATATTACCTTTGTACAAATAATTTTGAATTTTGAAAAAGTTTTTTTTATCAATATTGTTAACTGTAACATGTTTATCCGTCTCGGCTCAGTTGACTCGCAACGACTTGAATTTGGTGCATTATGATTATGGAAGTCCGTTTCGTTTCGGATTTTCGCTCGGTATAAATATTTTTGACTTTACAACTGCCAATACTTTAAAAAATAATATTGTAATAAACGGCGCAAATCACAAAGTCAGAGCAGATGTTACTACAATGCATACAGGATTTGATATTAACGCGATAGTAGATTACCGCATAAAACGACAATGGAATTTGCGTGCATTACCGGGAATTTCGTTCGGTTCGCGCAACCTTGACTTTTACGATGATGACACAAACGAACTTTTACACACAATGAAAATCGGATCCAATTATATTGAATTGCCGGTTCATTTAAAGTTCAGTGCCAAACGTAATTCAAATTTTCGACCCTATGTTTTTGCAGGCGTAAATGGTCGCTACAATTTAAGCGCAGGCAGCGATGAAAAAAGCGGCGTATTTTTCGGAATAAGCAATACCGAAGCCTTTGGCGAATTTGGTTTCGGATTTGAATTTTATTTAGCGTATTTTAAGTTTTCCATCGAAGCAAAATTCTCAACAGGAATAGGAAATGCATTAACCAAAGGACCTACCGAAGGTTACGAAGCATATTACAACGCTATTGATAAGTTGTATTCAAATATGTTTATGATTAAATTCCATTTTGAATAAGTCTCCAAAAGATTTTACTTGTTTTTCCCGAATATGGATAATAATCTGTTCAGTACCCATTTGGTATTTTTTCTTATATAATTTATCGAAAATATTTTTGAAAAAATATCTGATTTCACACTGAAATATTCGCAGTGCGAAAATATTTTTTCCATGCCCGATTCTCCTATGCGTTTGCGAAAACGGGTAAAATCACTTTTAGAAAAAGGGAAAACGTGTTGAAAACATGCTTCGCCGCAGAAATATTGCATATACGGATTGTTGATCCATGCTATTGACAAGGCTTTATCGCCTAATTTGTAAAATCGTTTCAACAATATACAGCCAATCATCATGCGCAATGGAACGCTTGGCTGACCTATGTTTGAATACAACGAAGAAAATTCTTTTTCAAAATATTGCCAGTCTATTTTTTTTGCCAGCAACGCCAGTTCGTGTTGCATATTGATAAAATCACTTAGCAGAGGCTGAAACAAATCTCTTTGATTTTGATCTTTACTTTTCCCTAACATTTTTATAAGATTTTATACTGCAAAATTAATAATTTTTTACAATTATTTTACTTTAATTTGCAAATAATAAATCGCTTCATTAACAGAGAGCAATCTGTATTAGTGGTTTTGTAAAAATCAGGTTTTGTTTTTTATTTCAATACAAAATAATTACATTATTTTACTGATTTTCGTTTCTGTGAATAATCAAAGCGTTTGCCTGCGATGTAGGTGTTACAACAATATCATTTACGCAAACATGAGGCGGAAGGCTTATTACAAACCGTATTACGTTTGCAATATCATCGCCGTTAAGCGGAGTCATTCTGTCATAAGTTGCTTTTGCGCGTTCTGTATCGTCTTTAAAACGCACAATTGAAAATTCGGTTTCCACAGCGCCGGGGCAAACATTGGTAACTTTTATATTGTGTTTAAGCATATCAATACGCATTGCTTTGCTCAGAGCATCTACAGCGTATTTTGTGGCGCAGTAAACGTTTCCGTTTTCGTAAACGTCCTTGCCTGCGACAGAGCCAATATTTATAATGTGTCCTTGTTTATTTTCAATCATCATCGGCGCTACGCATCGCGTAATATAAAGCAAACCGCGTATATTAGTGTCAATCATCCTTTCCCAGTCGTCGAATAATCCGTCTTGTATATGATTCAATCCCACAGCCAATCCTGCATTGTTTACAAGTACACTAATGTTTTTCCATTTTGCAGGAATGTTTTCTATTGCATTGCACACCTCGTTTCGGTTGCGTATATCAAAGCACAGCGGCAATGCTTCTGATTTGTATTTTATTTCGAGTTGCGATTTCAGTTCATTCAATCGTTCGTTGCGGCGACCTGTGATAATAAGGTTAAATCCGCAATCGGCAAGCATGATTGCCGTTGCTTTACCGATACCTGATGTTGCTCCTGTAACTAATGCTATTTTTTTCATAAATCTATATTAATTGTGATTTTACGAATGCAAAAGTAACAAAAAACAGAATACAAAGGCTTATTAATTAAATTTAACAATATTTTTTCATTATAAAAGTATTTAGTCGTTCATTACGATGCGATGTTTATTTGTTTATCGTATGTTTGCTGATTTGGAATAAACATGCAGATTTACTCGGCGTCATTGCGAGCCTGCAAGGTGAAGCAACCGGATTTACCATTAACCATTTCTTAAATAACGGTTTACCGTAGAATATCAGTTTTTCCCAAAAAGAATTTTCATTAGTTCTTCTATTTTTGCAACAGAGATTATTTCAATGTTTTTGGGCAGATTATCTTCGAGTTTGTTATACTTTGAAATGAATATTTTTTTAAAATTCAAACGTGAGGCTTCAATAATTCTCTGATTGATATGAGGCACGGGGCGAAATTCTCCCGTAAGCCCTACTTCGGCACAAAAACAACAGTTTATAGGAATAGAAATATCAAAATTAGACGAAAGCACAGAACTTACAATTGCCATATCTATGGCAGTATCGGCAATACGCAAACCTCCTGTAATATTAAAAAAAACATCTTTCATTGCAAGACGAAATCCTGCGCGTTTTTCAAGCACGGCAAGCAACATATTCAGGCGGCGAATATCAATCCCTGTTGTGGAACGTTGCGGAACGCCGTAAGCAGCGGTACTTACAAGCGATTGCGTTTCGATAAACAACGGACGAACGCCATCCATTGTTGCAGCAATTGCAACGCCGCTAAACGACGAATCGTTGTGCTGCGAGATGAGTATTTCGGAAGGGTTTTCAATCTCGCGCAAACCGTTGTGTTGCATTTCAAAAATTCCAATTTCGGCAATTGACCCGAAACGGTTTTTTGTTGCACGCAAAATACGATATACATGATTGTTGTCTCCTTCGAATTGTAATACAACATCTACAATATGTTCCAAAACTTTAGGTCCTGCAAGATTTCCATCTTTGGTTATGTGTCCGATAACAAAAACAGGAAGATTGGTTTCTTTTGCAAATTTAAGCAGTTGCATTGCGCAATCGCGAATTTGCGAAATACTTCCTGCCGACGAATCTATTCGTTCGGTATAAAGCGTTTGAATGGAATCAATTACAAGAATATCAGGGTTTAATTCTTTGGCTTGTACGATGATTGTTTCGAGCAAAGTTTCGCTTAAAATATAGCATTGAGCATTGTTTGTTCCAAGCCGTGTTGCGCGAAGTTTTATTTGTTGTGCGCTTTCTTCGCCTGAAACATATAAAGTTTTAAGATTAGGACAATTGAGCGCTATTTGCAAACTCAATGTAGATTTTCCTATTCCCGGCTCGCCGCCGATAAGAATCATCGAGCCGCAAACCAAACCTCCGCCAAGTATTCTGTTAATTTCAACGGAATTTAGATTAATCCGCGACTCGTGAGAAAAATCAATATCGCCAATAAGTTGCGCCTGCGATTTTAAGTTATTTATTCCTATTGCAGATGTTGTTGGTTGTGAAATAATTTCTTCTACAAAAGTATTCCATTCTCCACATGAAGGACAACAGCCAAGCCATTTTGCCGACTCGTGTCCGCAGTTTTTACAGAAGAATGCTTTTTTGACTTTTGCCATATTGCTGATTACTACAGTATTTTTTAGTCAACTAATTCGACTTTTCCCCCGTTTGCAATTATAATTTCGTAGCAGGCTGCTTGTTTGGCATCGGTTTTTGAATCGACAAGAACATGAGGTTTGAGAAATTTTATAAATTCAAGCGGCGAAACATCGTCGATGATTTCAACGCGGCTTACAAATCGCAAAGATGCTAAAACCGTAGCTCGGGTATATTCGTCGTGCATAAGTTCGGTTATTCCCGAACGTTTTGCCGCATCATCAGAGCGTAAGCCTACTACAAGCCTGTTGCCGAAATCTGCAACGCGGGTAAGATATTCAATATGTTTTCTGTCGAGAATATCATAATTCCCATAAATAAAAACGATTTTATAAGATTTAAATCGCCAATAAGCCAATTTTTTACTCAAATCATTAATATCATTTTTATGAATACGCGACCGAATACGCTCCAGTTCAGTTTTGATAGTTGTTTGTTGTGCCATAATTTACTTATTTAGTTAAACTTATTTTATATTTCTTTATTTTATTGGACAATACGAGAAACATTATCAGCGACACAAATCCGAGCAATATCATAAATATTACACTTGACTCGTGCGAAATTGTTGCAACTACTATTCCATCATCATAAGAAATTCCATAAACTCCCAATCCTAAGGCTACCAGAATGTGATACGAACCAAATCCGCCCTGTGCTGGAATGACCCATCCGAAAGCGCCAATGACAAACAAAAATAATGCATCTATTGCATTTAACGATGATGTTGTCGGAATGGCTTTCAGCACTAAAAATCCGGTAAGCCAATAGCAAAGATATATTAAAATTGTATAACAAAGAAATTTTTTTCGGCGTTTCATTTTAATTCCTGTCTTTAATCCTGATAACAAGCCTTTTATAATTTTATTTATTCGTTTGCGAATGTGAAAAATGAAGAATCCTATTGCTGCAATTGCAATTATTATACATATAATTAAAAATATCGGTATTGCCGATATTTTTTCAATCATAGGTTGATATATTTTCTCAGAAACAAAAGCGCCAAACACTTTGAAACGTATTGCAATGACAAAAATCAGGAATAAAAACAAAAAAAGCAAGTCGTAACAACGCTCTACGATTACTGTTCCAAGTGTTTTTTCAAAATCGATTTTATCGGTTTTTTTCAGCACTGTGCAGCGTATTATTTCACCTATGCGCGGAATTGTGAAATTTGCCAGATAGCCTATCATGGTTGCGTTGTACACGTTTTTTATCGAAATGTTGTATCCTAGCGAATCAATAAGAATTTTCCACCGTAAAGTGCGAAAAATGTATCCTACAATTCCGAGAATTATAGATGCTCCAATAAGCCAATAATCCACACTGCGCAATCCGTTAATAAAATTATCAAAATCAACGGATTTAAATGCTAAAAACATTAACGTTACCGCTAATGCAAGAAAAAACAAATATTTTAATATTTTTATTATTCGCTTGTTCATTCTGTTTTTATTTTAAATTAATGTGCAAAAGTACAAAAAAATGCTTAACGGGGAGGTTTATAATATTTTGTTTACTTTATAAGAGTAGTGTGAAACACATTTTCAAATCGTAAAAGAATATTTATTGATCTAAAATTTTATTTCTATTTGCGTATCCAATAATTTGTAAGATAATCTGTGTAAAGGCGTTGTGCCGTATTGGGCAATTGCTGCGCGGTGTTTTTTTGTCGGATAACCTTTATTTTGTCGCCAATCATATTGAGGATATTTGACTGCGATTTTTTCCATAAATTCATCTCTGTGTGTTTTTGCCAAAATCGATGCAGCGGCAATGCTTTTGTATGTTGCATCGCCTTTTACAATAGTTTTATAAGCAATATTTTTATAAGGTTTGAAACGATTTCCATCAACAATTATAAATTCAGGCTGTATTGTAAGTTTTTCCAACGCTTTGTGCATAGCCAGAATTGAAGCGTTAAGAATATTTATTTTATCAATTTCTTCGTTGCTCACCGAAGCAACTGCCCACGCCAATGATTCATTTTCGATAATGATGCGAAGTTCATTTCTTTGTTTTTCGGTAAGTTGTTTTGAATCATTTAGTAAAAGATGTTCAAAATTATCCGGTAAAATTACGGCGGCGGCAAATACAGGACCTGCTAAACATCCGCGTCCCGCCTCGTCGCAACCTGCTTCGGGCTGTATGTTTCCAAAAAAAGATTTTAATTTTACTGTTTTCAAAATTTATTTATTTACGGCAAATGTAATAATTTTTGTGTAATTTGTTTTTGTCGTCATTCTTCGCTACTGTCATTGCAAAGACGCTGCAAGTATTTTTTCTTCTATAAAATCATGGAATTGTTTTATGCATCTATATGTAATTTCAAATATTTCATGTAAATTTGCACTTTATAGAATTATTTTATTAAATTAAAATTTATATGAAAGGAATTGTTTTAGCAGGAGGTTCAGGCACTCGACTGTATCCGATTACAAAAGGCGTATCAAAACAAATGTTGCCGATATATGATAAACCGATGATTTATTATCCTGTTTCTGTTTTGATGCTGGCAGGAATCCGCGAAATATTAATAATATCAACTCCTCAGGATTTGCCTTCGTTTAAGCGATTGCTTGGCGATGGTTCCGACTATGGCGTTGCTTTTGAATATGCAGAACAACCCTCGCCCGATGGATTGGCGCAAGCATTTATTATCGGCGAAAAATTTATAGGTAACGACTGTGCATGTTTGGTTTTGGGTGATAATATTTTTCAAGGTTCAGGATTTTCGGTTATGCTGAAAGAAGCGGTACGAACATCAGAACAAGAAAAAAAGGCAACGGTTTTCGGATATTATGTTGATGACCCTGAACGCTACGGCGTGGTTGAATTTGATGAAACCGACAAAGTAATAAGTATTGAAGAAAAACCGCAAAATCCTAAATCAAATTATGCCGTTGTAGGATTATATTTTTATCCGAACGATGTTGTTGAAATTGCAAAAAGCATAAAACCATCGGCGCGCGGAGAATTGGAAATCACAACTGTAAACCAAGAATTTCTAAAAAACAAAAACTTAAAAGTTCAATTATTGGGACGAGGTTTTGCATGGCTCGATACCGGAACGCACGATTCTCTTGCCGATGCTTCGATTTTTGTTGAAGTTCTCGAAAAACGCCAAGGATTAAAAATTGCCTGCCTCGAAGGTATCGCGTTTAACAACGGCTGGATTACAAAAGAAAAATTGATGGAAATTGCGCAACCTATGCTCAAAAATCAATACGGGCAATATTTATTGAAAATAGCACGCGAATAAAGAGAAACAAAATAATGGAATTTATAAATACAGAAATAGACGATGTTGTTATTGTAAAACCTAAAGTATTTGAGGATGCTCGCGGTTATTTTTTTGAAACTTTTGTGCAAAAAGAATTTGAAGAAAAAGTTTGTAAAACAACGTTTGTACAAGACAATCAATCCAAATCTTCGTATGGCGTTTTACGCGGATTACATTATCAGTTGCCGCCATTTACGCAAGCCAAACTTGTAAGCGTTGTAAAAGGCAACGTATTGGATGTAGCCGTTGATATTCGTATGGGTTCTCCGACATTCGGCAAATACGTAGCGGTAGAACTTTCGGGCGAAGATCATTTACAATTGTTTATTCCGCGCGGCTTTGCTCATGGTTTTGTCGTATTAAGCAACGAGGCTGTTTTTCAATATAAATGCGATAATTATTATTCGCCGCAACACGAAGGCGCAATAATCTGGAACGATGCGGCAATAGCAATAAACTGGCAAATCGCCGAAAAAGATATTATTCTTTCCGAAAAAGATAAAATGCATCCATCGCTGGAAAATGCAAAAATATTTACTCAACAAAATTGTTAAATCAAATTATAAATAAAATATTAAAAACATAAATCATAATGAAAAACATATTAATCACAGGAGGAGCAGGATTTATAGGCTCGCATGTTGTGCGCTTGTTTGTAAACAAATATCCCGAATATAAAATAATCAATCTGGACAAACTGACTTATGCCGGAAATCTCGAAAACCTGAAAGACGTAGAAAATAAACCGAATTACACTTTCGTGAAAGCCGATATTTGCGATTTTGAAACCATTATTAAAGTTTTTGAAAAATACAATATCAACGGCGTTATACATCTTGCCGCCGAAAGTCATGTTGACAGAAGCATAAAAGACCCTTTTACGTTTGCAAAAACAAACGTTCTCGGAACATTATCGTTGTTGCAGGCGGCAAAAGAATGTTGGAAAAACGACATGAGAGGAAAATTATTTTATCATATTTCAACTGATGAAGTTTACGGAGCATTGCAATTCGATAAAACATTATTTACCGAAGAAACAAAATATGACCCGCATTCGCCATATTCGGCAAGCAAAGCAAGCAGCGACCATTTTGTCCGTTCTTTTCACGATACTTACGGATTGCCTGTGATAATAACAAATTGTTCAAACAATTACGGACCTTATCAGTTTCCCGAAAAATTAATACCTCTTTTTATAAACAATATCAGACACAACAAATCGCTGCCTGTTTACGGAAAAGGCGAGAATGTGCGCGACTGGCTTTATGTTGTTGACCACGCACGCGCAATCGACGTCATATTTCATAAAGGGAAAATTGGCGACACGTATAATATAGGCGGCTTTAACGAATGGAAAAATATTGATTTAATAAAAATAATTATCAAAACGGTAGACAAGTTTTTAGGTCGCACCGAAGGTGAATCCGAAAAACTTATAACTTACGTAACCGACCGCGCAGGACACGATTTGCGTTATGCTATTGATTCTACAAAATTGAAAAACGAATTGGGCTGGCAACCATCTTTGCAATTTGAAGAAGGAATAGAAAAAACCGTAAAATGGTATCTCGAAAATCAGGAATGGCTTGATAATGTTACTTCGGGCTCTTATCAAGAATATTATACGGAATATTACGGATTGAAAAATGATTAAAATTTAATGTGCAAAAAAATTTGGTCATGACTTAAATCCGTTTCTCAAGCAGAGTTTCGATATTGTCCTGTCTTAAAATAATGCGTTCAATATACATGCCAATGACATTATCATGTATTTATTCATCTTTGGAATAATAAACGTTCTTCTATTCAACCTCTTGATATGAGTTCTGAAATTGAGGTTCTTCCCTTAAATTTTTCAAGTTTGGGTTTTACCGATACTCCATAGTATAGAAAATCATTGTAACGGATTTAAGGCATGACCCCAAAAAGAGAAACACACACTTTATTCAAAATAGTGTGTATTTTAGTCTGTGCGTATAATAAACAATAATTGTTGAGCTACCCGGATTCGAACTGGGACAAACAGAACCAAAACCTGTTGTGCTGCCATTACACCATAGCTCAATTGCCAAAACATGCAGTTTTGGGCTGCAAAGGTATAAAAAAAATTAAAAATCAAAATTTTTCATCAAAAAATATTAATTTTAGTCTGTCATGTCCTGCTATTGGTTGACAGCCAAAAAAGGACAAAAATATGACAAAACAGAAGACCTTTGCAAAACATAGTCGTCAGAAAAAACATCAAGAAAATAATTGATTTTGGTTTGCTTTTTCAGTGAGGTTGAATGTTTTTTGGCTTTTTTTCGACAAAATAATGAGTTTTTTGCCTTTTATTTTTTGTTTTTTTAGTGTTTTTCTGCATTCGACAAAATAATTCCCGGCGCACGATATAAATTGTACGCTATGGCTTCAAGTAAATGCTGGGTGTGTGTTTTTGCCAAACCCTTATATCTTGCTCTGCCTGCTCCAAACCATAATTTCATTCATCCAAATGTTCGTTCTACGACCCATCTCTTATTGCTTATTAATTTATTAAATTGTTTTTGTCTGTCAGTTAATGGTTTGTTTCTTACGGCTTTATACATAAGGCGGTTTTTTATATTTTTCTTTTTTAGATATTCAACATTGTTGGGAACACGATAAGCTTTATCGCTAAGACATGAACTAACTGCCAAATCAGGATCCTGATTTTCAATGCACGGTTGTAATCCCTTGCTGTCATGCTCGTTGGCTGTTGTTGTGTGTACACTTAATTGCATGCCGTTTTCGTCGGTAAGTACTTGTTTTTTATAACCATAGTGCAATTTTTTTCCTTTTTTCAAATACCGTGCTTCCGAATCTACTCCCGGCTGATGCTTTTTTATTGCCTTAATGTATTCATTTTCTTTCTCTTTATTGATATCGTTTTGTTCGTCTTCTTTTCTGTCTTCTGC
>JAISPX010000044.1 GCA_031274595.1 Prevotellaceae bacterium | reverse complement strand
CAAACAAGTCCTGTATCTGACTGACAGCTACCGGAGTGGCGCGTTCTGTTATCCATTCTTCTATCGCTTTTGCCAATCGTTGTAATGCTTCGGGCTCGCCATCGTCAATGGATTTAGGTACAAAACGGGTATCTAATTTATGAAAACGCAAGAAATTAAGAATGTCGTTGCGGTTTTGTAATGTAGAGACGGACAATTGTTCGTTTCTACCAACACCAATTGGTTGGTGCAACAAATGAATTTCGTTATAAACCCAATCTTTTGTGTCTTCCGGGCGTTTTGGATAACCTAAAACAGCAATAATGCTGTCTGGAATTTTTACATATTTTTCGTGCGGGCTTTTTTTGAAACCTGTGTAAATTCCGTTAGGCATCTGTTTGAAAAATTGTTCGTTCTTTTTGAAAAATTCCAAAAGTTCCTGGCGGAATTCTTCTAATGAAAGGTTGTTTAAACCCAGTGTTTCATCGCCATCTTCCACGTCGTCCCAAGTGAGTTGCAGTTGGGCAAGCATTTTTTGTGTTTGGTCGGAAATGAGTGGATTATCTTTCACCATTTCTTTCAGTTCGGGCGTAAGATCTTCATTAAATTCCGTTCCTACCAAAGTCATTGCCGCCATTCGACTTTCAACACGCGATTTTAGATTGAGGTAATCTTCGTAGTCCTTAGCAGGCCAGAAGTTTATCCCTTTTATGGAAGTATTCGGTGAGCCAATACGGTCAATACGACCCATTCGCTGAATCAACCGCACAGGATTCCAGTGAATGTCATAATTGATAATCAGGTCGCAATCCTGCATATTTTGTCCTTCGCTCAGGCAATCGGTCGCAATAAGAATGTCGATAGGGGAGTGCAATGCCTTTGAGACTTCTTGCCGAGTCTCTATATTGTTTGCAATCCATCTTTTCCATTCTTCGTAATCATCGCCTTCAAAATCCCAATTTTTCTCTTTGAAAAGTTTGGTGTAGGGTGCAAAGCGTTCTAAAATCGACTCAAACTTTTTTCCTGAATGACCATCGTTGCTTATAGCCTGTGAACCTGTAATACAAGCAACACGATTTGGATAAATGTTTTTAATGTTGTCGTATAGAAATTTTGCCGTATCGCTATAAACAGTGAAAATCAATACTTTTTTGTTGGGTTTTTCTTGCTTTTCTTTGATGATTTGTAACAGCTTCTCCAACTTTTCATCATTAGAAATAAGTGTGTTTTCATTAAACTGTTTTTCAAAAACATCCAGATTAGCTGCCAATTTGCGCAATTTTTTTACATCATTCTCTAAATCTTTCTGAAAAGTTTTAATGGCAGAAATCTCAGAAAGTTTCACGGGATTCTTTTTCCCAAGCGTAACTTCTTCTATTGCGGTTTCTTCCAAGGCATTCTCCAAATCTTCGGTATCTTCTTCGCTCAATCCCGTTTCTATACTGCTTTCTGTTTTAAATTCAATAAATTTATTTACTTTGTTGAGTGCGTTTTCGTGGTGTTTTAAAATATTTTCTGCCGTTAGTTTAAATGAATGCCAACTTGATTCCAAGCGTTTTATGAGCAAGATATACATCATTTTTACTAAAAACTGCTCACGAGCGACCTCATCTTCGATCGCCTTTTTTTCGCCTTTTTTTCTCTCTAAAATGTATTCCGAAGGTCGATAAGCCGACATCTTCACCTGAATAGCATTAAGTATATCGTCAAACGATTTGAGATTGCCAATGTTATTTGGCGTAATATACACATTATCAGGCTTTTCTTTTTTTGGAAAATTCATTCCGCCAAATTCGTCGGCAATCATTTTTCGGGTACGCGCAACGATAAGAGCATCTGTCAGTTTGAAGAAATTTTCTTGCAGTTTTGCTATAAAATCTGCAATTTTATGGTCGGGTTTTGCAGCCCAAAGCGTATAATCTCGCTGGGCGGTACGGAAAATATTCTCCAAACTTCCAATACTTAATTTTTCTTCATCCTTAAAACCATTATCCTGACCTTTTACCATTAACTTGAATTGATTACGAATATCAAGTAGTTTGTTGTTGATCGGCGTTGCTGAAAGTTGCAGCACTTTTATATCCTTGCTCAGTTTGTCAGGCTGTAAAATGTTCTCAATCAAATATTTGTAGCGTGAAGATTTATCATTACGCAAATTATGGCTTTCGTCTATTACAAGTAACAATTTGTGTTTGCGTTGGATCTTTGAAAGCGGAACATCCGAATAATGATTGATGTCTAAACGGTCGTCCTGTAAATCGGAATGGTAACGAACAGTATAGTCAATATCATCTTTTTCAAATTTTGAATTACTACCTGTTCTGTATTGAAGCCAGTTGTTACCCAACTTTTTAGGACAAAGTAGGACAACCGTATATCCTTTCGACTGGAAATATTTCATCACCGCCAGTGCAGTCCATGTTTTACCAAGTCCCACAGCATCGGCAAGAATTGCCCCGTTGTAATTTTGCAGCATTTTTATCAAACTGATAACGCCCTTTTGCTGATATGGATATAGCGTTTGATAAATAACGGTTTCGCTCAAATGTTTCATTTCGCGCTTAAAATCTTCAGAAGTAGAAAAATCCAAATCCTTTTTGAACATTTCATACAAAACCTTATAGTATAACTTTTCGGGAGCATATTCTTTGAAAAGCTTGCTAATCAAATCAATGATATACTGCTTTGTTTCTACCTTGGTTTTATCAGG
>JAISPX010000109.1 GCA_031274595.1 Prevotellaceae bacterium | reverse complement strand
CGTCAAGATTCACTTCCGCGTATTTGAGCGACTTGTCGGCGCTATTGATAAATACTATTTTATTCAGATATTTCATTTTTTACGTCTTCGGGAATGTTTATTGTTAAAATCAGTTGTTCCAAATAGTTAAAAGAAGCCAGAACTTTATATTGTTGCGTGACTGAGTTTTCGATTTCAATAAATGAATCGTCTGCCAATATTTTCAAAATCTTTTCAAGAATATCGCGTTGCGTGTCTTTGTCGGCATATTTCTTTAGTCCTTCTAATTTGGTTTCCAAATCGGCGTCGGTTTTTAATTGCACCAGAATATCCGAAGGCGAAAATCTGATGCCTGAACTGAAATCATTTCTATATGTTTTCATAAAATCAACAATGTCAATCCATTTGTGAGCGGTTTCAATTTTCTTTTCAAGGTCGGTTTTGCTTTCGGGACGACTGAAATAAAAATATTCGTTACCTTTTTCCAAAACAAAATTGATATTCAGAAAGTAATCGTACAAATTCTCAAAGTTTTGTTCGCCTTCGATAACTTTGTACAAATCGCTCATCTTTTTATCAGAACTGTTTGAATTTATAAATTGTCCCTTGCTCAAAATTTTAAATATTTCAGCTGTTTGTGCCGGTACTTCCATAATTCTATTTTATTTAGGGTAAACTACTGCAAATTCAATACTTTCTTTTTCCTGAAACGTATCGGTAATTTCAAAAACATTTTCATATTGAGAAATGAGTTGGCAATAAATTGTAACCATATCTTCAAATGAAACCTCCTTTGCAAATTGGTAATTGCAAACAAAATCAAACAAGTTGTAACTTGATGCCACAAAACCGTTTTTTATTTCTTCAAGATTGATTTGGATTTCTTCTTCTATTTGCGTTTCGAGATATTCACTCGAAATTTTCTCTGCCACCGGCAAAGAGAATTTTACGCCCGCCCGAATACGTTTGGCAATTTTGAGAATACTTGCATAAACATCCTCGTCCGATTGTAAGTGTTCCAGCGAGAGTTTTAACGGATAAACCGGATTTGCTTCAAAAATGACGGAATTATTTGCGTTTAAAACGGCTTTAAAATCAGTGGAAGTTTCGAGTGTAAACTGATCTTTCAGGTATTTGAGTTGGCGCAATTTTTCTATTACATTATTCTGATACTGAATTTGATTCAAGAAATTAATAATCTGCTTTTCTATTTCAATCAAATTGTGTGTGCATTTTTGTAACTGTATTTTGAGTTGTACGATTATTCTGCCCAATTCTTCATCTGTTGCCGTTTTGAAAAACGTAATATCGCCGTCACTCATCAATTTTCCGGTTAATTCAATCAGTTTTACGATATCTTTCCGCTTATTGTCAAGATTGATAAGTTTGGCTTTTTTGTTTTTGTAGTTTGGTTCATTTTTAAAAGTGTTGTCGATATTTCGCTTCAAATCAACAACATTCCGCAATGTAATATTACCTACATTCCGCAATGTTGTCTTTACTGTTCGCAGATAATTGTATTTTCGTTGCTCATTGGTTTCATTGAGATAATAATCAGTATTCTGCTTGATTTTTTCAATATTTTCATTTATGTAAGACGTATTGATTGCTTCGTTTGCATTTAAAACCTGCTCGAAAAATTGCAAAAACAAATCGTCTATTTCAAGATTACTGCCGTTTTGTCGAATGACGTCGCGACTTAAAAGATATTGAATTCTGTTATCATTATTATTGACCAAATTAAGGGCGTATTCATATTTATAACTGACGGATTTACGCTTTTTAAACATTTCCGACAACAAGTTTGCCTCTCTGTGCAGAGTGGAAAACAGTTCTTTTATGGTTGAGAAAGTGTTCATTGTTTTTAAATATTGTACTAAATTAAAATCCAGACTTCCCTCCTATGCGTCGCAATATTCCCCAAATCAGGATACAATCCTTTTGCATACGGTAAGAAGATTTGCTTTCCTGCAAACGGCGGGATATTAATCGCAGGCTCTTGATTTTCGACAAAATTCTTGTTGCGCAAAATCGCGTAATGGTCTGAAATATCGTAACCTTTTGAAAATGGCACGATATGACAGGCATCAACCTTGTAGAGCAAGCGAATGATACTCATCAGCAAAAACGGCTTGTGCGGCACACCACTGTTTTTCATATCTCGTTTTAAATGGACTTTGTTGCAACGATAGACAATATATTTCTTTTTATTGTTACTTAAAATATTAACTTACCCTGTAGGCATCTGGCATGCCTGTCTCAATGAATTTATTCAGGGTTAAACATTTGAGTTTGGCTTCTGTTTTTTGATTTTCAAATGTCCCGGCATCCGGTTTTCCACCGAAAACGGTCTTGTACCGGAACATCACAACTTCATTGAGACTTCGTCGATGGTAGCCGTTTTGACTTTTCCAAGCTTTCGAGCCGTATTTATTTACTAAAGTTTTCCACATAAAAATAAGGGTATAAAAAACAAGCGAATAGAAAAAAAGTTGTATCTTAGTTGTGAGTTAAACTATTAATTTACAACAATAACTATCGCTTGTTATGGAAACAAAAATAAGTCAAATATCCGAGTTATCCAATTTATTGGAGCATAAAGATTCGCTCAATGAAAATTTCATTCGTTTATTTGGTCTCTTTGGCTTGGAGCGTCTTTTGAAACAGCTATCTTTCAAGAAAGAGAAAGGTGCATCGGCGGCTGATTTGATCTTGCTTCTGTGCCTGTTCCGCATAAACGGTCCGATAAAGCTGCAAACTGCCCGTTCACTTTGTTATAATGTACTATTCCGCCATGATGATTCGTAATCCATATACCGCGGCGGCAGGTGAAAGATGCACTACATTATTGATTTCTACGCCATCCGTTATCGTATAATTTTCAAACTGGTGTGTCGAACAGCGGAAGATGCCAATACCTGCTTTTGTTCCGATCCACAGGGCATCTTCATCCCTGTCGTATAATAATGCGTTCAGTGCGTTACTGATCAGACCGGAATTGTTTTCCCTGTACGTTGTGAAATTTTTCCCGTCGAACCGGCTCAGTCCAGATTCAGTTGCAATCCAGATGCGGCCTTGTCCGTCTTGCGCGAGGTGGGTCACATAGTTGTTGGACAAACCATCCTCTACTCCTAAGTGTTTTGAAACAGACGGTTGAGTCGGGCTGTGGGTAGCGACGACTAACAGAAGTGAGAACAGGAGAATGATATGTTTTTTTGTCATAAGCATAAAAATTATTTATTTTTCAGGCGATTATCCATATTATTTAATATATCCGTTTTTTCTTCTATCAACCGGTGGTATTTTTCCTTCAAATCTTCATTTAAGAACGACAAATGTATAAATGCCGACCATTGCAGGATGATTTTATTGAATTTGGTAAAAATGTGTTCCGCTACCTTTTTATCCAAACCGGACTGAATAAATGCTTTCTCAAAATCGCTCCGGTACAACTTGTTTTTCTTTCCGTTCAGCGTTAAAGCCAGTTCCTCCTTGTCGTCCGGTATGACTAATGCCGTCGAGAGCATATCGTAAGCCGGTGTCAAAACAGGTTGCCCTTTTGTCGTGCTGTACAGGGAAAAGTTTTTCAGGTGCATATCGGCATTTCCGGTCAGCCAGCAAAAAAGCGCCTGTTCCCAAAAGTTTGCCAAATCAAGCTTGGGAACATGCGAAAATTTCAGTATCAACTTGGCTATTTGTTCATAAGAGCCTTTGTACTTGTATTCGGTCAGCCGTTCGGACAGTTGGCACATATCTTCCATTGGATGTTTATTGCCCGCACTGTCACGGTCGATGCGTTTGGTGATGTAGCAAAGTTCGCCGTCTGCAAAACGAATCAGGGAATGAGGCACTGTTTTTATTCCGGCAATTTCAGCCAGATGCATC
>JAISPX010000018.1 GCA_031274595.1 Prevotellaceae bacterium | reverse complement strand
GCAAATATACAACTAATTGTACATATTATATAACTGTACATCAAATAGTTATCAACATGCGCCGCAGGAAATTGTTGATAACAGTTCCTTTTTTTAATTTTTAATGCGTTGACCCTGCGATTATGATTTGATATTTAATTCAAACATGATAGATTTTAGAAAAATCATAGAAGCAAATAATAAATTGATAGAGAAATACAACAAAAAATGGACTTGATTATAACTATGCAGCAAACGGCGTTGGCAAACTTGTATCGGGGCAGGTTTTGGAGTACAAAAACCTCATTTCCACCTAATTTTTTCCAACAAAACAACCTCAGTAGCCAATGAAATAATACAAATAACAATAACCTCATTACCTCATTAAAATGAAAGTAGAATACAATAATTTATACACGCATTTTGTTTTTACAACATTGAACAGAATGCCGCTTATTTTAGAAACAGTCCGCGAACGAATTGAAAAATATATCACGGGGATTGTAAATAATAACGGATGCAAGATGTATTCAATTTATGCCAATCCCGAACATGTACATTTTCTTGTGTCGCGTGCGCCACAGTTGGACGAAGAAAGTTTAGCGACAATCGTTGCCATCAGTTCGGAAAAGTTTATCAACGATAACCGTTTGTGTGCAGGCATTTTTCAGTGGCAACAATCGTGTTCGGCGTTTTCGGTATCGAAACGCAATATTCACGAATTGTGCGGATATATTGAAAATCAGAAAGAGCACCACGCCACAAAAGAAACATACGCACAGGAATACGAAAAGTACATTAAATTTTATCAGCAAACAATTAATAAGAAAAAAAATGAAAAATAATGAGGTAATGAGGTTGGGTTTCTGGGGTAACTCATTGGCTACTGAGGTTGTTTTGTTAAGAAAATTAAGTGGAAATGAGGTTAAAAACAATGTTCGCCCGTTTATTAAAAATCCTGTAGAAATGTATATTTGGAGCGCCAATTATTTTTTTGCAATTGATAAGATTAGATTTTAAATTAAAAATAAAATGGACAACGAAACCAACTCCATTCACGAGTTCGAATTCAATTTAATCTTCCTGCGTATCGAAAATATTTTATCTTTGTACCTGAATAAGTAAAAAATAAGGAACAATGAAGAAAATAAAAAGATAACAGGATTTGGGGGAATTGAAAAATACTATTAATTGATTGGAGGGCTTTCAGTCAATATAGACAAATTTGTACATAAAATCAGAATTTTATAACACAATAAATATAAATTAAAAATGGAATCAAAAATGAATTTATCAGCGAAGCAGGCAGAATGCCTGAAAATGATGGAAGCCGCGTCGGTAGTTTATTTAACGAATATCGACAAAGACGGTTTTCCCTCTACCCGTGCCATGCTCAACCTGAAAAATCCGAACGAGTACCCCGGATTAGTGGCGGTACACGAGGCGGAAGAAAACCCGCTTACGGTTTTTATGTCCACCAATACAAGTTCGCAAAAATTTGCCGAAATCGAGCAAAACGGTAAAGCGAACCTGTATTATTGCGATCCGCAAAAATTTTATGCCGTATTGCTTCAGGGTACGGTGGAAATCATTACCGACAACGAATTGCGGCAACGGGCGTGGCAGAAAGATTGGGGAGAGTTGTATTATCCGAAAGGCGACAGCGATTATACGCTTTTGCGATTTGTGCCTGCGACATTGAAAATATGGAATTCCTATGAGGAACCAAACATATACAAGTCGGACGCTTTTTCACTGCGACATTGAAAACATATTCTGATTTTACGGTTACAACTGAAAAATTATCATAAAAACATGGACAACGAAAACAACTCGATTCACGAGTTCGAATTTAATTTAATATGCTTTCGTATCAAAAAAATATTTTATCTTTGTGCCTGAATAAGTAAAAATAATATAAAAAACTGTAAAAAGAATGGAAAATAAACATGTACTGCCTATACCGCCGGAGATTCTGGCGCAGGCACAGAAAAAAATCGATGAGGCAAACGCACTGCTTGCCCCCTATCTACTGCCGCTCACGCCGCAGGAACGGATGGAACTGCCGAAAATGGGCGACAAAACCCTGAGTTTTGTAGAAAAAGCGCACGATTATGTGAGTCAGTATCCCGCTTTCGTGCCTTCGTACCTCAACACCGCGGAGTTTGACACCGACATTGCTGACGCCACAGGATTGCGCGTGCTGCACATTTCCGCACGCCAGCTCGCCGACAATATCGACGACACCGCAATGGTAGCCGGAAGCGAAGCCTATCAAGCCTCGCTCGTATTCTACAACGCCGTGAAAGCCGCTTCCGCACAGGACATCCCCGGCGCCAAAGAAGTGTACAACGACTTGAAAGCCCGTTTTTCATGCAAGAAACGCAAAACGGACGAACAGTGATGTGCAGCATCTCTGTTTCCGTTTACCCGAATCGCAGGGGTGGAGAATTTTCCGCCCCTGCGTTTTTGTAGTATCCGTTTCTATCCTCAAACATTGAAAAAGGTAGCTCTGAGGTAGGAAAAGGTAGCTCAAAGATAGGAAAAGGTAGCTCGGAGGTAGGAAAAGGTACCTCAAAGATAGGAAAAGGTAGCTCAGAGGTAGGAAAAGGTAGCTCAGAGGTAGGAAAAGGTAGCTCAGAGGTAGGAAAAGGTAGCTCGGAGGTACAAAAAGGTAGCTCGGAGGTAGGAAAAGGTAGATCAAAGATAGGAAAAGGTAGCTCGGAGGTAGGAAAAAGATGTCAAAAAACCTATCAAAAATGTCATTTGCATTTTTGCGTCAGGTGGCTATTTAAGTATTTCCCGAATAGTTAATTCATCCTGCTTCAGTTGATTTTTTAGTAAATTGAGAGAGGCAAAAAAGCGTTCGTCTCGTATTCTTTTCATCAATTTTATGCTTATGGTAATGTCATAAATATCTTCGTTGAAATCAAAAATATTAACCTCAACAATTGGTTTTTCGGTATTGTTGAGCGTGGGTCGCAAACCTATGTTCAACATTCCTTTGTATTCGGTATTTTTTATTTTCACAATTGCAGCATACACGCCGTTTTTGGGAATCATTTTGTATGCATGCGGTTGAATGTTTGCTGTCGGAAAACCTATTGTTCGTCCTATCTGATTGCCGCGTACAACAATTCCCTGCACGCAATAATCATAACCGAGCATTGCGTTTGCATTTTCAATATCGCCTGTTTCGAGTAATTTTCGTATGTTTGTTGAACTCACTTTTTTATTTCCGCAATTAATTTCATCTGTCTTGAAAACATCGATATTAAACTTTCCGCTTATTTTTTTAATTTCGTCAAAACCTGCACTGGCATTATGTCCGAAATGATGATTATATCCTATATAGAGTTGGCGTATATCTATTTTTTTTATCAAAATATTTTCAAAAAATTGTTTTGGCGACAGTTGTGAAAATTGTCGTGTGAATGGAATCAGATAAAAATAATCAATACCGAATTTTGATATTATTTCGGTTTTTTCATCAATGGCAGTAAGCAATCTCAGCGTTTCGGCATCTTTGCCCAACACTATGCGCGGATGAGGCCAGAAAGTTACGATACACGATTTTGTGTTTTGCTTTTTTGCCTCTTCTGCGATATTGCGCAATATGGCTTGGTGTCCGATATGAACTCCATCAAAGAAACCTGTTGTTGCAATAAGTTTTTTTTCTGCCGGTATTTCAGGATAATTTAATGTTATCATGCTGCAAAATTAGTGTAAATTTTGTATTTGTTTATTACGTATGTTTTATTTATATTGCCTCATAAAATGATAATAAGGTTCAATCTATCGGTTTATGTTTTTGTTTTGCCTGTTCGCGAGTCATTGCCTCAAAATGCCACCATTCGTTTTGTATCGACCTGAATCCTGCGCTTTTCATGGCATTGCGCAAAACAAGACGATTGTTTATTTGTTGCCGGGTAAGTTTTTTTTCCTGTAAAAATTTTTGTTCGTAACGCGGTTGCGATTTTTCGGTAAATTCATCAAATCCCGTTCCCATATCAATAATATTGCCTTGCGTATCGACAATTCCAACATCAACAGCAACTCCGTAACTGTGCATGCTTATGCGAGTCGGACTTGCCACATAATTTTTCCAGTCGGTATTTTTCACAACGTCCCACATTTTTTGTTGCACGCTACGTGGTCTGGCGGCATCGTAAATTATAATATTCCAGTCATTATGTTTTTCTCTCAATTTTTTCTGAGCGCTTGCAAGCATTTTGGCAACTTCGGGCTGCAAATAAGCCTCGCGAAAATCGCCATACATATTTTTACCCGTAAAATTATCGGTTGTAGCATATTTCAAATCAACGACAATATCCTTGTCAATGGTTTTAATATTTATAAGACCGATTTTATGCAGCCTTTGCGCTGTTTCGCTTTCAGCCGATTGCTGACAAAATGCCGCAAACGCAAAATTCAATATTAATAATACAAACAAACACCTTTTCATATACATTTTATCTTAAAAAATCATGTTATACTATAATTGCTGCAAATATAGCGATTAAAAATAAATCATTAAATTTGCAGAAAAAACAATATGATTATAATAGAAAACATAAAGGATTTATCACAACGTATCGATGCGTTGAGGAGGCATCTTTGACATCGATAATAAACTGATACAATTTGAAGAAGAGCAACAAAAAACTCAAAATCCCAACTTTTGGGATAATCCCAAAGAAGCGGAAATACAGTTGAAAAAAGTTGCAGGTATTAAAGCATGGTTGTCGGGATTTGAACAGGCAAATAATAATTTTAACGATTTGGAAGTTTTATTTGATTTTGCAAAATCGGGCGATACAACCGAGCAGGATGTTGACGAACAATATCGCATAACGCTTAATTCGGTTGAAAAACTTGAATTGCAAAATATGCTTCGCAACGATGAAGACAAACTTGGCGCTGTGCTGAAAATAAATTCGGGCGCAGGCGGAACCGAAAGTCAGGATTGGGCTGAAATGCTAATGCGCATGTATTTGCGCTGGTGCGAAAACAAAGGTTATAAAACACAAATTGTAAACATTCTCGATGGCGATTCGGCAGGAATAAAAAGCGTTACCATACAGATTGAAGGCGATTTTGTTTTTGGATATTTGAAAAGCGAAAATGGCGTGCATCGTCTTGTTCGCGTATCGCCTTTCAATGCGCAAGGAAAAAGAATGACCTCGTTTTCGTCGGTGTTTGTTTCGCCGCTTGTTGACGACAGCATTGATGTGGTGGTCAATCAAGCAGATATTTCGTGGGATACTTTCAGGTCGAGCGGCGCAGGCGGACAAAATGTGAATAAAGTTGAAACAGGCGTCAGGCTTCGTTATAATTATAAAGATCCTGATACCGGCGAAGTTCGCGAAATTCTTATCGAAAATACCGAAAGTCGTTCGCAACTTGGAAATCGTGAAAATGCAATGCGGCTTCTAAAATCACAACTCTATGATATTGAAATTAAGAAACGCAATGAGGAAAAAGCAAAACTTGAAGCAGGAAAGAAAAAAATAGAATGGGGTTCACAAATTCGCAGTTATGTTTTCGACGACCGCAGAGTAAAAGACCATAGAACAAATTATCAAACCTCCGATGTGCAAGGCGTAATGGATGGCGATTTGGATGATTTTATTAAAGCCTACTTAATGGAGTTTGGCTGGAAAATCGACAACTGATTTTTTCATCTCAGTTTTTCTATATGAGGCGATTGATGTGCAAAAGTAGAATCGCATAAAACTTTTGCATTAAGCAAAAATCACAAATATTTTTCAATAAGTATATTTCGCATTTTTTCTACGCCTGTTGTGGCTTTTTCTTGTATTAATGTCAAATTTTGAATATGAAAGGGATTTACATCGTTTGGGTTGATAAGAAACACAGGGATTCCGTTTTTCTTATAATTCACCAATCCTGCGGCAGGATATACGTTCAGTGAAGTTCCTATTATTGCAATAATATCGGCTTGCGCAACTTTGTCGGCGGCAGCGTTGAGCATTGGCACGGCTTCGCCAAACCAAACTATATGCGGACGAAGTTGCACGCCGCTTTTATCCGTATCGCCTATGTTTATCGCTTTGTAGCCAATATCGTAAACTGTGTCTTCGTCGGCAATGCTGCGTACTTTTGTAAGTTCTCCGTGCAGATGTATAATGTTTGTACTGCCTGCGCGTTCGTGCAAATTGTCAACATTTTGAGTTATCACGCAAACATTAAAATGATTTTCAAGTTCGTGGAGAATTTTGTGCGCTGCATTAGGCTCAACAGTTTCGAGTTGTTTGCGGCGTTCATTATAAAAATCAAGCACAAGTTTTGGGTTTTTATACCATCCTTCGATGCTTGCAACGTCCATAACATTATGTTGTTCCCAAAGACCATCGCTGTCTCTGAATGTCGATATTCCGCTTTCGGCGCTAATGCCTGCGCCTGTTAATACTGCTATTTTTTTCATCTTTACAAGATTGTTTTTAATATTATCACGTCAAATATACAAAAAAACAGATAAACACAAAAATTTATCTTTGTCGTAACATTTACTGTTCGTCATGTTCACTCTCTTTGTATCACATTCCACACGTCCTCGCCTGTTCCGATTTTGTAGCCGACTGAAGAATATAAAATACCGCCATTGCGGGAAAGATAAACCGTAAGCGGAAAATTATCCTGAAAGTCTATTTGTAAAACGGAGGCAACGGTTTGCAACAAGGTTCGCTGTGCATCTTTGCCCCAAGCCGTTTGTTGCGGTAATCCTTTGAATGTTGCAGGATCTAACGTTTGATGATTTTTATCGTCATGTGTCATCAGCAAAACGCCTCCGCCCCAAGTTTCCAATGCCGATTTCACTGCTGGAAAATCTTGCAAAACATGCTTCGACGGTTCTTTTCCCATATCAAGAAAGCAAAGCATCAAACCTTTTCCTTGTGATAATTCTTTCAATGTCGTTTTGTAACCGTTATCCAAACAGACAATTGTATTCATATCTACAATGCCTTTCACAAACAGTTTTCCTGTTACCTGCGGCAAACTTACAGTCAAAGTATGAGGATTATCTTTTTTCAACTCAAAATATTCCGTATGAACAAAAACCGAACCATCGTTAGCGCGGCTGCCAACCATCAGACGATAATATCCTTCGTCCATGTCCAATGAATATGGAAGTCGGGCGACAAGCGGATTATTTTCAAAATCCAAAGTATGAAAATTACCATCTTTGAAATAAGCCAGAGTATAATGCGTGTAATATCCGGGAAGTGTTACGTTTTTCTCATCATTTTGCACCGTCAATCGGACTTTGAGCGATTGCTGAGCATCCGATTCGTCATTGTCGAAAGCAACATCAATCCATTCGTGTTCGAAATATTGCGGTTTGCCTGTAGCAGGTTCTATGCGTGCAGGGAAGCCAAATTTTCGGCAAAGAGCAACAAAAAATATATTGCGCGATATACGGTCGGCAATTCGTAAGCCGTAAACGCCTTGCGGCGATATTCTGCATTGAAAATAATTTTCTTCATCGTCAATTTTTATTTGATTTTTCACAAAATTGATTAAAGTATGAATATTGTGAGATGCGCTGTCGATATTGGTTTGCTCAAAGAAATTACCCTGCGGACGAATTATTTCCAGTTCAATGCGCGGAGAAAAGATATACATATTTTCGGAAATATCATCCCGAAAATAACTATTCAAACAATCGGCTTGCGTATCGCGGAGGTCTTTTTCGGTCAAGGTTGCCAAAAAATCAAACAGCAAAGGATGGTATTTTTTTTGAGAAATAAATTGTTTTATTTCTTCCCAGTTTCCTTGCGCCACATTCAGATATTTCCATGTTTCATCTACATTCAGATTATTTTCCTGCGCCCATTGACGAGCATCATTTTCCTTGATAAACGTATTCATATAAGCATTGCGGATGGAATCTTCTATTGACAAACGAGCGGCGTTGGCGGCAATTTTTTCCTGCGAAAGCCCGCGAACCGTTTGCTCTGGCGGGACATTCATTACGTAATTTTCAGAATAAGACACGCCCGACTTACGCTCTAATTTAACTACCGTTGTTTCGTCTTGCGGAGTCGATTTATTATAACCGTAGCGGTTGCCTTTGCTTGCCCAAATCATCAAATCGCCTTTCCCCGAAATAATCGAAGTTCGACCTTTATTATCTGTTGTATTAGTAGAAACAGGATATAGTTCAGCATAATTATACACCATAAATTGTACGTTAGCGTCTTGTACAGGATGGTTCTTTTCGTCCACTACCTGCACATTAACGGTGCGTGTTTCTGTATAATTTTTCAATAAATTGATTTTGGAATATAGCGGTTTTTCCAAGTTCTTTTCTTCCTGTCCCGTGTATAATCCGAAAACTGTGGAGTGTACCATCATTGCCCGAGATGCGGCGCCTGTAAACCAAGCCACATCAAGTTCAGGCTCGGGTTCGCAGGCTCCCAGATAATGCCATTTTCCATCAATCCAAACTTCTACCCATGCATGATTATCGTCGGTATGTACCCAGCGCGGCGTATAGCATTGGCGAGCAGGAATCGACACCGCACGAAGCGCCGTAGTTGTAAACGTGGATTCTTCGCCGCAACGTCCCCACGAAGTGCGAACCAAAGCCAAAGGCGACGAAGTTCGCGCATCAGTTCCTTTATATGTTACTTTTTCATGACACCAATGATTTACTTCCAATGCGGCTTCGTACATGGAGAGATTTTTTATCCGTTCTTTTAGTTCTTCAAAAAATATTTGACGGGCGTTGTCTAAATTTTCATTATTTACGCGGTAAACAAGTACGAAATGGCGGAAAATATCATCTGGAACAGTTTGCCCCCATGAAAAATAATCACGCGCTTCAAAGGCTGTATTTACCTGATTGAGGAAAAATTCGCCATCATAATCGGCTAAATCGCTCAGCGGCATATATGCATAAAGAAATTCCAGCGCTTCACGCTGTTCCGAAGTAAGATCATTTTTTTCAAATATCGAAAACAAATCTTTATTAGAGTTTACCATTTCTGTTTTTCGCTTTTCAAATTGTTTGTGCACCTGCTGTTGATATGAATTACAGGCGCATAAAAACAAAGCCGAAAAGATAAGAGGAAATAACAGGATTTTCATTATTTTCTTGATTTTTTCCGAGTCGGTTTTTCGCAAAGCGTATTCGTTTTCCTGATGCAACAGTTTTTCGTTATGATATTGCATTTTGCTATGAAAACGGCTTTGGAAAGTTCCATGAATTTCTTTCAATACGGTTTTTGTAATTAAATCTTCGGCATTTTCGGGCGTAATTCCTGCTCCCGCCATTATTGCTATTCGATTATCGGCTTGCGCTATAAGCCGGCGTATTGTGTCTGCGCCTTCGATAGCCGTGTTACACCCGCCAGAAGTAAGTATGCGTTCACAGCCTAATTCAATAATATCTTCCAGCGACCGAAATAAATCGCGACTGCGGTCGAATGCCCGATGAAAAGTAACTCCCATAGAATACTGATGAGCGATATTAATCAATTCGCGGTTTCTTTCTTTATCTATTGTTCCGTCAGGACATAACATTCCAATCGTCACGCCGTCGCATCCTGTTTGTCCGCAATAGTGAATATCGGATTTCATGGTTTCAAATTCCGTATCATCGTACAAAAAGTCGCCGCCTCGCGGACGTATAAGTACATACAGTTTAATGCTCAGTTTTTTGCGGGTTATGCTGATTTGAGCAGGCGAAGGAGTAACGCCTCCTTCTGCAACATTAGCGCATAATTCAACTCGGCAAGCTCCCATTGATTGGGCAATTAATGCGCCTTCCTGTGAGTCGGCGCAAACTTCCAATTGTATTTTATTTTTTCCCATACCAGATTCTTTCATTCCACAAATTTAATGATTTTTTTGTTGATTTGAAATAAGTACGCAGATTGTTTTATTATTTACATTGTTACTGAGAACTGCTTTCACCACCTTTTCAGATTCGCAAATGACGCCAAACAAACAAATCAACAAAAAAAACAAATTGCTATCACAATTACGCTGTTTTTTGTTTGCTAAACTTTGCTGCCAAAGAGCGAGATTATATTAAAGAACAATAGCCTTACATTCAAATCCTTTTTCGGTAAGAAATTCGAGCAGTCGAGGCAAAACATATTTGATGTTTTTTTCCGATTTTTTTGAGTCGTGCAATCCGATAATCGAACCTGCCTGTACGTATTTTGTTACATTTTTCAAACAATGACGCGGCGAAATCTTGTTGCTGTAATCGCGGCTGACTATGTCCATCATTACGATATGGAAACGTTCGCTCAGCATTTTTATTTGTCGCGGAGTGCAGCGTGCATACGGCGGACGCAATAAATTGGTTTGAATAAATTCTTCGGCAAAATCAAAATCTTCAACATACCTGCCAACGCTTACTCCAAATCCTTTTACATGGCTGTATGAATGATTTCCGACACTGTGTCCCTGTTCCAAAATCATTTTGAAAATTTCGGGATATTGTTCTACGTTTTTCCCCAAACAAAAAAATGTTGCTTTTGCATTGTATTTTTCAAGTTGCTTTAACACCCATGTCGTTACATCTGGATTTGGTCCATCATCAAAAGTTAAATAAACGCTTGTATCGTCGTCATTATAGAAGTTCCAAATTACCGACGGATACAAGCGTTTTATAAATTTTGGCGGCTGAAATCGCATTTATTTTATTTTTATACGTTTTATAAAATATTAATACATAGTTTTGCCTTATATTTTTCTGTGCTTATTTTTACGGATATTTATTTAATTTGCATGCATTTTATATCGTCAATTATCTCAATCTATTCATCATTTTATGTTATATGCTTTCACTATTTCGGGAAATGCCGCTTTGTGAAGATTTAATCGGTCTGCAAATTTTGTTCCAAGTTCTCTATTAAAACCATTTGCTACCTGCGTAAAATCTCTTAACGATTTTATAATATCTGATATTTCGTTGGAAATGCCGATTTGTTTATCCATATCAAGACGGGCATAATATGTCAATTCTTCATCTGCTTTGCTAAACTTTGCTTCAAGTTGTTCGTTGGCTTTTACCGTATCGCCTATCTGATATCTGAAATATATTGGTATGTGCTCGTTTGGACCATACGACCCGTGTATAATATCAGGCAATACTTCGTCATATTTGTCAAGAACTGCTTTTACTCTTTCCTTATCTCCTTTATCAAGCAATGCATCGGCAAGCGACAGAAATCCTTGTCGATACAATGTTACTGCTATGCGCTTGGCAGATTCATCCCAATAAATATTCGGGTCGTTCAGTCCGCGATATTGATATTTATTCATGAATAAATCATAATTTTTTTCTATATCAAAACTTGTTTCGCGCGTAAGTTTTTCGGGTGTTATAAGATATGCCAAACCTGTTACTTTTATGTTATTTCTGAACAGATTAATAAATTCCTGAGGCGCTGTCTGCCCAAGATAAATAGGACGTTCGCCAAAATTATTTGCAACAATATCAAGTACAGCCAAATGATTTTTTATTAGGACTTGCGGAAGTTTTACGTTTATCTGGTCGTAAATCATATCATCGCTCAGCAGCGAGTCAACAAGTCCTCCTTTTCTTACTTTGTCTTTATCAACGGTTATTTTTACCGTGTTGGAATTAGCTGGAAAAATATTGATGGCGCTGTTTGAATAATTTGTCATAAATTTTGCGCTTGGGTCATCGCTCATGGCAACGGATAAAGCCTGTTTCAGTTCCCATTGCCGGCTGTTATTGTCGATAACAGGAATTTGATTTCTAACTGTTCCTACAACTTTTTCGGGAGTTGCGCTAAGTTTCAATGCCTGTGAATCGTAATATGTGTACATCAATTGTTCGTAATACCAATCCGAGTAAAGATACGATGTGTTTGCAACGCGAACATCTGTTCGGTTGCCTTCAACTTCCTGATTATACCAAAGCGAGAAAGTATCGTTATCGCCGTATGTGAATACGACGCCGTTTTTGTCGCATGATTCAAGATAATTTTTACCGAAATCGGCTGTAACGTAACGTCCTGAACGGTCGTGGTCGTCCCAGTTTTCGCTTACCATAATGTATGGAACGCTTAACGATAAAATTATTGATACTGATGCGGCTATAGTTTTCGGCGAAATTTTTTTAATAAGTTCATACAATCCGGCAACGCCAATACCTATCCAGATTGCGAATGCATAAAACGAACCTACGTATGCGTAATCGCGCTCGCGCGGCTGATACGGCGTTTGATTAAGATAAATTACAATTGCTATTCCCGTAAGGAAAAACAGCATAAATACAATGCTGAAATCTTTTTTTCTGCGCGCCCAATGCACTACAATGCCAAGTATTCCGAGCAACAGAGGCAGCATGTAATATTTGTTGCGCGCTTTATTGTTTTTCAGGAAATCGGGCAATTCGTCCTGCGGACCTAATCGGGCATTGTCGATAAAATTAATGCCCGAAATCCAGTTTCCGTGTATGCAATTTCCGTATCCCTGATAATCGTTTTGCCGTCCTGCAAAATTCCACATAAAATATCGCCAGTACATCCATCCTAATTGGTACGAGAACATAAATCGCAGGTTTTCGCTAAAAGTAGGAACCATCTCTATCTTATTGCCGTCTCTGCCGTTAACGGAGACGGGTTTTCCTTTTACGTTTCCCCATTCCTTATATGCTTGGGCATGTCTTTCTTCGACTGTGCCGTGCATACGCGGAAATATAGTTGTAAAGCGTTTATCATAAACGTATGTTACTACTTCCTGTAATTTTTCGTATTTTCCATTGTTCTTTGTATAGACATTATCAATATCTGCATTTATTCGCGGAGCGTTATAATAGGGTCCTGAAAACAGTGGCCAGTCTCCGTACTGTTCTCTGTTGAGATAACTCATTAATGCGCGTATATTGTCGGGATTATTTTGTTCCATTGGCGTATTTGCCGAAGCGCGTATAAGTATCATTGCATACGAACTGAATCCAAGGGAGATTACCGTAATGCAAAGCACAACGGTATTTGCAAGCGTTTTACCTTTTTTATGCGTATAATGAATAAGATATGACAGCGCAGCGGCGAAAATTACAATAAAGAATAATGTTCCCGAGTTAATCGGCAATCCGAATCCGTTGACAAATAAAAGGTCAAACCAGAATGCAATTCGCGGTATCCATGGAACAATTATATACAATACTATGCCCAGAATAATTCCTCCTGTTACAATACTGGCAATAACTCCTTTGGTTGTAGGTTTATATTTTTTGAAATAATAAAGCATTGCAATTGCAGGAATAACAAGCAGGTTCAACAAGTGAACGCCGATTGACAATCCTGTGAGATATGCTATAAGAATGAGCCAGCGATTGGCGTATTTTGTATCGGCAGCATCTTCCCATTTTAGCGCCGCCCAAAAAATAGCGGCAGTGAATAATGATGACGTTGCATAAACTTCGGCTTCGACCGCCGAAAACCAAAACGAATCCGAAAAAGTGTAAGCCAGCGCTCCAATCATTCCGCAGCCAAGCGTAACAATAGATTCGGATAATGTAAGTTCGTTATTTTTTTTGTCGAAATATTTTCTCATTAAAAGAGTTATCGACCAAAACAGGAACAAAATGGTAAATGCGCTTGCCAGCGCCGACAATGAATTTAACATCATTGCAACTTTATCAACCGAAGGAGCGAATAAACTGAAAATACGTCCTACCAGAGCAAACAAAGGCGCTCCCGGCGGATGTCCTACTTCAAGTTTAAATGCCGATGATATAAATTCACCGCAATCCCAAAGGCTTGCTGTAGGCTCAATTGTAAGCAAATAAGTTACGGCTGCAACAGCAAATGCAATCCAGCCGAAAATAATATCGAAAAGTTTGAAATTTTTCATATTCTGACAGTGTATTTGTTTTATACATTAATTCGATTGCAAAGGTAGTAAAATAATTGAAAGTTAAAATTTATATTCATTGAATTTATTTGATTTTTTTCTGTGTATGGTCAATAATAAAGAATTTTGGGTTGTTTCTTTTAGTAATATATGCATAATGTTTTTTGAGTATTAATATTTATTTTTCATAAAGTTTGTAAAGTTGAAAGAGGTTTATCATTTACTATTTTATTATTTACGATTTACTATTATTTTTCATTCTTCATTTTTCATTCTTCATTTAATAGTGTCGTCCCTGCGGAACTTTTTATTTACTATTTACCATTAAAAAATTATTTTATAATTTTGCACCGCTATATTTTGCACAGAAACAAATAGCATTGGAGTAGAAATAAATCATTGCGGAGTGGAAACAAATGGCATTGGAGCAGAAATAAATCATTGCGGAGTGGAAACAAATAGCATTGGAGCGGAAATAAATCATTGCGGAGTGGAAACAAATAGCATTGGAGTAGAAATAAATTACTACGGAGCAGAAATAAATCATTGCGGAGTGGAAACAAATAGCATTGGAGCAGAGATAAATCACTGCGGAGTTACAGTTAAGTAAAGTAATATTAATATAAAAAAATAAAATAAATAAATTATGGCACATAAAACTTATTTACCATCAAAAGACGCCGAACTTGTTGCATGGGGTAACAATTTTACGGTGCAAGTTGCTGCAAATGCCGCAGCATGGGAAATTACTACAACCGAAGTTACTGATTTGCAAAGAAAATTTGATAATTTTCAGGCATTATTTTCACATGCCTGCAGCCCCGAAAAAACAAGCATAATAGTAGCTCAAAAAAATGAAGCGCGGGAAATATTCAAAGAAACAGTACGCGGACTTGTAAACTTTCGGCTGCGTAATCCGGTGATTACCGCCGACCAGCGCATAGCGCTTGGACTTCATGTGCGCAAGACCAAGCCAAGCCCCATTCCTGTGCCTGCAACACGCCCCGAACTTGATATTGACGTATTGGATGTACGGCGGTTGAAGATACATTTTCGCGATATGTACAGCAGCAGCAAAGCCAAGCCCTACGGTATCAGCGGCGCTGTGATTATATATGCAGCGCTTGACACGCCGCCCGCCGACCACAACATGCTGATGCGCTCAACATTGGCAACTCGCACACCCTACACCCTCGAATTTACCGAAGAAGAACGCGGAAAAACAGTGTATGTTGCCTGCTGCTGGCAAAACAAAAAGGGCAAAAACGGACCTTGGAGCGAGATAGAAAGTGCAATTGTTCCGTAAAATAAATGGCTAATGGTTGCGTCGCCTTGCTGGTTTGCATTAATCATTAACCATTATATAATTAATCATTAACCAGCAAATCGGAGTATTCTTTTTCGGCTTGCAGTAATGATTCTTGTTTGCCAATATCAATCAATCGTAGTTGCTGCGGAATATATGCGCAAATATCCTGTTTTTGCGCCTGAGACAAATAGAAATCGATTATAGAAAATTTTCCATCCCAATTATTAAAACAATTAAATATTTCGGGCGATATGACGTGTATTCCGCCAAAAGCGTAATCGGTACAGTCGCTGTATGCAAACTGTGAATTACTCCATTTCAGTTCTTTTGTCAATTTGTTTTGCCAGCCGCATAATTTGCCGGCGGCATTGAACAGCAGGCAACGCGATGTTTTACGTTTGCTTACGAGAAGCGTTGCAAATGAATTATCGGCGCAATGTTTTTTGTAAATATCATCTAAATTTACATTAGAAATAATATCTACATTGTGGACTAAAAACGGTTCGCCGCCTTGCAAAAAATCGGCTGCATGTTTTATTCCTCCGCCTGTGTCGAGCAGGCAACTGCGCTCATCGGAAATGTAAATATCAATGCCAAAATTATTGTTTCTGTTTATAAAATCAATAATCATATCGGCAAAATGATGCACGTTGATTACAATTTGTGTAAATCCTGACAGTTTTAGTTTGTTTATAAGATGCTCCAGCATTGGCTTTCCTGCAATCGGCACAAGCGCTTTTGGCAAATTGTCGGTAACGGGTTTCAGGCGTGTTCCCATTCCTGCGGCAAAAATCATTGCTTTATGATTGTTTGATTTCTGCATTGATGTTTATTTTATTGATTTTTTGCTTCAAATGTTTGTTCTATATTTTGCTCGCGATGAACAAGGTTTACTTTGACTCCGAATTTTTCGTTCAAATGCGTTGCTAAATGTTGCGCTGCATAAACCGAGCGATGCTGTCCGCCCGTGCAGCCGAAACAAACCATTAAATTGGTGAATTTTCTGTTTATGTAGCGGTTTACGGAACTGTCAACTATTTTGTAAACATTTTCCAGAAACGCTATGATTTCGCCATCTTCTTCGAGATATTTTATCACAGGTTCATCCAAGCCGGTGAATTGATTGTAGCGCTCGTATTTTCCCGGATTATTGATTGCCCGACAATCAAAAACGTAGCCGCCTCCGTTGCCCGAAGCATCGTTGGGAATACCTTTTTTGTAAGCAAAACTGCAAACATGCACTTCCAAAGTGTGTTTTTTTATGTCGTCCGAAAATTGTTTAAGATTTGTGAGTTGATTAAGTATTTCGCAAAGATACGGATACTCGTTATAACCTTGATTGAGCAGGCTTCGCAAATTATCAATTGCAAACGGAACGCTTTGTATGAAATGAGGTTTTTTCTCAAAATATCCTCTAAAACCGTAAGCGCCCAACACTTGTAAAGTGCGAAACAATACAAAATGTTGCAACTGGTTATGAAAATCCTGTTCGACAATGTTTGTATATTTTTTCAGCGATTCGATATATTCATCTATGAGTTGTTTACGAAGTTCTTCGGTGAAATTCGCTTTTGCCTGCCATAAAAACGATGCTACATCGTAATAAAACGGACCTTTACGCCCGCCTTGGAAGTCAATAAAATATGGCTCATCATCTTTAATCATTACATTGCGCGACTGGAAATCGCGATACATGAATGTATTTGTTTTGTTGCACAAAAGCGCTTTTACCATTTTGGCAAAGTCGTCTTCCAAAAGATTTTCCTGAAAATCTATTCCTGTAGATTTCAGAAAACAGTATTTGAAATAATTTAAATCCCAAAGTATCGAACGTTCGTTAAATTCGGGTTGAGGAAAACACATATCAAAATCCAGACCTTCGGCGCCCTTAAACTGAATTGACGGCAGCATCCGAATTGTTTTGCAAAGAATTTTTTTCTCGTCCTGGTCGAAAACCCGCGTCAAACGACCTTTTTGGATTACATTAAACAATATTGTATCGCCCAAATCTTCCTGAATATAATGCAACCAGTCGTTGCTGTGCAGGTAAACATCAGGCACGTTAATTCCTTGTTTTTTGAAATGTTTTGCCATTTCGTAAAATGCGCGGTTTTCAGCAGCCAAAGTTCCTCTTACTCCAATCAGCGAAATTGTGTTGTTTTTCAATCTAAAATAACGTCTATTCGACCCTGAAGATGGAAGTTCCGTAACATCGGTTGCCTGTTGCCCCGCGTACTTTTGAAATAATGATTTTAGTTCCGTATCCATATATAAATGCAGCAATTTTAATTTAATTTTTTTTGCTAAATTAATAATTATTTATCTGCAAGCAAAAATAATTTGTCAAAACACAGAAACGCCATTTGATTTTTGAGCCAACATTTCAGCCTTTATTATTTGTTTTCCAGCGATTATTTAATTGGTCATTAATAAGACAGAAAACACATTATTTTGTCGGAAAAACAAATCAAAATCAAATATATTTTTGATGATTTTTTTGAAAAATCAGCATATTAAATTTCGGCTACAAAACAGATAAAAAAGCGGTATTGAGTGTCGAAAAAAATATTTGAAATTGCCAAAAAACAGTTAAAAATGTTGTTTCTACAATATTTTTTATTAAATCGGGAAAAGGTAACAAGAAAATAAAATATTATTTGGCTTTCCAAACAATACGTTGGTTATTAAGGTTTTAATTTAAATAAAATTGTTATTTTGTCCAATATATTCTAAAAAAAGGGAAAAAAAATTCAAAAAAAAATCATATAAAGTTTTGTACGTAAACATTTAAAAATTACTTTTGTATCAATTAATAAAAAGTTTTAACTTATTTATAACCTTTTTAAATTTATAATTATTATGAACAAAGCAGAACTTATTGATGCAATTGCAACAAATGCAGGTTTGACGAAAGTGGATTCGAAAAAAGCTCTTGACGCTTTTATTAAAGCTGTTTCGACAGCATTAAAGAAAGGCGATAAAGTAGCTCTGGTAGGATTTGGTTCTTTCGCTGTTAGTAAAAGAAGCGCACGTGCTGGAAGAAATCCGAGAACAGGCGCAACTATTAAAATTGCAGCTAAGAAAGTTGTAAGATTCAAAGCTGGCAGCGAACTTACGGCAAAGGTAAAATAATGTATTTTATCTTATCAAAGAAGGGAAATTTTTACAGTTTCCCTTTTTTATTTATTTTGCAG
Organism: Prevotellaceae bacterium; assembly: GCA_031274595.1. Taxonomy (GTDB): domain Bacteria; phylum Bacteroidota; class Bacteroidia; order Bacteroidales; family UBA932; genus JAIRKV01. The sequence goes on along the minus strand of JAISPX010000018.1, from coordinate 15,878 downwards.
TATGAATACGGAATTAAACAAATATCTGGCGCAATTTGTTCAAGATGAACGCATGCAATTATTACAGCAAAAATTGTTGCAGCGAACTCGTTATATCTGCGTTTGTCTTGAAGATATTTATCAATCGCAAAACGCAAGCGCGGTGTTACGAACATGTGAAGCCTTCGGAATACAGGATATTCATATTATAGAAGATAAAAATAAATATCAAATAAATCCAATGGTAGTAAAAGGTTCGGCTAAATGGCTGAGTTTATATAAATACAACTCGGCGCAACCAAGTCGCGATGCGGTGAAACATTTGAAAAATCAAGGATACCGTATTGTTGCAACAACTCCTTACGGCAATAATATTACACTCGAAAATTTTGATATAACAAAAGGAAAAACCGCAATATTTTTCGGAACGGAATATTCGGGAATATCCAATACTGTAAAAGAAAATGCTGATGAGTTTATAACAATTCCGATGTTCGGATTTGTTGAAAGTTTCAACATTTCGGTGTCGGCTGCAATAATTTTACATCATTTGGTAATGAAATTGCGGAAATCGAAAACGGCATGGAAATTGAACGAAGATGAACAAAACAAAATAATGCTGCAATGGCTGCGTGCAACAATTCGCCGTTCCGACGAAATAATTGAACGATATGAAACCTTGCATGAACACGATAAATCATGAATAAAAACGGATTAAATTTACGAACGCTTTTTTTGCAACACGTTGCGCAAACATCTGATTTTCCAATGTGCGTAGAAGTTGACCATGCCGATGGAATTTATATTTATTCGCCCGATGGAAAAACTTACATTGATTTGATTGCAGGCGTTTCGGTAAGCAATGTAGGACATTGTCATCCGAAAGTTGTTGCCGCGGTAAAAGCGCAGGTCGAAAAATATTTGCACGTGATGGTTTACGGCGAATATATTGAGTCGCCGCAAGTGTTGTACGCAAAGCGTTTGACGGAATTGCTGCCCGAAAAATTATCGTCTGTATATTTTGTAAACTCGGGAAGCGAAGCAGTGGAAGGCGCTCTGAAACTTGCAAAACGATACACAAATCGCACAGAGATGATTTCATTCAAAAATGCGTATCACGGCAGTTCGCATGGCGCTGTAAGCGTTATGGGCAATGAAGATTTTCGCAATTCGTTTCGACCGCTTTTGCCCGACACGCGTATAATAAACTTTAATAATGAAAACGATTTAAATCAGATAACAGAACGCACCGCATGCGTAATTGTTGAGCCTGTTCAAGGCGAAGCGGGAATTATACTTCCTGAAAATGATTTTCTGAAAAAACTCAGAAAACGTTGTAGTGAAAAAGATGTTTTGTTGATTTTTGATGAAATACAGACAGGATTCGGTCGCATGGGAAAATTGTTTGCATTTGAGTATTACAACGTAATTCCCGATATTTTGTGCATGGCAAAATCGATGGGCGGAGGAATGCCTCTCGGCGCGTTTGTATCGTCAAACGATATTATGTCGGCGCTGAAAACAAATCCTGCGCTTGGCTATATTACTACGTTTGGCGGACATCCTGTTTCGTGCGCTGCCGCTCTTGCCGCTTTAAATGTCGTTGTTGACGAAAAACTTTTAGAACAGGTGAACGAAAAATCCAATCTTTTTAAACTACTTTTGACTCACAAAAAAATAAAAGAAGTGAGAGGAACAGGATTGTTTTTTGCGGTAGAACTTGGATGTTCACAACTGCGCGAACGGTTTATAAACAAAGGCGTTGAACGCGGTTTGTTATCCGACTGGTTTTTGTTTTGCGATACTGCTTTTCGTATCTCGCCGCCGCTCACAATCACTCATAAACAAATAGAAGAAACTGTAAATATTATAAATTCAATACTTGATGAAATATAAAATTTTTATAATAATAATGTTTGCAACACTTTTACAAAGCAATAAAATATTTGCTCAAAATAGTTTGCAAAAAGAACTGGATGAAATATTTATCGAAGAAAATATTGAACAGCGAATAAGATTAGCCGATACTTTTTGCAATAAACTTGCAAATATGATAAACATTGGCGAAAATGCCGAAAGAATTGATGCGCCTCGCCGTGTGTCGCAACTGTTTTCGAAAGACAAAAATATCGGAATTTACACATGGAGCATACCGACAGAACGAGGAATGTACAAATATTACGGAATAGTAAAATCTCCAAAAGGAATATTTATTCTTCAAGATATAAATATCAACGATGAATATATGACTGACGAAAAATTTACAAACAACAAATGGTTTGGCGCTGTTTATTATGATATTATCGAAATAAATATAAATGATAAAAAAGCATATACCTTGCTGGGCAACGATTTGAAAGGAATTGTGTCGAACAAAAAAATTATTGATGTTTTGACTTTTGACGATGACGAAAAACCTGTTTTCGGCGCTGAAATTTTTGAAAAACCAAATCATCAGCGATTGATATTTGAATATAATGCCCGCTCTGCGATGTATCTGCGATATAATCGTGAAAAGAAAATGATAATTCATGATTTTCTTGCCCCTGTAAATCCTGTTTTTGAAGGAGATTATCGTTTTTATGTTGCCGATTTTTCCTACGATGGATTGATATATAAAAACGGAAAATGGACGCTTTTAGAAAACATATCGGTTGAACGTGAAGATTAAACTACTACAGAAAATAAATTTATGGATTTTTTTATAACAACCAACAATATTGCAATGCGCGCAAGCGATACGGGAAAAGGAAAAGTAATAATCTTGCTGCACGGATATTTGGAAACAATGGAAATATGGGAAAATACAATCTCAGAACTGTCAAAACAATTTAGAACCGTTGCTGTTGATTTACCCGGACATGGATTGTCGAAATTTAACGAAGGTTCGACAACAATGGAATTTATGGCTGATTGCATAAAATCGCTTTTGGATAAATTGAAAATTTCGGAATGTTTAATCGTGGGACATTCTATGGGCGGATATGTTGCATTGGCTTTTGCAAAAAAATATCCCGAAACGGCAAAAGCCTTGTGTCTGTTCAGTTCTACGCCAAATGGCGACACCGAGCAAAAAAAGAAAGACCGCGACCGAGAAATAGAATTGATAAAAGCGGGAAAATTGGAACTTATATTAAAAACAAACGTCAAGCGCGGTTTTGCCGATATTAATGTAAAAAAATTTGATGAAGAAATATTTGCTATCGAAGATACTGCAACAGTCGCCGACACTGACGGCATTATTGCCGCTTTGCAGGCAATGAAAATGCGCGAAGACATGAACGATTTTATGAAAACAATTCAGCACAAAACGCTCTTTGTTTTTGGAAAATTCGATAATTACATAACATTTGATGTTGCAGAAAATATAATGCAAAAATATCCTCAGGCAACAGCAGCTATACTTCAAAATTCTGGACACAACGGATTTATCGAAGAACCCGAAGAATCAGTAAAAATATTATGCGATTTTGCGGAAAAAACGATGAAATAAAACAGCATTAAAAATAAAAAATATAAATTTGTCTGTTAATTGGATATTGAATAATTTAATATTTAATAATTTTAAAACAACACACTATGGCAGTAATTGGATTAGACCTTGGCGGCACAAAACTTTCGGGAGGCTTGTTTGCCGAAAACGGAGAACTTCTTTTTAAGGATTCATGCAAACTCGAAAAACGAACAGGCGATGAAGTAGGTTTGCTCATACAGGAATTTGTAAAATATTTACTTGGCGAAGCCGCCAAAATAAAAATAACTGTATATGCTGTGGGAATTTGTATTCCGGGCATCAGTTATCACGAAACAGGTTGCGTATGGGCGCCGAATATAGAAGGCTGGGAAAATTATCCGATACGCGAAAAAATTCAGGATGTTGTGAACAAAGATGTGAAAGTAATTGTTGACAGCGACCGCGCCTGCGCTATATTCGGCGAGAGTTGGCTTGGCGCGGCAAAAGACTGTGCAAATGTAATTTTTCTTGCCGTTGGAACAGGAATTGGCGCAGGAATAATAGTGAATAATCAACTTGTTCGCGGTGCGCATGATATTGCAGGAGCAATTGGTTGGTGGGCTTTGGATACGCCCTTTCAGGAAAAATTTGCGCCTTGCGGATGTTTTGAATATCATGCATCTGGCGAAGGAATAGCAAAAGTAGCCCGCGAAATTCTTGCATCAGACAAAAATTATAATGGAATTTTAAGTAAAAAAAATATTGACGAAATAACATCTCACGACATATTTGCCGCATATAATGAAAATGACGACATCGCCAAGCGCACAATACGCACGGCAATTATGTTTTGGGGAATGGCGGTTGCCAATCTTGTCAGTATTTTCGATCCTGAAAAAATAATTTTCGGCGGCGGCGTATTTGGTCCTGCCATAAAATTTATTGATGATATTTACGAAGAAGCAAAAAAACACGCTCAACCAATATCAATACAAAAAGTGAAACTCGAAGCCTCGCAACTTGGAAACGAAACCGTATTAATCGGCGCAGGATATATGGCGCTTAAAGCAATTGAATGTTTTTATAAACCGTAAAATATAATCAGTTTTTTGTTGATTTGTATGTTTGTATGTTTGTTGATTTGTTTATAACATGCAGATAGAGCAATACTTTGTATTTCTTGTTTTTCAATTTCTAATTATTTTTGTCATCTTATAGATAAATATCACGCCGATAAATTCGTATTTACGCGAGTAAATATTTGATTATAGTCGCCCCTTTACTGAGTTATTGGGTAATTTGACTTCGGAAGGAACGACTATCACAGATAAAAGTAATGCGAAATATTGGCAAATTGTCTCGAAACAATTTCATTTTGCGCCACATGATAATTTCATTTTTCCATTTGCTTTTTATATTTTCAGTTTTATTCCGAATTTGCCGAGTATCCATGTTACGCCTATAATTGCGAAGGCAAATACAAGTGATTTTACAAGTCCGCCGATTCCTGATTTTGTAAATGCAGGATAAGCGATTCCTGCAAGCGAAACAAGGCTGTACCAAACTCCGGGAATAATATAACATGTAAGCGTACTTGTGCCTGCCGGTTTTATTACGTCAAACCATGATTTTTTGTTTTTAACATCGGCAAGCCAATAAATAAAAATCAATAAGGCAAACGAGATGGAAATGCAATAAAAAATCCATGTACATGTTTCCTCTAACTTTGAAATAATAAAATATTTATTAGCGACAATCGCTGCCGCAAACATTAAAACGGCAATTGCGGTATAAGTTGAACTCAAAATCCCGAATTTTTCTTTGCCTGTATTGCGTTGCATGAGCAACGATGCAATTACTCCAGCAAAAGCCAAAGATTGAAAAGCGCCGTTGCCCGGAATAAATCCTGCAAAACCTACATTTTCTAACCATCCTAAATTTGAACTAATGCACAGTAGAGTGAAAAATATCCACGCAATCAGATTAAGAAAAATATTGCTTCGTGTGAACACGAAAATAACCGCAGTGTAAAAATATGTCCAGCCAATCAGTCCAAGTATTTGCCACCAACTTGGGCGCAAACCTGTTAATCCGTCAGCATTTGCTCCTTTGAATAAAAAAAGATAAAAAACAACTGCAAAAATTGCCGTGTTTACAAGTAATTTGGTCTTGTTTTTTGTACTTATAAAATTTGTCAGTATCGGAAAAATTGCGCAAACAACAATAATTAAATATTGAAAAACGTATCGCGAACCGCTTGAAAATCCTATCGAAATAAATCCTAATGTAAACGAAGTTTCGCCTAATTGCGGCGTGCGTAAGAATATTAATGCAAGAACTGTTAATATGATCCAGCCGAAGATTTGCAGCGCTGAAAATACTTTTTTTACTGTTCCTTCGGCTCGCGGATAAACGTTCCAAATCATGAAAAAGGCGGCAACAGATATAAGTTTGAACCATTGAGGAGCGATGCCGATTATTTTTGCCGTTTCAGCAAAACTATTCACCGAAAACAACCCGATAACCAATAGAGCAACAGTGCGCTGCGCTATATGCGAAAGCAACTGAACATTTGAATCGCCTTTTGCTGTTCGGTTTTTTATTGCAAATGGTATCGACAATCCTACGCAAAACAAAAAGCAGGGAAAGATGACATCCGAAAGACCAAGCATATCTTCGCCAAGTGCGGCATGATGCAGCCAATGCGGAATTGTGTCGCCAAGTGCGGGAATATCGTTTACAAAAATCATTAAAAGCATTGTCAATGCTCTGAAAATATCAATTGATGCTATGCGCAGGGTTTGTTTTTCCATTTTTATAATTTTTTATTTTCCCAATGAGTCAATATATTCAATCGCTTCGTCTTTGTTTGCTTTGAAATTTTCGACAGAATAATTAATTTCAACATCGGGATATAAAGGACCATTTTTACCTTTCCAGTTCTCAAAATATTTGGTTGAATATACTATTTTTGCTTTTGTTCGCGGAAGCATAAAGTCAAGTATTTCACCATAATGATTAATGCTTCCGGCTGTCGGCTCGCCAATGAGTATTATGTTGAAATTTCTTTTTAATTCAACAGCGTTCAACAAAGCAGATGAAAAAGTTGTCCGACCGATTAAAACATAAAATTTGCCTGTTTTATTCAAATAACTTTTTTTAATTTCTTTTAGAAAAGGCTTCAACACAGTGGAATTACCGCCGCCGTTGTATCGCAAATCCAAAATAATTTTTTGAGGCTTATTTTTTTTAATATTTTCGAACAAATCGGTATTGAATTTGCTGAATGGATATTGTTCATCGTTTCGGCAACTTGAATAATTAAAATATATTTCATTTTTGATGGAATCATATTTATACCAATAATTATTTTTGTTCGTTTGCAAATATCCGTTTGCTTTTATCATGCTTTTGCCGACATTTTCGGATGTGAAATCGAATTTTATTTTTACAATATTGTTGTTTGTATTTTTAAGCGTGTATGTTATTTCATCCTCTGAATCTACAATTCCCAAACCTTTGAGTATTGGAATATTATTTAAATAGTATAATAAGAAAAAACTGAAATATGATTGATTCTGATTCATTATTATCTTTTTAAATTCGTTGATAACATTGCTTATCGGTCGTTCGTTGACTCCAATAACTTCGGCTAATAGCATATTTGAATATTCAGGACTTATTTCGGTAACAAAAATTCCTTCTTTGAACATCTCAAATCGTATTGGCGCAATGGTTTGATGCAAAGTTTCCACTCTTGTATGTTCATCTCCTATAGGAACCAGTAATTTGAAAAGTTCGTTTATGAAAGTTTCGGTATTCAGAAAATCTGCCAGACTTTTTATATAGTCTATTCTTTTTTCAAACTCGCTTCTGCTTATTTTCTCAAAAAGATTTATATGTTTTTGCGGCAATGTTGTTTTGATAAATTCTAAATCTTCCAAGAAATCGTTTTTTGTAAATTCCTGAGAATACGCAAAAGAATTTATTGCCGCCACGAAGAATAAAATCAAAATATTTTTCATGTATTATTTGTTTATTCCAAGTTCATCAATCAATCGTTTTGCTCCCGAAAATTTGTCGATAATAAACAAAACATAGCGAATATCAACCGAAATATTTCGGCAATAATCAGGGTCGAACATAACATCGCTCATTGTCGATTCCCAGCAGCGGTCGAAATTCAAACCTATTAATTCTCCCGAAGCATTTAGCACCGGACTTCCAGAATTTCCGCCTGTCGTGTGGTTTGATGCTAAAAATGCGACAGGCAGTTCGCCTTTATTGTTTGTATATTTTCCAAAATCTTTTGTCTCGTAAAGTTTGGCAAGTTGAGAAGGAATTTTGTAATCGGCAATATCGTCTTTTCGGCTCTTTTCCATTATTCCGTCTATAGTTGTATAATGTTTGTAAATTGTTCCGTCAACAGGCGAAAAACCTTCTACTTTGCCGTAAGCAATACGCAATGTTGAATTTGCATCGGGATATAAAACTTTTTCTTTATTCATTTCAAGCAATGCACGCATATAAAGTCGCTGTTTTATATTAAGCGTTTTATTGAGTTCTTGCAGTTTCGGCAAAATATTTTTTTCGTGGAAATCGGAGAATGATTTATAAAAAACGACAGCAATATCATTGTTAAATTCTCCGGATTTTAAATCAATATCATTCAAAAAATTATCAACCCACGTTTGATTTAAAAGATTTGTTTCTGAATATATTTTGTTTGCCATTTCGGTAAAATTACCATTATTTTCCGTATAAAATTTTTTGAAAATATCTGGATGATATTCATTTGAAATATTGCTGTAATAAGTTTGTATGACTTCGGCAAATATTTTTTTGTCGGTTGCAAGATTATAATTTTTAAAGAAATTATTTATTGTGGTTTGTAACTGTTTTAGCGCTTCGTCGTTGTCCTTTTTCGTTTGTTTTTTGTCAAAAATATTATCAATAGATGAGGCAAGTTTTATAATTTCCGGTGCTTTTATTGCTTCGTTAAAATAATCATTTATCAGCGAATACGTATCCAATTCATCATATATTTGTTTGAAATCGGCAAGTAAATTTTTATAAACCGAGCGATGGTTGTCTTTCGCAACCCACTCTGCAAAATGCTTTTCAAATTCTGTTTTTTTATTCACTGCATCCAACCGTTGCAAACCCAAATATTCGCCTTGCCATTTTTTCCATGCATTTGCGATATTTGCCTGTTTTGATGCATATTTTATTCGTACCGAAATATCGTTCGCCATGTCGGCATTTATGATATTAAGCCGCTGTGTGCGCAATTTTATTTTATGAGGATTATGTTTGAGCAACATATCAACTGCATACGATGGCAAATATTCCTGCGTGCGTCCCGGAAATCCGTAAATAAAAGTAAAATCGTTTTCCTCATAACCATCAAGCGAAACTTTAATATATTGTTTGGGTTTATACGGAATATTGCTATCGGAATGTTCGGCAGGTTTGTTTTCTTTGTTTGCATAAATTCTGAAAACAGAAAAATCTCCTGTGTGCCGAGGCCACATCCAGTTGTCTGTATCGCCGCCGAATTTCCCGATGTTGTCGGGCGGAGTTCCTACCAAACGCACATCTTTGTAAACTTCATAAACATACAAAATATATTGATTGCCGTAATATATAGGTTTTACGGCGGCATCAAATTTTCCGTTGTCTTCGGCTTCTTTTGCAATTTTCAACGAACGTGTTTTCACCAAACTGTCGCGAACAGTTTCGGGCATGTTGTCGTCAATGCCTTGTAAAATTTGAGTTGTAACATCTTCCATTCTGTAAAGAAATTTTACCGTCAATTTTGGATTCGGCAGTTCATCGTTGTATGATTCTGCCCAAAAACCTTCATCGAGATAATTGTGTTCAACCGAACTGTGCTCCTGAATTTGAGGATATCCGCAATGATGATTTGTAAACAATAATCCGTTCTCAGAAACCACCACTCCCGTGCATCCGCCGTCAAATTGCACTATCGCATCTTTCAAACTCGAATTATTAATATCGTAAATATCTTGCGATGTGAGTTTAAATCCCTTTTTTTGCATATCTTCAATAGTGTATTTTTGCAATACAGGCAACCAAATTCCTTCGTCGGCAAATGCGGTAAATGTTGTGATAATAATACAGACTGTAACAATAATTTTTTTCATAATTATGAACGATTTTTATATAATATTTGATTTTATAATAATTTACGATGTTTCATATATAAATACAAATTTCGGTAAAAAACTTCAATTATGCAAACAATTATGTAATAATTTGCATATTAAGCAACAGTATTATCAATAAAAAAGAAAATTATATTATTTATATTGTCGGATGCCTGATTTTTACTATTTTTGTAAAAATATAAAATTGATTTTATGGAATTATCAGCACAGACAATTGCCAACCATTTGGGCGGAACAGTCGAAGGAAATCCTAACGTGGAAATATCGGCGGCAGCCCGTATAGAACAAGGAAAACAGGGAACATTATGTTTTTTGGCTAATCCTAAATACGAAAAATATCTTTATACAACTCAGGCAAGTATTGTTCTTATCAACAAAAATTTTGAACTGAAACAACCTGTGTCGGCTACGCTTATTCGCGTTGACGATGCTTATCAGGCTATAGCAGCGATGCTTGATTTGCTGCACACATTAAAAATGCAAAGCAAAAAAGGACATTCGTGGCGCAGCAAAATTTCGTGGCGTGCAAAACTCGGTAAAAATGTTTATGTAGGAGCATTTGCATATATAGCAAAAGGCGCAGTAATAGGAAATAACGTGAAAATATATCCTCATGTTTACGTTGGCGAAAATGTTCATATTGGCGATAATACAATATTATATTCAGGCGTTAAAATTTATGCGGGATGTAAAATAGGCGCAAATTGCATAATTCATTCCTGTACGGTGATTGGCGCTGATGGTTTTGGTTTTGTACCTCAAAATGACGGCGTTTACAAAAAAATTGCACAAACAGGAATTGTGATTGTCGAAGATGATGTCGAGATTGGCTCAAATACTTCTATTGACAGAGCCACTATGGGAGCAACAGTAATTCATCGCGGAACAAAAATTGATAATCTTGTACAAATTGCGCATAATGTTGAGATTGGCGATAATACTGTGATTGCTGCACAGGCGGGAATTGCAGGCTCGGCAAAAATCGGCAAACAATGTGTAATCGGCGGACAAGTCGGAATTGTCGGTCATATCAGCATTGCCGATGGCACGCAAATAGGAGCGCAATCGGGAGTATCTAAAAACACTACGGAAAATGCAACAATAGCAGGTTCTCCGGCAATTGATTACTCAAAAAATCAGCGCAACATTGCCGTGTATCGCACTTTGCCGCAAATGCGCGACGAAATACAAATACTGAAAAAAGAAATCGAAGAGTTAAGGATGAAAATTAATAATTAGTCGTTTCTTCCGAAGTCAATTTATTGCAAATTCGACTGTTCCAAAAAATATTTTTGTGATTTCAGTAAATTGCGCAATTGTAGAACAAGCGTTTTGGTTTCGTTCAGAATTGTTAAATACAATATGCTTGTTTTGGTTTTGGATTGGTTTGCCTGCACGCGTTTCAATTCATCTTTAATTGCATCTGAAATCATTGCAAATAAATTATCGCGCATATCCAAAATCAAATCTATTTCCGTAAAATTTTTTGTCCACAGCATTTCATTTATTTTCATGTAAATTTTTTCGACCTCATCGTTTATTTTCATTAAATCAACAACCTGCTCCTTGCTTAAACCTTCGTGGCTGTTGTTGATATGGTCAAAACAAGGGCGGGTTATATGCAACACCGCTTTTGTAATTTCCGATAAATAATCAACTATTTGAACGTAAAAATATCCATAATTAATATCCGAAATTTGAAGGTGTTTTAATGTAGGCAAAACTTCGTATTTCCGATGTCGGGACTGTTGAAACAATTTGTTTGAATCGACAACCATTTCGCTCAAAACTTTCCTGTTTTCCTTAAATGTTGCTACCAACGTTCGGTTGTATATTTTTGTTATTTGCTCCATAATGCTGCAAACTTCTTTGACATAATTATCCAAAATATTGTTGACGCTTTCGGTATTTTGTGATGCGTTATTTTCCAACCCTTTCATATAGTTTTTATTCTTTTTTGAAATAAAATTATTGTGAATAAGCAGATAAAAACACAATAAGCAAATGATTACAACTACAATATTTCCGCCCCAAATCAAGAGACTTGCAACCGTAAAAGCAATAATAAATCCGCCAATCGCCGTGATAAACCATCCTGAAATCACCGTCATTACTCCTGTGATGCGATATACTGCGCTTTCGCGTCCCCAAGCACGGTCGGCAAGCGAACTTCCCATAGAAACCATAAATATGACATAAGTTGTGGAAAGCGGTAATTTCAGAGCCGTTGCCGATGATATAAGAATAGATGCAGCAGTAAGATTTACAGTTCCCCGTATTAAATCATAAAACGAGTTCCCGCGTTCGATTTCGGATAATTGCTCAAATCTTTTTTCTATTTTTGTTTGTACTGATTTCGGTACGATTTTATTGTATAGATTATTCATATTTAATGCAATACGTACAAGAAAACGGGAAATTACTGTCGAACCGAATTTCTCATCGCCTTCATTTTGAGAGGATAATTTTAATTCTGTTGCTGCAACATACATCGCTTTTTTTGAAAAGAACAATGTTAATACCATTATTGCACCCGATGCAAACAAAATAAAAAAGTTTGCATTTGCAGGTTTCATAAGACTTTCCATTGTTATATCAGCGCTTCCGACAGTTTGCGCCGTATTAAACGAGTCGATACCGGCAAGAGGAACTCCTATAAAATTTACAAGGTCGTTACCTGCAAATGCCAATGCAAGCGCAAATGTGCCGGCAAGAATCGTTACTCGCAAAATGTTTATTTTCATTTGCTGAATTACGAAAAGCATCAAACTGCATGCCGCCCACGTTCCAAGCAGAACCAAATAAATATTATCATTTACAAAGTTTATGACATTATCTGAAATCAATCCCGAACTTTTTAATCCTTTGAAAACCGCAAAATAGACAATCACTGCAACAGATATACCGCACCATATTGCGCCGAATCTGGCAAACATTTTGTGGTAACGAAACGAAAAAATCAGTCGCGATATATACATTATTATTATTCCGCCGATAAAAGCCACAACAACAGAAATAAGTATTGCCGAAATTATTACCATTGCTCGTCCCGAATTGATAAATTGCGAAATATCGGTTATAGATAAACTTACATCTGCGCTTATGTGATGCAGCGTTACCGCTACGGCAGCGCCCAAAAGACCAAATACCATTGAAACGGTTGTAGATGTAGGCAATCCAAGCGAATTAAACAAATTTAATAAAATGACATCGCTTAACATCATTCCAAGAAACAGCAACATTATTTCGTTGAATGTAAATTGAGCAGGATAAAATACTCCGCTGCGGGCGATTTCCATCATTCCTGTTGATGTAAGCGTTCCCACAAGTATTCCGATTGCGGCAACCATTAAAATAATTCTGCGTGAAGCGACTTTTGACCCTAACGCCGAATTTAGAAAATTAACGGCATCATTTGTAACGCCTACAATTATGTCGGAAACAGCAAGTATCACAAGTGCGATAACAATAAAAATGTAAATGTCGCTCATAATTTATTTTGTTTTTGAATTATAATATTCGACAAAATAAATGATACCGTGTTACATATATATTACAAAATAATTACGTTGATGTGAAACCGAATGAAACGCATGCAAAAATCATTTTTTGATATTAAAAACAAATTCCAGACCGCCGCTTGCGCTTGCTTTTGCAATGATTGTTCCTCCGTGAAAAATTACGGCATTTTTTACGATGGATAATCCTAAACCAGTTCCGCCAAGTTTACGGCTGCGACCTTTATCGACTCTGTAAAACCGTTCAAAAATTCGTGACAAATGTTGTGATTCCACGCCTATTCCATTGTCGGAAAATGAGAATAGATAATCTTTTTCGGTTTCGGCAATTATATTTATAAAAATATCGCGTGCGCCAGAATGTGTTATTGCATTATCGGCAAGATTTCTGAAAATGGAATGTAATAAAGTTTGATTTCCGTGTACAACAGTGGGTTTGTTGATATTTGTGCTTACTCTTATACGTTTGTCTGCCGGCAACAGCGAAATGTCATTTATAATTTCAACGATTATTTCGTTAATATCTATGCTTTGTTTTTCAATCATATTGTTTGCTTCGTCAATTCGCGTGAGAGTTGCAACATCTTTAAGAAGTTGTGAAAGACGATTGGTTTGAGCATAAATTTTTCTAATAAAATCAAACATTTGTTCTTTTGAAATTTCAGGATTATACATGATTGTTTCAACATAGCCCAGAATACTGCTTACGGGAGTTTTTAGTTCGTGATTTATATTTTGTGTTAACTGTTTTTTTATTCGGTTTTTTTCGTTTTCATGAAATAAAATTTCTTGTTGTTCTTTGTCCAAATCAATTTTTGCCTGTTGCAGTCGCGAATATATTTGTACAATAAAACGCGATATTTCGCCTAATTCATCATTATGAAAATTTTCATTTTCATCAATAATTTCACCTTTTTCGGCGCGTAGGGCAAATTGTCGAAGTCGGTTAATATTTTGACCCAGCCGCTGTGTAAATATATATATTACAATGCTTATAACAATTACGGAAATAACCATAAACCACAAAAAATCCTTATCAACTTTCAGCAGTTCTTTAAGCGACAAATTATATGGAATCGCAGAACGTACGATATATCCGTTTATTTTTTGAGACGAATAAAAATAGTCGCTATTTGTTGTTTCCGAATGTCGGCGAATTGTGTAAGCGGTTCCGTTTTTCAATGCATCTATTACTTCCGGTCGGTTTGAATGGTTGAAAAAAGGAAAATTATTTTGTTCGGTGTCAAAAACGACTTTTCCAAGCGAATCAATAATCGTTACGCGTAAATTTTCAAATTCCGATTTTCGTTTTTTTTCGATAAGCAATGATATTGCATTTTTGTCGGATAGCGCATTTCCAAGTTGTGTGTTGAAACTTTGTAATTTATAGTTTAATTGCTCCGCCTTAAAAATTTTTTCGCGATGATATTGAAAAATAAAAAAACACAACAAAAGAAAACAAAACGACAAAAGCAGAAATATCAATAATCGTTTATGAAATGATATTTTAGTTTTTAAACCCGTAGCCATAACCTATTCGTGTTATGATAAATTTGCCGTATTGTCCTATTTTTTTGCGTAAACGGGTAATATTCACATCTATGGTTCTGTCAAGCACAATTACTTCGTTGTGCCATACACGTTCCAGTATTTCGTCACGCGAAAATATTTTGTCTGTATTTTTCAGAAAAAGAGTAAGAATTTCCAGTTCTTTTTTTGTGAGTTGAATATCTTTTCCATCCAATGTGCAACATTTCTTTTCAACATCAATGCAAAGAGTTTCATAGCGGATTTCTTTTACTTCGGCTACTTGATTTTGCGTTTCCGTTCGCCGCAAAACACTTTTCACACGAGCAATAACTTCGCGTATTGAAAATGGTTTAACAATATAATCGTCAGCGCCGATATTCAATCCCGTTACGGTATCATCTTCGCTTTCTTTTGCCGTACAAAAAATTATTGGAATATTTGCTGTTCGCTCATTGTTTTTAACAATTTGAGCCATTTTCAGACCGCTCATTGGTCCCATCATTATATCAAGAAGAATTAATGAATATTTTTCCAATTCCATTTGCAATGCCTGTTCTGCATTATAAGCCACATCTACATTGTAACCTTCTACTTCGAGATTAAACTGAAGAATTTCACACAACGATTCTTCATCGTCAACCACTAGAATATTGTTTTTTTTCATTTTGTTAAAATAAAATTATTGCAAATATAAATTGAGTTTTCAATAGTTTGATTAGTATATCAAATATTTAACATAAATGTAACAAAAGAGGTTGTCTTAAAAGCCTCAAAAAAGCGATTGTCGAGGCTGTCCTAAAAGATTGCTTCTTTTTTTTTGTATCAAGCGGCACATTTGCGATGAAATATTTCGTCAGAGCAGTTTTTTGCAGAGAAAATGAAAATTAGCCGATAAATTTTCGATTTTTTGTTGTCTTGCCGTGGATTTTGGTTGTTTTTTTTGGATTTTGCACATTTGTTGACTGATTTGGCTAATTTGCTCAAATTGAAAGCGATAGCAAATATGGCAAAGTCCATTTTTATCTTGTCTTTGCCTGAATGTCGGAAGCGATTGTATTGCTTGTTTGCTTTTATTTGCCCGAACACTGCCTCAGGTTCTATCGGTCGGCGACTTCGGTGAAGCAAACCTTCTTGGGAAGTGAGATGGTCGCGTGCATTTTTTCGATATGCATTAAGTTTGTGATTAATTTCTATCCTGCGATTTCC
>JAISPX010000170.1 GCA_031274595.1 Prevotellaceae bacterium | reverse complement strand
TTTCACCTATTTTAGTGAGAGAGTTTAAGAGATTTAGAAAGAATGGGGGTTGATGGTTCTACTCATTCAGTATATAGATTATTAACTGACAACCCTGACAGGGTTTAAAATTCTGTTGGGGTTATTTTTTTGTCCTTTAATACCTGCCTTCGGGCGGGTATTTTTGTTTAAAAAAAGAAAATAGAATGATACATATTTCACAAATTCACAGAGAGGTGCAGCGGTTGCAGGAATGTCTTGTCCTGCTATAGGTTGACATCAAAAAAAGATATAAGAAAACAGATAAGAAAATACTATCGGTACAGTATTTACTTGAAGCAAAAAATAGTGGAAGAAATTAAAGAAATAGAGAGTTTGCTGGCGGTAAGCCGTAAACGCAACTTTTTAATTAAAACTATTTAACGATTTATTTAATGTTTGTTAGTATTGTTTAACTCGAAAAGTATTGGCAAGAGTAATGTATATATTACCTTTGTGGTGTCAAAAGATAATAGTTAATAATAAAAAAACAATGAAACGGTATAAAGTAAATGAAATTTTGAGAATGTTGAAAGATGATGGTTGGTATCTTGACAGAATAAAAGGCGACCACAGATAATTCAAACACTCAACAAAAAAAGGCACAGTAACAGTCAGAGGCAAATTAAGCGAAGTGTTAAGCCAAAATGATTTAAACAGTATTTTCAAACAAGCAGGGTGGAGAGAATAACCGCCCTGCACAAAAAAATAATTATGGAAAAAATAAAAGTATTAATTAATTGGTGTGAAAATAATTACAGTACATCAATATCAGACAAGGGAATAGGTGTAATTGTCGCTACTGCAAAAACCCTTGACGGCATAAAAAAAGAAATAGCAGAGGCATTACAGCAGCGCATTGAATGGGCTGTTGAAGATAACGAGAACATTGAGGATTGGGCTAAAAATGGAGATTATACATTAGAATTTGAATTGGATACATCTGCATTGCTTCGCTCTATTGAGCATAAAACAACACTCAAAGCAATACACAAAGCAACAGGTATTAATGAAAATCAATTAAGTCATTATTTTACAGGTCGCAAAAAGGCACGACCCGAGCAACGCGCAAAAATAATAAAAGGCATACATGCCATTGCAAACGAATTAATTTCAATTACTTAATTATCTTTTGACAATTTTAATTATAGTTGAGATGATGCCCCTGCTTTTGCAGGTTTTTTTTAACACAACTTTAAAATCCATCTCCAGAGGGAGTGGTATTTTAATTTTTTATCGAAAAAAATGCGTAGTATTTTTAATTGTATCTAAATTGTATTTAAGTATATCTAACTATCTTTATTGCGCTATAATACACTGTTTTTTAATCAATTGGAATTTTTGTCGGGGTGAGATGACTCGAACATCCGACCTCTACGTCCCGAACGTAGCGCGCTACCAACTGTGCTACACCCCGAATTTGGGCAGCAAAAGTATAAAAAATTTATTAATAAAACTCATAAATGCAAAAAAAACATTAAATTTGTGCGCCAATGAATAAATAAATGAACGAAGCATTTTTACAATTTATATGGAGATTCGGGTTGTTCACGAGAGAGAGAATAACCACAACCGACAAAGAAAATCTTTGTATTTTTGACTTGGGCATAATAAATAACAATTCAGGTCCGGACTTTTTTAATGCCAAAATCAAAATAGGAGAAATAATCTGGGTAGGTAATGTGGAAATTCACATAAACGCATCCGATTGGAAACGGCACAAACACAATGATGACAAGGCATACGACAATGTTATTCTTCATGTTGTGAAAAATGCCGATTGTGATATTTTTCGCAGCGATGGAAGCAAAATTCCTGTTTTTGAGATACAATATGATTATAAATTAGAAAAACGTTATCAGAAATTATTGGATGCACAAACATGGATTGCTTGTCAAAATTATGTAAAAAATATTGATACATTTAAAATAAAATATTTCCTCAATCGTTTGCTTGTTGAACGATTGGAGCAACGGTCGGCGCATATAAGCAAAATATTGGAAGAAACGAAAAACGATTTCAAAGAAGTATTTTACCGTCTGCTTTTTCGTTCGTTTGGTTTTGGAACAAATGCTTTGCCATTTGAACTGTTGGCACAATCTACGCCAATTGCAGCAATCAACAAACATCGCAATTCTGTTTTACAACTTGAGGCTCTGCTTTTCGGTCAGGCAGGATTTTTAAACGATGCTCCTGTTGACGATTATCAATCGAAATTGCAAAAGGAATACAAATTTTTACAAACCAAATTCGACCTGAAACCTATTGAAAAACATCTCTGGAAATTTATGCGATTGCGTCCTGTGAATTTCCCGACTATTCGCATTGCTCAGTTGGCAAAACTCTTGATGCAAACCGAAGGATTGCTTTCCAAAATCATTGCTTTTGAAAAACCTGATGAATTAAAAATCTTTTTTGAATTAAATGCATCCGAATATTGGGACACTCATTATAATTTCGGGAAACAAACGGCTAAACGTAAAAAATCATTCGGAAAAAAATCGGCAGAGAAAATCATTATAAACCTTATTGTACCTTATCTTTTTGCTTATGGAAAGGCAAAAGGCGAAGAAAAGTTTTCGGAAAAATCTTTAGATTTACTCGAAATTATTTCGCCCGAGAAAAACAATATTATAGAAGGCTGGGAAAACATTGGCGTAAAAGTTGAAAACGCTTTTTATTCGCAGGCGCTCATACAGTTGAAAACGATGTACTGCAACAACAAGCAATGTTTGCGATGCACAATAGGAGAAAATATTATAAGTAAAGAATAAAATAAATTAATAAAACATGAAGAAAATAATTTTAGCGACAATTCTGATTTCATCAATAGCAATAAACACTCGCAGCCAATGCGATGACAGTGAATTTTACGGAAGTTGCACAAGCATTGTAGTCGGCAAAAAAGCAAGCGCCGACGGTTCGGTTATAACAAGTCAAACCTGCGATGGACGTTATCGTTCGTGGATGAATATCGAACCTGCGCAAAAACAT
Organism: Prevotellaceae bacterium; assembly: GCA_031274595.1. Lineage (GTDB taxonomy): Bacteria > Bacteroidota > Bacteroidia > Bacteroidales > UBA932 > JAIRKV01. Next base: position 10,388 of record JAISPX010000170.1, on the reverse strand, counting down.
AAAAAAGGCGATGTTACAAAAATATTAAAAGGTACATTATTTACAGAAAGTCCTGATGAAATTGCACAAATACAACTTGCCGAAAAGAAAACGCAAACAAATTCAAGTACAATTTTGCATGATTTTGAAGTGGCATTGGAAATTAAAGGCGAAATTCCCGAAGCGGAACAAACATACGCATTTCTTAACACCGCTTATCCTTGCATGAATGAGAAAAATCTGGCAATCGGCGAAACAACCATCGAAGGACGCAAAGAATTGGTGAATGAAGATGGAATGTTTTACATCGAAGAATTGCAGCGAATAGCGTTGCAGCGTTGCATTACGGCTCGTCAGGCGGTTGAACTCATGGGCGAACTTGTGAAAAAATACGGTTATGCCGATGTTGGCGAATGTCTCACTGTTGCTGATAAAAACGAGGTTTGGCATTTTGAAGTTTTCGGCGAAGGCAAAGATAAAATCGGCGGCGTGTGGGCAGCGCAACGTATTCCAGATGACCATGTAGGAATATCGGCAAATATTCCGAGAATAGGAGAAATAAATTTGGAAGATAAAGATAATTTTATGGCATCCGAAAATGTATTTGAAGTTGCAAAAAAGTTGGGATTTTGGGATGGAAAATCAACTTTCAAATTCTGGAAAGCATACAGCGGCAAAAAACCTTTCTCGATACGCGAATGGTTTGTTTTGAATGCTGTTGCGCCATCGCTGAAATTATCTCTGCAAGATGAAGAATTGCCTTTTTCGGTAAAACCTGAAAAACCTGTATCTGTACGCGATGTTCTTAAATTTTTTCGCGAAACATACGAAGACACAGAACACGACATGACCAAAAATCTGCTGATAAAACGTAAAAAACAAGACAGCGACGAAATCGAAACAGTGAAAAGCCCTTATGCAAATCCTTGGTTATCCACGCAAATGATTGCAAGCATAAACGAAATGAAAGACAGCGCTGTTGTCAGAGTCCGCAATATTGCAGTTCCGCAATGTTCGTATGCGCATGTTATTCAAATTCGCGGATGGCTGCCCGACGAAATTGCATGCGTAGCGTATTTTGCAAACGACAATCCTGCACAAAGTCCACGAATTCCGCTTTACGCAAATATTCTGCAAACGCCGAAATTATTCAACCTTTCGGGACACAAACGTTTTACCGCCGATGCCGCCGCTTGGATATATCGCAAGGCGAATAAACTGGCATCAATCCGCTGGCAGGAATTACGGGAAAAAGTGGAAAAACCAAGAGATGATTTTGAAAATAAAATGTTTGAAGAACAAAGCCTAATTGACAACGAAGCAATAAAAATTTTGAAAGAAAAAGGCATACAATCATGCAGAGAATATCTGACAAAATATTTTAACGACTTTGCAGAACAAACCATAAATGCATGGAAACAACTCGAAAACGAACTGTGGTACGCTTTTGTCAGAGGATTATAGTTGTGAATTGCCGTCAATGAATTTGCTGCCAAACTAAAACGGTTTATTCGATATATAAATGGTAAATAGAAAATAGGTGAAGCGACAGCGCAACCTACGGATAAAAGTTATCCTTTGAAATACCGACAATACTCTGTACTAAATACGCTTAAGTTTTGTTCTTACCTACGCATTAGATTTGTAGAATTTTATTTTACATATTTATCATTAACATTTACCAAAGATTAAGAAAAACAAAAAAAATCTCTGCAAAATTTAATTACAGAGATTTTCAATTATTTGTTAAACTTCTTTCTTCATTATTGTTTATACTTCAACCATTTTATTATCTCTTTCAATGATGCTTTTTTGCCGTACATTAAAATTCCTACGCGATATATGCGCGCTGCAATCCACGTGAATAAAATAAAGGTTGCCGCCAATATTGTCAGTGAAAGAATTATTTCCCACAGCGGAACGCCAAACGGAATACGCGCCAGCATCACAAGCGGCGATGTGAACGGAATCATAGAACCCCAAAATGCCAGCGGACTGTCGGGTTGCATTGCTACGTTTATCATTATAAAATAACCTATCATTATCGGAAGCGTGCCTATCATTTGCAGTTGCTGAGTGTCGGTTTCGTTATCGACTGCCGAGCCTACAATTGCGTACAGCGATGCATAAAGCAAATATCCGAAAATGAGATACAGTATGAACGAAACAAGCATTGTTCCCATAGGCACATCCTGAACGTAACCTGTGATTTTGCTTATTACATCGGCAAATTGCGATTGCGCAACAAAAAATATTACGGTAATAAGAATTGCCCAAATTATAAGCTGTGTAATAACAACTAAGGCTACGCCAATAATTTTGCCGAGCATCAACTGCACAGGTTTTATTGATGAAATTATGATTTCGATAATTCTACTCGATTTTTCTTCAATAACGCTGCGCATAATCTGTATTCCAAACATGAATACGACCAAGAAAATCAATATTCCGCAAACCATTGCTACTGCCATTAATGCTCCTGTGTGGCTTTCTTTCTCTGTTCCAAGTTCATCTATTCGAATAGTTTTGATATTAATATTGGGATTCAATATTAACAAAAGTTCTTCGGGTTTAATATCATACGCTTTCAATTGTATTTGTGTCGCTATTGATTTAATTTGAAACGAAATATTATTCAAAATATCTGCGCTTAGGGCTTGCTCCGAGTAAATTCTAATGTTCTTTATACTGTTTTCCTCGTTGTTTTCTACATGTAAAACTGCATAATAATCATCTTTTGCCAAATTATTTTTTAGCGAATCCAATGGTCGTGTCTCAATTATAAATTTTACCGTTCCCGAATTTTTAATATCGTTTGCAACCAGTCCCAAATCATCTACTACGGCTATTTTCTTTTCTTTTTCGCTTTTCACGCTTGAGAGCAAAGTCGGTACAATCATTAATACTGCAAACAAAACGGGAACTAAAATCGTCATTATTATAAACGATTTTTTCTTTACTCGCGTTATAAATTCACGTTCTATAACAAGTAATATTTTTTTCATTTGTCGTCCTCCACAAGTTTAATAAATATGTCGTTCATACTTGGAATAATTTCTCTGAAATTTACAATTTCAACATCGCGTATAATGCGAGACAGCAAAACATTGGTGTTTTCTTTTTCGCTTGCTTTTATTGTCATTTTGCGGAAAAATTTTTGTTCGCAGTCGTTCAAAATTTGATAGTTTCCTTCAAGATTTTCTTTCAATTTAAGTGTTTCGCCGCGATAATCTATTTCAAAAATATTATCTCCGTAATTGTGCCTGATTTCATCAATCTGACCGCTCAAAACATTTTTGGATTTATTTATAAGCGTTATGTAATCGCATAATTCTTCAACCGAAGCCATATTGTGCGTAGAAAAAATTATAGTCGCGCCTTCTTTTTTAAGATTCAGAATTTCGTTTTTCAGCAGGTTTACATTTATCGGGTCAAATCCACTGAAAGGTTCATCAAATATAAGAAGTTTGGGTTTATGCAAAATTGTTACGATAAACTGTATTTTTTGCGCCATACCTTTTGAAAGTTCTTCCACTTTTTTATTCCACCATGCCTGCACTTCAAATTTTTCAAACCATGTTTTCAAACTTTTTTCCGCATCATGTTTGCTCAATCCTTTCAGTCGTGCAAGATACATTGCCTGTTCGCCGACTTTCATTTTTTTGTAAAGTCCGCGTTCTTCGGGCAAATATCCAATACTGTAAACATCGTTTCCGTGCAGTTCATGTCCATCAAAAAAGACTTTTCCGCTGTCGGGAGCCGTGATTTGATTGATAATGCGTATGAGCGTGGTTTTTCCTGCGCCGTTTGGTCCCAGCAAACCGTAAATACTTGCTTGCGGAACTTCAATGCTGACATTATCAAGCGCCAGATGATTGGCGAATTGCTTGACTATATTCTCTGTTTTTAAAATCATACTTTATATTAATAGTTATTTTACTCTTCTTTATTATTCATTATAACGCGAACAATATTGTTGTCATTGAGGATTTTTTGCGCAAGTTTCTGAATTTTTTCAACGCTCAATTCATCTACAAATTTATCATAATCGCTTGTGGCATCAAAATCCAAAAGGTGTAATGATATTAAATAACTTAACCATGTATTGTTTTGTTTCAGATTGTCTTTGCGCTGTTTTACCATAAATTCTTTGACTTTGTTCAAGTCATCGATTTTTGCTCCGTTTTCGGCAATTTGTTTAAATTCGTTTGTAACGTCATCAAGCAATCCTAATTTTTCTACTTTTTCTTTATCCGAATCAAACGATATATTTACCGTGTAAGTTTCTTGCGGTTCTCTGCTTAAACTTCCCGAAACGCTTACTCCATAACTTCCGCCTTTTTCTTCGCGAATTACTTCTGTATATCTCATTCGTAACATCTGAGCCAAAGCGTCTATCGTTATTCTGTTTTCGAGAGTGTAATCTATATCGCCTGTATAAGTATATGCGACAGTGGTTTTCGGCGTCTGCATTTTTGTTTCAAAAAGATTGTCTTTTACTCCGCGCACAGGAATTATTCCATCGTTTTTCCATTTTGTTATGTTTGGCGACACAGGTATTGAACCGATGTATTTTTCGACAAGAGGTTTCAATACTTTCGGGTCGATATTTCCTGCAAAGGCAAAAGTAAAGTTTGCCGCATTGCCCAAAATTTGTTTGTGCAAAGCAGGCAGCCTGTCGAATTTTATTTGGTCAATCACTTCGTCCGAAATTGTTTGACGGCGAGGATTGTTGTTGTATAAAGTTTTTTGCCGTTCTTTGGAAAAGATATAATTCGGAGTTGTTACCAAGTTTTTTAATTGCGATTTATAATTATCAACAAGAACCTTAAAATCATCTTCATTCCAACGCGGATTTGTAAAATTCAGGTAAACAAGTTGCAAAATTATTTCTATATCTTTCGGCGAACCTCCGGCAGATACAACAGTATTGTAGTCGGAAACATTAATGCGAACGTAGGTTGTTTTTCCTGCAAGTTGTTTTGTCAAATCAACAGCGCTAAGATTTCCTATTCCCGAACGCGACATTATCGTAGGCATGTAAGATGCAGTATAATAATCATCGTCAGAAACATTTGAAGAACCATCGCGTGAAGATATGGAAATTACAAGTTCATCGGCTTTGAAATCGGTTTGTTTTACAACTACTTTTACTCCATTTTGCAATGTCCAGACTGTTGCTCCGAATTTATCGGTTTCTTCGGTTTTAACAGTCGAGCCTTTAAGTTCTGTGCCTTCCGGAATAAGCGGTTGTTTTACAACATTGTCTTCGTATGCTTTGAGTTCTGCCGCACGCACTTTTTCTATCACTGCTTTAACTTCGGCTTCCGTAGGATATGTTCCTGCTTTTTCGGGTGCTTCTACTATTACAATTTGGTTTTCCAATGTTATTAATTGTTTTGCGAAAGTATTAATTGTATTGATATTTAGTTTTGAAATAATTTCGTTTGTTATTTTCCAATTTGTTTCAGCATCGGGAATTGCCAAGTTATACCTAAAATTACTGATATACGAATTGATATATTCTCTGTGGCGGCGGTCGTTGCGATTATTATAGTCAACTTCGGCTGATTTTAAATAATTGGCTTTTGCAATTTCAAATTCGCTTTCGGTAAATCCGAAACGGCGTACTTTGTCTATTTCGCTGTACAACGATTCAAGAGCGGCAAGCGATTCGCCTTCACGAGTCATTGCCGTTCCGAAAATAGCATCGCATGATTCCGTCATTCTGTATCCTGCCGTATAACCTTGAAGAAAAGGTGCATTTGGTTTTTGAGTTATTTCTCTCAAACGCGTATTTTCCATCATCGAAATCAGTGATTTTATTAAATTAAACATGTAATTGTTATATGTTGATGCCAGTTCGTTGGGAATTGGATTATGTTTTATATAGACCGAAACTTCGGTATTTGTACATTCAGGGTCGGTAATTACGGCAACAGTCGGTTCCGTATTTTTGGGAAGCGGATAATATTCTTTCTGTTCAGGATTTTCCACAGGCTTAACATCTGCAAAAAGTTTTTTTATTTTCTCAACAATAACATCAGCATCAAAATCGCCGACAACAACTATACATTGCAAATCGGTGCGATACCAGCGATGATAAAAATCGCGAAGTTCTTCGTGTTTGAAGTTTTTAAGAATTTCATCTGTTCCTATAACATTGCGTTTTGCATATCGCGTATCGCCATAAAGCACAGGCAAAGATTTTTCGTGCATACGCCAACTTGCCGTATTGCGCGTACGTTTTTCTTCCAAAATCACGCCGCGTTCTTTGTCGATTTCGTCGCCTTTGAGAGCAATAAACTGCGACCAGTCGTGAAGAATAAGCAAGCAAGTATCAATATTTTCAGGTTTATCAAGCGGTACAGCCGAAACATTGTAAACAGTTTGTTCCATGCTTGTGCCTGCATTAAGATTTTGCCCGAATTTAATTCCTACCGATTCGCACCAGTTTATAAGTTTTTTATCGGGAAGATTTATTGTTCCGTTAAAAGCCATGTGTTCCAAAAAGTGAGCTAATCCTTGCTGATTATCTTCTTCCTGCGCTGCTCCCACATGATGGAAAATATAAAATTCCGCCTGTTTTTCTGGTTTCGCATTTGCGCGAACGTAATAAGTAAGTCCGTTTTCCAATTTGCCTGTTCTAACATCTTTGTCAACAGGAATACGTTCACTTGGACTTGTTTGTCCGTTTACTGCAATCGCATACATTATGGCAACTGCAATTGATAATAGAATTTTCTTCATAATTAATAATTTATTTGTTAATAATTTTGTATTAGAGTTATTTCTTCGCAAAGGTAAAGAATATTAACTTTTTCTATGTAAATAAAGCATTTATTTTTCATCACATTTTTATTTTTATTTTTTAATATATAAATAATGTTCTTTAATATAAAAATTACTTATATCAGCATTTATTTATTGTTTTTCGATATGCAAATGTATATATATATTTCAAACGTAACGGTTAAAAAAGGTTAATGAGTGATTTTCAAGTTCCGAACTTGTATGTTTTTTTAACTGTTCACGCCTCATAAACTTAATTTATTGCGATGCTGATTTGTGTGTTCGTAATAAGTATTTTTCATCCATTTCAAATAACGACAGATACATTAAATCTTATTAAAATTCTTTTGAACCAAATTTAATATATACCTTTGCACCGTCGAATAAAAAATATAAAAAAAGATGAAGACATTGACAAAAATTATTATTACAGTTATTTTTATAACATCTGTTTTTGCCTGCAAAAAGAACAATAAGGCAAATCTTGAATTTACAGTTGTAACAGTAGCCGACAGTAGCCGGAACTACACAAACGACACTACAATAAGCAACTTTATATCTATAAGTTATTTTGAAAGTAAAAAAACAAACAGCGAAAATTTTATTGCAGACATTATAAATCAGGATTTTTTTGCATGGCTTGGCTCTTTTCTTTTTGCCGAAGACAGCGTAACGCTTACAAAAAATAATCTCAATGACGTTATTGCCACCGATATAAAAAGATTTATAAAAGATACTAACGAAGATGAATCAATCATTGACTGCGAAACATGCAAACATATTGAATTATCAATAGATACTTTTCTGCTGTATCAAAACAGCAAGATTGTTTCTTTGGCTTACTCCTACTATCAGTATTCGGGCGGAGCGCACGGATTTTACGGACAAATTGCGTTCAATTACGATAAAAAAGACGGAACTCCTGTTACTATTGATAATTTGTCAACAAATATTGCCGAACTTACTGCCATTGCCGAACAGGCTTTTATAAAACAAAACGGCGAACTTAAAGATTATTGGTTTGAAGATGACGTATTTTTTCTGCCCGATGCATTTTATTTTACCGAAGGAAAAATAACATTTTATTATAGCATTTACGAAATAGCGTCTTTTGCGGCAGGAGATATTACTGTTGAACTTAATAATGATGACATAAAACATATTATTGATTATATAGAATAAGAAATTAAAATACAAATATTAAAAATTACCGACAGTCAGTCAGGTAATTTTTTTATAATCACACATACAAACATGCAAAAAATACGTAATATTGCAATAATTGCTCACGTTGACCATGGAAAAACAACATTGGTCGATAAAATGATTTTACAGGGAAAAATATTTAGAGATAACGAAAAAACAGGAGAATTAATTCTCGACAGCAACGACTTGGAACGCGAACGCGGAATAACTATACTTTCAAAAAACGTTTCCGTACAGTATAAAGATTACAAAATTAATATTATTGACACTCCCGGACACGTTGATTTTGGCGGCGAAGTCGAGCGTGTGCTGAATATGGCTGACGGCGTCCTGCTTTTGGTTGATGCCTTTGAAGGAACAATGCCGCAAACGCGTTTTGTTTTACAAAAAGCATTAGCGCTGGGTTTGAAGCCCGTAGTTGTTGTCAATAAAGTTGACAAGCCCAATTGCCATCCCGACGATGTAAACGAACAGGTTTTCGATTTAATGTTTAATCTCCATGCAAACGAAAATCAACTCAATTTTAAAACAATCTACGGAAGCGCAAAACAAGGCTGGATGTCCAACGACTGGCGGCAGCCTGCAAAAGATATTACAATTTTGCTCGACACTATTCTCGAAGAAATTCCCGAACCGAAAACCGTTGAAGGAACGCCTCAACTTTTAATTACTTCGCTCGAATATTCACCCTACGTGGGACGAATTGCAATAGGCAAACTTACTCGCGGAACATTACGCTCGGGCGATAATATTTCGCTTGTAAAACACGATGGAACTCCCGAAAAAACAAAAATACGCGAACTCATGATTTTTGAAGGATTATCAAAAACAAAGGTAGATGAAGTTCGCTGCGGCGATATTTGCGCCATTGTCGGCATAGACGGCTTTGAAATCGGCGACACCATTGCCGATTATGAAAACCCCGAAGCGCTTCCGCCAATCACAGTAGATGAACCTACAATGAGTATGACATTCACAATAAACGATTCTCCGTTTTTCGGCAAAGATGGAAAATTTGTAACATCGCGTCATCTTAAAGAAAGATTAGAACGCGAACTCGAAAAGAATCTCGCCTTGCGCGTAAAACCCGGAATAACATCCGACTCGTTTATAGTTTACGGACGCGGCGTTTTGCACATCAGCATACTTATCGAAACCATGCGGCGCGAAGGCTATGAATTGCAGATAGGTCAGCCAAAAGTTGTTGATAAAAATATAAACGGACAGCGTTGCGAGCCTATTGAACATCTCACAATTGATATTCCCGAAGAATTTTCGGGAAAGGCTATTGAAATGGCTACGCGCCGCAAAGCCGCACTTTTGCATATCGAACACAGAGACGAGCGCGTACATCTTGACTTTGATATTCCTGCGCGCGGACTTATAGGCTTGCGCAGCAATCTGCTTACAGCAACACAGGGCGAAGCAATTGTCGCTCACCGCTTCAAAGGATTTGAACCATATAAAGGCGATATAGAAAAACGCGTAAACGGTTCGCTTGTCGCTCTCGAAACAGGTATGGCTATTGCTTATGCAATGGATAAATTACAGGACAGAGGTAAATTTTTTATTAATCCGGGCGAGCAAATTTACGCAGGACAGGTTATCGGCGAACATTCGCGCAACGAAGACTTAACCATAAACGTGTGCAAAACAAAAAAACTCACAAACATTCGCGCATCGGGTACCGACGAAAAAGTAATCTTGCCTCCGCCTGTAATTTTTAGCCTTGAAGAAGCGCTCGAGTACATTCAGGAAGATGAATACGTTGAAGTAACGCCGAAATATATGCGTATGCGCAAAATAATTCTCGACGAAAACGAACGCAGACGCAAAAGTAAAACAACCTTATAATGATTTCACATATTAATGGTTAATGATAAAAGAATTAAAAAAAACCTTATTTATTCAAGTAACCTTAGTAGCAAAGAAAACAACAACAACAAACGTGCGGAGCAGCAAACGCCAATAGAACATCAAACGTTGACCCTCACGACATGAAGAAATAATAGTTAATCGTAAATAGGAAATTCCTGTGATGAACGAAATATTAATAACGCGCACGTTCTGGGCATAATTTTTTTGTTTTAGGGGTAGAACGCGCACGTTCTGGGTATATTTTTTTTGTTTTAGGGGTAGAACGCGCACGTTCTGGGCATAATTTTTTTGTTTTAGGGGTAGAACGCGCACGTTCTGGGCATAATTTTTTTGTTTTAGTGGTAGAACGCGCACGTTCTGGGCATAATTTTTTTGTTTTAGGGGTAGAACGCACACGTTCTGGGTATAATTTTTTTGTTTTTGGGGTAGAACGCACACGTTCTGGGTATAATTTTTTTGTTTTAGGGGTAGAACACACACGGTCTGGGTATAAGTTTTTTGTTTTAGGGGTAGAACGCGCACGGTCTGGGCAT
>JAISPX010000144.1 GCA_031274595.1 Prevotellaceae bacterium | reverse complement strand
AGCCCGTCATACCGTGCTTGACACGGTATCTCCTGAAAAATCGCATGTGATAATTAGGAGATTGCGGGTCAAGCCCGCAATGACAATCGCTTTTTTGAGGCTTTTAAGACAGCCTCTTTTTTTTTGAATTAATTTTTCCTGAAATTTTAATTCAAAAAGCATTTTGGCACGCAATATGCAATGTATGTAAAAATAGTTTTATATTTGATTAAATTTTGACATATAACTATCTAACATTAATGACTGATATTAAAATATTTAATTAAAAACAAAATAAATAATAATAATCAAAGTAAATACTTTTGTTCGATAAAAGACGAGGTTTTGCTGACAAATTGACATACTAAATATGGCTATTGACATAAAATTACGACAAATTTTCCCAGACGGAGACGACTTAGAAAGCGTTAATTATATTCCTCTCTCTTATGATGAAGATTCTGTTAAAATAAATACAAAAGACTTGCCCGAATCTTTACCCTTGTTGGTTGTACGTAATTCGGTGCTTTTTCCCGAAATACTTATTCCTATAACCGTAGGGCGCGAAAAATCAATAAACCTTGTTCGCGAAGTTTATTCAAAATCAAAAATCTTGGGAACAGTTGCTCAATCTGATTCCAAAATCGAAAATCCCACAAAAAAAGATCTAAACAGAATAGGTACGGTTGCCCGTATTTTCAAAATTTTGGAAATGCCCGACGGCGCAATAACGGCTGTGTTGCAGGGCGTAAAACGTTTTGAAATAAAAGATGTGATTGACGAAGAGCCTTATTTTGTTGCAGATGTAAAATATCTTAACGATGAAAAACCTAAACTGCCTAACGAGGCTTATGATGCAATTATAAGTTCGATAAAAGACATCACGCTGCAAATTATCAGACAATCGCCAATGCCTCAAGAGGTTGCATTTGCAATCAAGAATATTGAAAACCGCAGTTTTTTAATAAATTATATAGGTTCAAATCTCGACCTTACACGAAACGTAAGCGACCAACAATCACTGCTGGAAATCAATAATCTGAAGGAAAGAGCGCTGAAATTGCTTGAAATATTGCAAAAAGAATTGAAGCAAGTCGAAATAAAAATCGATATTCAACGCAAAGTTCGCTACGAAATGGATCAGCAACAACGCGAATATTATTTGCATCAGCAAATGAAAACAATTCAGGACGAATTGGGCGGAAATCCTGCCGACCAAGAAATTACAGAATTACGCGAACAGGCAAAAACAAAAAAATGGAACGCCGAAGTTGGTGAATTTTTTGAAAAAGAAATAACAAAACTCGAAAGAATGAACCCTAACGTAGGCGAATTTTCTGTTCAGTTGAACTATCTGCAACTAATGCTCGATTTGCCTTGGAACGAATATACCGAAGACCAACTTGACATAAAAAAAGCAGAAAAAATATTGAACGAAGACCATTACGGACTCGACCAAGTGAAAGACAGAATACTTGAATATCTTGCTGTTATAAAACTGAAAAATGATTTGAAATCGCCGATAATTTGTCTCTATGGACCTCCGGGAGTTGGAAAAACTTCGCTCGGAAAATCAATCGCTCGCGCAATAGGTCGCCAGTTTGGCAGAATTTCGCTTGGCGGTTTGCACGACGAAGCCGAAATACGAGGACATCGCAAAACATATATAGGCGCAATGCCGGGAAGAATTATTCAAACAATAAAACGCTGCAAATCGGCAAATCCTGTAATAATTCTTGACGAAATAGATAAAATAGGAAGCGATTTTCGCGGCGACCCTGCTTCGGCGCTGCTCGAAGTGCTCGACCCTGAACAAAATTCTACTTTCCACGACAATTATCTCGACCTGAATTTTGACTTGTCAAAAACGATGTTCATCACCACCGCAAACAACACAAGCACAATAAATTCTGCTTTGCGCGACCGTATGGAAATGATTCCTATGAGCGGATATTTGGTTGAGGAAAAAATAGAAATCGCAAAAAAACACCTCATCCCCAAACAATTGGAACTTCACGGAATTAAACTCGGAACAATAGAATTTGCCAGCGATATTATTGAAACAATTATCGAATCATACACGAAAGAATCGGGCGTACGCGCACTTGATAAACAAATTGCAAAAGTTGCCCGTTATTACGCAAAACAAATTGCGTTATCCGAAAAAATAACCGCTAAAATATCAAAACAAAAAATTACGGAAATTCTCGGCGTTCCAAAATTTACAAAAGATGAATATCAGGGAAACGATTTTGCGGGCGTAGTTACAGGTCTTGCGTGGACTGAACTTGGCGGTGAAATTCTTTTTATTGAAACAAGTTTGAGCAAAGGCAAAGGTAAACTTACCATAACGGGAAATCTGGGCGAAGTAATGAAAGAATCGGCTTTGCTTGCTTTGGAATATATAAAATCGCATGCTGCAAAACTTGATATAAACAATGATATTTTTGAAAAATGGGATATACATCTCCACGTTCCCGAAGGAGCAATACCAAAAGATGGACCGTCTGCAGGAATAACAATGGCAACAGCGCTTGCATCGATTTTCACACAACGTAAAGTGCGCAAAGGCATTGCAATGACAGGCGAAATAACCTTGCGCGGAAAAGTTCTTCCCGTAGGAGGAATCAAAGAAAAAATCCTTGCGGCAAAACGCGCAGGAATAAGCGAAATTGTTTTATCAAAAGAAAATGAGAAAGATATAAGCGAAATAAAACCTGTTTATATCAAAGGATTAAAATTCCATTACGTTGATACGATTTTGGATGTTTTTGATTTTGCCTTATTAAAAGAAAAAGTTAAAAATGCTATAAAACTTGAATGAAGATAACAGCATCTTACGGATAAATACGAAACAAAAAGAGGCTGAAATTTCAACCTCTTTTTGTTTAATATTTACAATTTACCATTTTGTTAGAAAGTTCCTTAACCATTAAACAATTTTTTACTCAAAGAATCTCGGAGATTTGGCGTATATCTTCTGCGGTCTGTTTAATCGTATTCCTAACATTATTTCATGTGTGTTGTTCGTGTTCTTGCCTATCTCGCCGATATTGTAGTCGTAGGAATAACCTATACGCAAAAAATCCAGCAAATCTATGCCCGCTATGCCTACCACAGATTCCGACCCGAATTTCTCATCTACCCGATAACTTAAGCCTATCCATGCCCTGTTCCTGTAAAATAATACCAGATTGCTCTCCAAATGTGTTGATTTCTTACTGTTCTGAGCAAATATCGCCGGCGTCAAATCAAAATCTACGCCTAAACTTAATCTATACTTTATGTAGCCGTAAAAGTGATGTCCCATGTTCAAATACGTAGCCTCGTCCGATGTCCTGTTCAAATGAGTTACCGAAATGCCCGCCGTAAACCTTTCCATGTTATATTCTATACCAAAATCAAAATCCGCTGTCCACTTATTCTCTGGCTCATTCGGCAAATTGGGATCAGGATCTATTAACTGCTTCTTTATCCAGTCTATATTCTTGTT
>JAISPX010000073.1 GCA_031274595.1 Prevotellaceae bacterium | reverse complement strand
GTAACTACTCAGGTACTTTTATCATCCTGCAAACTGGGCGTGAGATGTCTCGACTTCGCTTCGCTACGCTCGACATGACGACATACTATGCTGATTACTAAGGAGGAAAGAAGGAGTTGCGGCTTTGCCGCAACTCCTTCTTTCCTCCCCCTCTCCATCATAGCATCCTGTCATGTCGACCGAGTTTACGCAGTAAACGAGCGGAGACATCTCTTTAAAAAACTTAAATTACTAAATATGAGTATTATAAATTTCATTTGAGTACCTGAGTAGTAACGAAATTTTAAACAATCATCGTGATGAGTACTGTGGAATTAGACATAAAAAAAGCGCGTCTGGCACGCCGGATTTTGAATGAAAAAAATGCTTCATTCATTGATGCTTTGGATGAAAATTACAACAAATTACAACAGGAAGCCGGAAATGCGACATATAGAAATAAATTGGCTGCCGATTTTTGGGATGTAATTGAAAAAATGCGCAGGCCTGACCCTGATTTCAAATTCGACAGAGAGGATTGTTATGACAGATGCAACATGACCAAAAAATAAAAGGACTGATAGGGAAGAATATTTTTTAGGATGAAAAAATGTAACACTTATTTCCGGAAAAAAACGTGACAAATTCTTGTTTATTCGTGGATAAAAATGTAATTTTGCCACAAAAATTCATGGATAAAAATGTACAGAACAAAAATTGAAGAACTCAAAGCATGGAAACAACAGCCTGACAGAAAGCCTCTTATTGTACAAGGCGCTCGTCAGGTAGGAAAGACTTGGCTGATAAAAGAATTAGGACGTACCGAGTTTCAAAAAATGGCGTATGTGAATTTTGAATATGCGGTCGAACTTCAAAATCTGTTTTTGCAGGATTTGAATATTACACGTATAATCAGTTTATTAGGGGCTTTTTCAGGCATAAAAATAACGCCGGAAGACACGTTGATTGTATTTGATGAAATTCAATCGGCAGAAAAAGGATTGACTTCTTTGAAATATTTTTGCGAGAATGCGCCGGAATATCATGTTATTGCTTCCGATTCTTTGCTTGGGATGAATCTGCATAATAAAGTATCTTTTCCGGTTGGAAAAGTGAATTTTTTGTATCTGTATCCGATGAACTTCTATGAATTTCTTTTGGCTTTGCATGAAAACGGATTAGCCGAGATATTAAGAACGAAACAGTGGGATATTTTGGGCGTGTTTACCAACAAATTCAAGGAATATCTGCGTTATTATTTTTATATTGGCGGAATGCCGGAAGCGGTACAGGCATTTGCAAACAACAGGGATTGGCGAATGGTAAGACGGATTCAGCATGAACTTTTGAAAACATACGAAAATGATTTTTCCAAACATGCGCCTTATGACGTTGTGCCTCGTATAAACATGATTTGGCAAAGTATTCCGGCACAACTTGGCAGGGAAAACAAAAAATTCGTTTACGGAGTGATGAAAGAGGGAGCGCGGGCGAAAGATTTTGAATTGGCAATGCAGTGGCTGACAGATTCCGGCATCTTGTTGAAATGTTGCAGGATTTCGAAACCTGATATGCCGCTCGTTGCTTATCAGGATTTATCGGCATTCAAACTGTTTTTTAACGATACGGGTCTGCTCGCAGCGAAATCGAATCTGGATGTAAAAACAATTATTGGCGGGACTGATATTTTCACGGAATTTAAAGGCGCTCTGACCGAACAATTTGTGATGCAGCAACTTAGACAGGCGGAACCGGATTATATCGGTTATTGGACGAATGATAAGAGCACGACTGAGGTTGATTTTGTTGTGCAACATAACGGCGAAATTATTCCGGTTGAAGTAAAGGCGACCGAAAACCTGACAGCCAAAAGTTTCAAGTTTTTCTGCGAAAAATTTAAACCTGCAAACGCCGTCCGTACTTCCTTATCCGGCTATCGCCGAGAGACCTGGATGACCAACGTGCCGCTTTATGCTATCGGAAATTATTTTTAATTTTCGGGATAAATCGGAAAAAGTGTATTATCTTTGCAAAAAATATTATGTATGGTACAAAATCTCAATCTTAACGGTTTTACAAATTTTAGCGAATCGGATTTTACCTTTTCAAAAATTAATGTTTTCATTGGTAAGAATGGAACAGGTAAGACGCATATTTTGAAATCCATTGCAGCGACTATAGATGCAAATAACAGTTTTGAGAATTTACACAGCCAAGCCAAAGAGAGGTTTGAAGCAATTATTGCGGAAAAATTGACAGGATATTTTAAACCTGAACATTTGGGACGACTTGTCAAAAGACAGCAAGGTCGCGCCAATGCCATAATAGACATTAAAATCAGGAACAAAAATATTCGATATTCGTTTGCTGTAAACTCAAAAACGAATGTCAAACTGGAGAACAATGAAAATATTCCTGTAATACGTTCGTTGTATATTCCGCCTCGCGAGATGTTTTCGCTTTATGAAGGTTTTTTATTTACTTACGAAAAACGGGAACTGTCTTTCGACGAAACTTATTTTATGTTGGCAAAGTCGTTGGATGCAAAAACGTTAAAAGGAGCAAGACTTGAGAATGTCAAAATTTTAGCAGAGCCGCTTGAAAAAGAACTTGATATAAAAGTACTGAAAGAGAACGGACGTTTTTATATACAGGATAAACAAGGAAAGTTTGAGGCTCATTTGGTTGCCGAAGGGATAAGGAAATTGTCTTCGATAATGTATTTAATAACAAACGGAGAGTTAGATAAAAACACAATTTTGTTTTGGGACGAGCCTGAATCTAATTTGAATCCTTCTCTAATCAAGATTGTCGCAAATTTTATTATATCACTGGCAGAACAGGGGGTACAACTGTTTATTGCCACACATGACTATTTATTAACTCATCTGCTGTCATTAAGAGCAGAATATCGAAATATTGAACCGGCACCCGAAATGAAATTTTTCAGTCTGCAAGAAAATGATGAACAATTGACAATAGAGCAGGCCGATACTTTGCCGCAAATAAACAATAATCCGATTCTTGATGAATATGCTGCTTATTTTGATTTGGAACAGGAGTTTGCACAAAAAATGATTGACGCTAAAATTAAGAAATAACGATGAAACAGTTTATGGAGAGTAACATTAATTTTCATTTTGACGAAACATATTGGAATATATGCAATTATGATGCTATTGATGGCGACTATAGAAAAAATGTGCATTTACCGGAAACAAAAGCCGTTGATTTTGTCGGTATCTATCAACAAAACTCTATTGTATTTTTTGAAGTAAAATCATTTCGAGGATATGGGAACCAAACAAATGTTCAAAGCAGGCTTAATAACAGTATGGAAGAACTTTCCACAGAAATTGCCCGAAAAGTGAGAGATACGGTTGCCGTTATTGCAGGATTGAACAGAACGGTTAAGCATAATCCGTTTTGGAGAGAAACGGAAGCAATCTTGTCGGATTCCAACGATATCGGCAAACCAATAATGGTAATTGCGTGGGTAGAAGAAGACCATTCAAAACAAAATAAAACAGAAATGGTTACCCGTTTGAATAAACTCAAACAAAGATTAAGTTGGCTTACCTCTGCTGTTTATATTGAGAACGTTAAGGAACAATATTTTAAATTTGAAGGCTTTGAGGCAAATTTATAAAATTAATCATAAAAACATCCCATGAATTATCATTTACAAACTTAATTTTTATTTAAGTACATGACAAAAATTTAAACACATCAAAATCGTTGGTATTACAGATATTTAGCAGGATGTTAGCGATACATTCCAATCCATATTTAAAAAAACTTTTCGCCCGTCTGCCGTGC
>JAISPX010000058.1 GCA_031274595.1 Prevotellaceae bacterium | reverse complement strand
ACGGTATCTCCTGAAAAATCGCGTATGATAATTAGGAGATTCTTGGCAAGCCAAGCGAACAAGTTCGATAAGCGGGAATGCTGAACTTGATTCAGTACCGCAATGACAATCGCTTTTTTGAGGCTTTTAAGACAGCCTCCTCACTTTCAACTTTACAAACTTTATAACTTTCAACTTTATAAACTTTATAACTTTCAACTTTATGAACTTTCAACTAAATAAAATGGTAAATGGCTTTGCAGTTCAAAATATTTCATATAAATTTGCGGACTAAATCAGTTAAAAATGCAAAAACCTTCGATACCAAAAGGAACACGTGATTTTTCGCCCGACGAAATGGCGAAACGAAATTATATTTTCGATACCATCCGCAATGTTTTTCATCTGTACGGATTCAAACAAATCGAAACTCCCGCAATGGAAAATCTTTCTACACTGCTCGGAAAATATGGAGATGAAGGCGATAAACTTTTATTCAAAATATTAAATTCAGGCGATTTTATATCCGATATTTCGGATGATGAACTGTTGCAAAAAAACAGCGCAAAACTTACAAACAAAATATCCGAAAAAGGATTGCGTTACGACCTCACTGTGCCGTTTGCGCGTTTTGTGGTTCAAAACCGCGACAAAATAACTTTCCCGTTCAAGCGTTTTCAGATACAGCCCGTGTGGCGTGCCGACCGTCCTCAAAAAGGACGCTATCGCGAGTTTTATCAATGCGACGCCGATATGATAGGAAGCGACTCGCTGATAAACGAATTTGAACTTTTACAGATTATAGATGAAGTTTTTCGCCGACTGAAAATAAACGTAATTATCAAACTAAACAACAGAAAAATATTAAGCGGAATTGCCGAATTTATTGGCGAGCCTCAACGAATTGCCGATATTACGGTTGCAATCGACAAATTTGACAAAATCGGCTTTGATAATGTGAAAAAGGAACTCGAAGAAAAAAATATCTCGCGCAAAGCGATAAATAAACTACAGCCTTTTTTGCAATTCAGAGGCGCAAACACCAAGAAACTTTCCGTATTGAAAAATATTTTATCAGATTCCGAAACAGGATTAAAAGGCATTGAAGAGATAGAAACCATTTTGAACTACACAAAAAATATTACCATAAATTCCGAAATAGAAGTCGATTTGACACTGGCTCGCGGGTTGAATTATTACACAGGCGCAATTATCGAAGTAAAAGCGACAGATGTTGAGATAGGAAGCATTACGGGCGGCGGTCGTTATGATAATCTCACAGGCGTTTTCGGAATGGAAGGCGTATCGGGAGTAGGAATTTCGTTTGGCGCAGACAGAATTTACGATGTGCTTAATCAACTGAATTTATATCCTGAAAATTCGGTAAACAAAACACAACTCCTGTTTGCCGCTTTCGGTAAAGACGAATTGAATTATTGCTTGCCTGCATTGAAAAAAATTCGCGAAGCGGGTATAAACGCCGAGATTTATCCCGAACATGCAAAATTAAAAAAACAACTGTCGTATGCAGATGCAAATAAAATTGAATTTGTTGCCATAGTCGGCGAAAACGAATTGAAAAATAATACCGTTTCGCTGAAAAATATGATTACAGGCGAACAAAACGAAGTGAAAACCGATGATTTGATTAACGCAATAATTAATAAGCAGAATTGAAAATTTTAATCACTAAAAAACATTAATTGTATGAAACAAAGAGCAACATTCAACACCAAACTCGGTTTGGTTATGGCATCAGTCGGCAGCGCCGTAGGTCTTGGAAATATATGGCGATTTCCGTGCGAAGCAGGCGAAAATGGCGGAGGCGCATTTTTGATTGTTTACATTTTATGCGTGATGGTGTTTGGTTTGGTTGTGATGCTTGCCGAGTTTTTTATAGGTCGGGCATCGCAAAAAGATTCTGTCGGAGCATTCAAAACCCTTGCGCCGAATACCATGTGGAAGATTGTAGGTTACAACGGAGTGATTGCCGCATTTTTTATTTTAGGATTTTATTCTGTCGTTTCGGGCTGGACTTTGGAATATATCTACCAATCGGTAACAGGAGGATTAAAAACAGATACGGTAGAACAACTTGCCGAAAATTTCGGAAGTTTTACAAGCGACATATTTCGTCCGCTGCTGTGGATTTTTATTTTTACGCTGATTACGCATTTTGTAGTACTGTCGGGAGTAAAAAAAGGTATAGAGCGAGCATCAAAACTAATGATGCCTCTGCTTTTTGTAATATTGATAATATTGTGTATTCGTTCAGTAATGTTGCCTAATGCTATTGAAGGTTTAGAGTTTTTATTCAAACCAGATTTCGACAAAATTGACTCAAAAGTAATTTTAAGCGCATTGGGACAGGCATTTTTTTCGGTAAGCGTAGGCATGGGCTGCATGATAACTTACGGTTCATATTTCAACAAATCAATAAACATGCCCGGCACAGCGGTTTCGGTTGTAACGCTTGACACATTGGTAGCAATTTTGGCAGGAATAGTAATATTTCCCGCAGTTACAAGTTTTGGAATATCGCCATCGCAAGGACCAAAATTAGTGTTTATCACTCTGCCGAACATATTTCAGCAAATGCCATTCGGCAATTTATGGTCGTTCATATTTTTCCTGCTGCTGACAATAGCGGCTCTCACATCCATAATTTCGATACACGAAGTAATAACCGCATACCTGCACGACCAGTACAAAATGTCGAGACGCAAAGCCGCAACAATTGTATCGCTGAGCGGATTCACGCTTTGCATTGTCTGTTCGCTCTCGTTCGGAATACTTTCGGATTTCAAAATATTCGGACTTACAACATTTGAATTGTTTGATTATGTTACCGCAAAATTGATGCTCCCGCTCGGAGGAATGTTTATCTGTATTTTTACAGGTTGGTTTATAGATAAAAAAGTTCTCAAAGCAGAACTCACAAACAACGGAACAATAAAATTCGCTTTATTCTCGGCATTTGTTTTCCTGTTGAAATTCATTGTGCCGATAGTAATAAGTCTTGTTTTCATTAATGAATTAGGCATGTTTTAATTGTTGATGATGCGATGGTTTTTTGCATCAAAACAAAACTAACAGAAAAATAAAGAATTGTAATTGATACCAAACTGCAATTTACTATTTTATTATTTACCATTAACCATTATATCATTAACAATTTTTTAACAGCGGTTTGGATTGGCAATCATTTTCAATAATTTTTAGTTTTTGCTGGTTTTTCTTACCTTTGTTCGATTTTTAATAAAACATTCAAAAATTATGAGCAACATTGAATTGAGCGAACAAGAAATATTACGGCGTAATTCACTTAAAGAGTTGGAAGCGCTTGGTATTAATCCGTATCCTGCCGCATTGTATCCCGTAAATACCGACACGGAACAAATACGCAAAGAATTTTCGCCCGAAAAAGGCAACTTTCAAGACGTTTGTATTGCCGGTCGCATAATGTCGCGGCGCATTATGGGCAGCGCATCGTTTTTTGAAATTCAGGACGAAAAAGGGAAAATTCAGATATATATAAAACGCGATGATATTTGTCCCAATGAAGATAAAACAATGTATAATACCGTGTTCAAACGGCTGATGGACATTGGCGATATTGTCGGCGTAAAAGGTTTTGCATTTCTCACGCAAACAGGCGAACTGTCAGTTCATACGCGCGAAATAACGCTACTTAGCAAGTCGCTTAAAGTGTTGCCTATAGTGAAAGAAAAAGACGGACAATTTTTTGACGCTTTTACAGATGCCGAACAGCGTTATCGTCAGCGTTATGTCGATTTGATTGTAAATCCGCAAGTGCGCGATACGTTTGTCAAACGCACGAAGATAATTAACACATTGCGCGAACTGTTCAACGAGCGCGGCTATCTGGAAGTTGAAACTCCAATTTTGCAAGCCATTCCGGGCGGAGCGGCGGCTCGTCCTTTCATTACTCATCACAATGCTTTGGATATTCCGTTGTATTTGCGCATTGCAAACGAATTGTATCTGAAACGTTTGATAGTAGGCGGATTTAACGGCGTTTACGAATTTTCAAAAGATTTTCGTAACGAAGGCATGGATCGCAGTCACAATCCCGAATTTACCGTTATGGAAATTTACGTAGCCTACAAAGATTATTTTTGGATGATGGATTTTACCGAAGAAATGATAGAGCGCGTAGCCCTTGCATTGCACGGCACAACAAAAGTTCAATCGGGAGAAAATATTATTGATTTCAAACGACCTTTCCGCCGTATAACAATGCTTGATGCAATAAAAGAACATACAGGATTTGATATTTCTGATATGGACGAAAATCAACTGCGCGAAGTATGCAAAAAATTGAATATTGAAGTTGACGAAACAATGGGAAAAGGTAAACTTATTGACGAGATTTTTGGCGAAAAATGTGAATCATCCTATATTCAGCCTACGTTTATTATGGATTATCCAGTAGAAATGTCGCCGCTTACAAAAATACACCGTTCAAACAAAAATCTTACCGAACGTTTTGAACTTATGGTAAACGGAAAAGAATTGTGTAATGCATATTCGGAACTCAACGACCCGATAGACCAACTCAAACGCTTTCAGGATCAACTTGCACTTTCGGAAAAAGGAGACGACGAAGCAATGTTTATTGACGGCGATTTTGTGCGTGCGCTTGAATACGGAATGCCGCCCACATCAGGCATGGGAATCGGTATTGACAGACTTACGATGCTGATGACAAATTCGGTGTCAATACAGGATGTGTTGCTTTTTCCTCAAATGCGCCCCGAAAAGAAAATCGTAAAAGATGCTCCCGAAGCGTACGCGCAAATAGGAATACCTGCCGAATGGGTTGAAACGCTTCAGAAAATGGGATACGTTACGGTTGAATCAATTAAAAAATTATCGCCGCCAAAACTCTTCAACGATGTTTGCGGAATGAATAAAAAACACAAACTCGGACTTAAGAATCCAACTCTTGAAGATATAAAAAAATGGATAGAAAATTAATCAATTTAGCGTTACGATATAAATTGCGACAAGGCAAAACCGAACCAAACTGCAATAACGCAAACAATAACGCTCAGAATAATATAAATAAATGCGGTGGTTGAATTTCCCGACAAAAACAAATTTAAATTTTCTGCTGCAAATGTCGAAAAAGTAGTATAACCGCCGCAAAAACCCGTTACAAATAAAAAACCAAAATTAGAATTTACGGTTTGCTGTTGTCCAAGCAATCCTAACAATAATCCTATAAACAGGCAACCAATGAAATTTACAGTAAACGTTGCAACAGGAAAAACTGTCTGAAAATATTTTGATATAAGCAAAGATGTCAAATATCTGAAAATGCTGCCTGTTCCTCCGCCAAGTCCGATTAAAATTAGTTTAGAAAGCATTATAATGTATTAAAAAAAACTTTGCAATAGCATTTTGTTGCAAAGTTTCAATTTTATTAATATTGTTATTCTGCAAAAAATTATTTTACAGGAATATCATTGCTGACAATTTCGCGCAATTCGGCAACTCCGTTTTCGTTCATCTCGAATGTTTGTTTTTTATTGTCGGGAAAGAAAACTTCAATTTTATTATCGTCTAAAAAACGCATAATTTCATGATTGTAATTATCGTTCTTCACGCGCCACGATTTTTTAATTCTGTCGTATGAAAGTTCGGCATATACATCTTTGTTGTCTGATTGTTCAACACGAAGCGAATTGCGCTTTTTTGTAATTGTATAAAAAATGCCATTGTGTTCGATTTCTTTTGTTTCGCCGCTTTTCAAGGCTAAAGCCTCGCCGTCGTTCCAAAATTCCACCGAATTAAGCACGAGAATATCTGCCAAATAGCATACTTCATAAATAGGGATAATGTGAAACGTAAGAAAAACAACTTCGTTTGCAAATTTGCTTCCTATGCCGCTGTTCCACTCGCGAAGTTCACTTGTAAGTTTAAATGAGCCGATACAGGAACTCATCATAAATGCAACAATAAATGTTGCCGTCAAAATTTTTACTTTTTTCATAATCTTATTTTTATTAATATTAAAACTTCAAAATTAATTTTGTTGATGCAAAGATGCAAAAATATTGCTAAAATAAAAATTAAATTAGTATTATTTTCATATTGTTCTGATAATATGCAATAAAAATATGACAAATTAAAGTATTAAAAATTTGGCACGATAATTGCTCCAACTAAAAATAATAAATTTTTTAAAAATAAATTAGAACATGAAAAAACTAATAATAACAGGTTTGATTTTTGTTTCGGCTGTTTATGTTGCCAAAGCGCAATCATACGAAACAACTGTTGAGATGAGTAAAATAGGCTATCAAAATGCAGTGTGCATTGATTTACCTTATACGGTAGATGAAGTTAGGGAAACGCTCGAGAAACGTTTTGCAGCAAGCGGATTGAAAGGAAAAAGCGCTTCTAAAGGTTTCACCGAATATAAAAATGTGAAATTTGCGGAGTTTGGCAATGAAACAATGACTATTCATACAAAAGTTGATAAAAACAAGCAAAGCAAGAGCGAGTCGAAAGTTTATATACTTATTTCTTTGCAGGATGGTCAGTTTTGCGCATCGTCAACTTGCGAAAGCATAATCAGTAAAGTGAAGGAATTTGAAAACAAGTTGGAACCTTACGTTGCTCTGCATACTACAACCGTTCATCTTGACAAGAATATGGAAGAATTGAAGAAATCAGAAAAAGATTTGCGAAATTTACAGGATGATTCCGTATCGTTGCAAAAAGACAAAGAAAAAATCTTGAAAAAGATAGACGAAAACACACAAAAGATTCAAAATAAGCAAAAGGAAATCGAGATGAAACAGCAAATTGTTACCGAAACTCAATTAAAGAAATCACAACAGGAATCTGACCTTCCAAGATAGTATAAATCGCAATATTAACACGGATAGTTGGTATAATTTTTACCAACTATTTTTTGTTTTATTTTTTATTCAATTCATCATTTTTCCATTTTCCGCTTATTGTTTCGCCGCTGGCGTATGTCATCAATCCGTTGCCTTCTTTTAGCCATTTACCGTTTTTTAATGTCCATTGACCTTTATAACAGTCGCCGTTGGCATATTCCATTGTTCCGTTTCGCACATGTTTTTCCCAATTCCATTGCCCTTCAAAAACATCGCCGCAGGCATAAATTTCTTTGCCGTTTTCAATTTCTCCCCGTCTCTGCGGCAGCAAAAAAAGCAGCGTCTCAAAAGAGAGAGGTTGCTTTCAAATACTAACTAACAATTATCATCATTCCGGGATACTTTTTTCGGCTGTGGTACTCCCGTCATACCAGAGCAATTCCACCGTCCCGTCGGGCAAATAACAGTTGAGCATTTGCCATCCGTTGTTGGCAGATTCGATTTTAACATAGTTAAAATTGATGCTCCGATAGATTTCGGCTGGATTTTCCTTCTTGACAAAGTAAACCGCCCATCTTCCGGTCTTGGCACTTTGTACTTTGAAATACCATCTGTCTTCGGCATTAAAATCGGTGTTCAACGAAACAATTTCCTGAGCATAAACTACTTCAACATCACGGAACATAACATAGTCTTTACCGTTCTTCCGCTCGACGCGCGGCTGGGTCCGGTATTTCCGCAAATTTTCCTGCGCGAGACTCTCGTAGCCGTGGATTTTCGTGCCTTTGTCGGCATTGGCTTTTTCGACTTCCCTGTACATATCGTCGTAGGTAATTTCGGTTGCTTTGGTTACCGTCCAGTCGGCACGATTGTATATCAACGCTTCGGCGCCGCCGTTGGCTTTTTCGAAGAGCACGTGCTTTTCGGAGATT
>JAISPX010000035.1 GCA_031274595.1 Prevotellaceae bacterium | reverse complement strand
ATGTGGTAGAATGGCAGGGCAAAGACTGGAAAATGATTTGTTACAACGAGTTTTGCCCAATTTGATTTGAATGAAGCAACTAATTCAGGCAAAACGTAAATCTGATTATTAGCAAAAAGATCTTTTTCAAATAAACTAATAACACTCAACAGCAAAATCGGCTTGTGAGGCGCGCCGCCATTTTTCATATCTCGCTTTAAGTGCGTGAAACAATGAATGTAATATGAAAGGTCTTTGTCCATAACTGATTTATATTCTTTCTTTGGTAATTAAATTCCAATAATGTTCACCTAAAATTGTTAGTTTACACGACTTGTTTTCCATTGCTGCATAATACATATGTTCTGCACCAACAGGAACAACTAAATTAATTCTGTTGTATTTTTGCAATAATTCAAATCTTGCTGTATTTTCTTTATCTGGGGTATCACTTGTCGGCTCAAAACTTGTGTCAAGTTTTAACTCTTGTTCTTTTTCAGGAAACAATTCAGTCAATTTTTTTAAGTCAGATAAAGAAATTGGCGGTTGCACTTTCCGTAAAGTTATAAAACTGCGAACATTCGTTTTGAAAATTGGACGTTGTTCCCACGCGCCTAACGATTGGTCAATATGTGCATAAATACTACCCGGCGTTATATCACCAACTAAATTTGCAACGCTACCATTCATTGCATCAACAAACAAATTTGTAAAAACCCCATTTCCACTTTCTTCAATTGCATATTGGTTTTCACTTGAAGCCGTTAAAATAGTAGTTCCTTCTGTTAGTATTGATATGTTTTCTTGCGGAGACAATTTGCACATCACTCCTGCGTGGCAACAATCTAAAATAATAACTTTATTTCTTGCCTGCGAATTATTAACAATGTGTAGCAACTCATTCATAGGAAATCCATCATCGCCATCTTTACAATCGGAAGTGATTAAATAACCGCCTGTATTTTCTATATATCCGTGTCCTGAAAAATAGAATAATGCTATATCGCATTGGTCTTTAAATAATTCCTCGATTTTGTTTTTCAAATCTTTTCTGCGGATAGCATTTGCGGAACTTGTCGCTATTTCAATATCAACGTCAAAATTTTTAGTTCCATCACCGTGCCTGTCAAGAACTTGCTTTACTGCATAAGCATCATTAACACAACCTTTTAATTGGTTTATGTTTTCGTAAAAATCAATACCAACTACTAATGCTTTTCTCATATTACTTGTTTTTCCCTTCTTTCATTACTTGGTCTATTGCTGAAGCAATTTTATCCCAATCCCAGTCGATTGTTCTGTTTCGTTGTAAGCCTGTTGGTAGTGTATTTGTTGAATTTGCACCACCAACATAAACACCAAACAATGGTATGTCTTGACTGTTTGCAAATTCAATTTCTTTAACGACCCCTGTTGCTGAATATGTTTTTTTACCAACTAAAACAATAAGCAAATTGCACTTATTGATTTTCTCTTTGATTAAATCTTCCCACTGTTTTTGCGGAAGAGAAGTTTTGGACGACCAATCTCCAATGTTGAAAGGCGTCCTTGAATTTTTTGCTTGACCAACAAATAGATTTTTTTCTATGAGGTTGTTGTCAAAGTCAAAACTAATAAATGCTCTTGGATTTGCCATATATTTTTGTTTTAATAGGTTTAACATAATTCTTTAATTGCATTTACAATGGAACGTCCTTGCCATTTAACAATTTTGTCAGCGTTGTCTTTAACGACTGTACTTGTTCTTTCTGTGCCCCAAGGCTCTATCGCAATAATCGGTTTCCCATACGATTTTGCAATAGTAATTTCTTCGTTTATCCATTTGCTGTAAGTTGAATAAACTCCAGCCAAAATCAACACACAACTTGTTGCTTTCATTTGTCTATCAATGGCTTCTCGCAACTCTTTTTGAGTTCCTCGTGTATGAATAGGGTCATCTTTTGGAACGGAATGGTTGTAATAACTCAATCCTTGCCCATCAAGCAACTCTAATATTTTTTCGTAGGCATCACTATAATTCCACGAATGACTGATAAATAATCTGTAAGTTTTTTCCATTTTTTACGCTGCTAATTTATTATACAATAAGTTTTTTAATTTATTTTCTTTCACCACCGTACAAGTCCAACAACCGAAACGGCTTTGTCCGCACGAACGGTGTTTGTCATCGGTTACCATCGTAGGACATTCGTAATCGTCCGCACTTGCATCAGCATAAATTTGAAACAATTTTGAATTATCTGCTCCCCACGGCGAAGTCATAGTATTGATTATGTACCAAACTTCTTCAAGCATCAGTTCTTTTATGGGCGAATATACAAAAGTGTTTGTGTGGTGCGGGTGTTTTGTTAGCCGTTTCCCACGAATTTCGTGTTTTTTGATTGAATTAGCACGAGTTATACTTTCACTTCGGCGTGTTCCAACTAAAATTATTGCTTCGCCGTTTTCGGCGACCTGTTCAATAATATAACGCGAAGTCGGCTTAATTTTCATTCTGTCTGTACACCAACGAAATGTGTTATTTGGCACAGGATAACCTCTGCCAATTACATTTACCCAGAAACTGTCTTCCAAGCGTGGAATGGTTTTTTCAACAGTAACAGGCAATCCCCGTTGCACGGCAGTTTGTTCTATTTTTTGTAAAACATCATCTACATATTCCTGAATTATTGGATTTTCAACCAAAGTATCGTTACAAATAACGTGAATTTCTCGTTTTCTTAAATCGGCAGGCACTTGTTCCAAAGCCAACCAAAGCAACTGCAAAAGCGCAGTAGAATCTTTTCCACCGCTGAAACCAATTATCCACGGTCGTAAATTATCCTCAATCAAATATTGGTCTTTCAGTTCTGAAACTATGTAGTTTATTCGTTTACTCATGTATTATTTTACATATTAAAAACCGTACAAAGGTACAACTTTTTTATAAGAAAATAGGAGAAAACGCCATACAGGCATAAAATAACATCATTCAGGCAATAAGAAAGCCTTGAAAATCAACAATCAATCAACAATGGCTGATGTTTTGAAAGAAATAGATAATCTTACTTTTTTCGGTAATTTCTGTACGCAATAGGCTCAATTTAGTGCAAATTCAGATATCGCTCAATCTGTTTTTCGGCAGTTTTGTCGGGAATTTTGAGGCAATTGGCAGTGCACAGTCGGTAAAAATTCAGTCGCAGAGATTCTAAAAACAGTTATTTTTAATGATGCTAATTTGGCGTTGTTGTTGCTGTGTGTAATGCTTCATAAAACTCTTGCAGCATGTTGTGTAACAAGTACGAATAAATCCCTTATGTAGCAACGGTTTCGAGTGGTTTTTATGAACATGTTTTGCTCAATCATTTAGGTATTTTCAGTAAAAAATTTGGACATAAAATTAACCAAAGTTTCACAAATGAACAAATAATTTTAAAAATGGTTAATGATATGATGGTTAATGGTAAATCCCGTCAGGGATTAAAGTTCGGTAGAAAATAAAAGCATGTTGCGTGCGGAGCATCGGCAGTATTTCATAGAACAGACGGAATCCAGTGCGACAGGCAGAGTCATGTTTTTGTCCTGTCCGCAGGCTGAAGCATACGGTTAATAAAGTGTCGTCCCTGCGGAACTAAAAGCAAAAAAGCGCCTGTGCAGACAAAGAGGAACAGAAGCAGGACAAAACGCTTGAAAACAGTATGATAAATGGATTTTTCTTTTATTTCCGAATTGCGGGACAGACATAAAAAGGGCGTGAAAAGACAAAGTTTGCAACCCAAATCATACCCCTTGAAATATGTAGGCAAAACAAGGGTGAATATGTCTGAAATTGGCTACTAAATGTCTAATATTGTCTATGTTACATAAAACTCATTTTGAAATTAATAAAGTAATTTTGTAATCAAGAAAATGAGTCATGAGAAGTACATTTAAAATTCTCTTTTATTTGAAAAGAGACAAACAAAAAGCCAACGGACAAATTCCGCTTTTTTGCCGAATCACCGTTGATGGACAGGAAGCGCGTTTCGGAATGAAATGCGACATAAACCCCAAATATTGGGATGTAAAAACAGGCAAGGCAAGCGGGCGAACACAGGAAGCCGTCAAAATAAACGCCCTTGTTGATAACACCAAATCAGCGATATACAAAGTATATCGGGAATTGCAGGAACGCGACAATTATGTTACCGCAGAAAGAGTGAAAAACGTGTTTCTTGGCGCAGAAACCAGACAGCAAACGTTACTGGAACTGTTCGACAAACACAATACAGAAAGAGAACGGCAAATTGGCGTAAATCTTTGTCAAAAAACTTACGGTTTTTATTGCCTTACACGCGCAAGACTGGCTGATTTTATTAGTTTATGGTATAAAATTTCGGATATTCCATTAAAAATGATTGACTATAAATTTGTTAATGATTTTGAGACGTATCTCGTTACAAATTATCAACTTGTACATAATACGCTTATCAAATATATGAAAAGTTTACGTCATATTATCCGCATCGCAATGGATGAAGAACTGATTACGAAAAATCCGTTTGCCAATCGCAGTATGCAATATCAAAATAGCGACAGGGGTTATCTCACACAGGCTGAGATAGATAAACTTATCACTTTTAGGTTCGATAAAATCGAATACGAACAGGCGCGTGATATATTTATATTCTGCTGTTTTACAGGACTTTCATATTCTGATGCATTCAAGTTGAATAACGATAATATCCGCCTTTCCTTTGATGGCAAAATGTGGATAAAAGGCAAGCGGGAAAAAACTGATATAGAATATAATATTCCACTTTTGGATATTGCTAAAACTATTTTGGAAAAATATAAATCAAGTCAAACAGGAGATAAACTATTACCACTGTGCAGTTTAGGGAAGTATAACAATTGGTTGAAAAAGATAAGCGCAATTTGCGGAATAAATAAAAACATTACATCTCATATTGCCCGACACACCTTTGCCACGTTCACTTTGACAAAAGGAGTATCTATCGAAAGCGTCAGTAAAATGCTTGGACACGTTAATATAAAAACGACTCAGATTTATGCCAAAATCACAAATGAAAAAATCAGTAACGACATGGCGCTTTTTGCAGAAAAAGTGCAAGAATTGGAAACACGGTTTGCAGAAAGTTTTTAAGTCATTCTAATGTAAATGCCATCGCCGGCGGCGGTCGTTTTATGTTTTGAGGGCAAAGGCGTTTACGGTTTTTTAACGGTCAGTCAAGGTCGGGGCGCACCTGCGTTTTGCAAAAAATCTTCCTCGCAGGCGAGCGTATTTTTTGGCAAAAACCTTGACAGCCCTAAAACCTGCGCCGAAAAGCCCTCATAAACCAAACGACTGATGCGATGGATAAGGCATAAAATAAAAAAAATGTCATAGATTATGGAAAACAACGAAAAAATATTAAACCAAAAAAACTCCCTCCGCTCTGAAATCAACATAAAATCTTTGTTTCGTTTTGCAGGTTTGTAGTGGTTTTGGGGCTACCTTTTGCAGCATACTTTCCAACACAAAACGTTTTGGGTAGAGAAGGCGACAAATAATGTTTCTTTTTTCATTTTGAAATTTGTTTAATTAATTATACTTATGGCTGTATCAGCCGCTAATTATCTATCTGATTTTATATCTAATTGTATGTTCAATTTGTCATACGCATGTATAGTTGTTTCTTATGTTGTCTGATTAACCGTATGGAAATGCAATCATTCCACTGTACAGTAAATCCGTTTGCCGCTTGTATTTCCTTATGGCGATACATACAACCAATGGTACGATTATACGTTGCAACGTACAATCGTTTTATTAAATCGAAAGTCAGCAGAGTTAAAAAACAATTCTGCGAGAACAGAATTTTGTTTGCGCCAGCAAACGGCAAGTTGTATTTTGCGCTGCTCACTTCGTTTTCCGCATCTCAAAATCACTTGCCCCGATACGGGGAAGATTCGCTCCGGAGTCGCAAATCATTTTAAGATAACCATTAAATCCCAAAGTTATGACAGTGGAAAGCAAAAAAGTGAAACAAATCGGACGTAAACCCAAAGTCGACCCCGCCGTGTTCCGTTATTCGGTCAGTTTCAACGCGAAGGAACACGCCGAATTTTTATCCCGCTTTGAACAGTCGGGACTAAAAGTAAAGGCGCAGTTTATCGCTGCCTGCATCTTTGAAAAGGCATTAAAAGTCGTAAAATACGATATGGCGGCAATGGAATATTACTCACGGCTGACTATTTTTATGCACAATTCCGTGCAATAGGCGTCAATTATAGCCAAATTACAAAGGCAATAAAATCGACTTTTACCGAGAAAAAAGCCCTCGTTTTTCTTTACAAATTGGAAAATGCAACACGGAAATTGGTAGAAATAAACCCAAATTCAGCATTAGCGAAATCCATATCTACAAACTACTATTACACAAAAATTTAATCTGTTTTTGCCCTAACGCTACGCATTAGAGATTTTCTTTAATAATAATTTATGTTT
>JAISPX010000019.1 GCA_031274595.1 Prevotellaceae bacterium | reverse complement strand
CGGCAAAATATTTCAGTAAAAAACACGCACGTATTTAGTGTCTCTCCGAAAACCCTCTCTTTTTGTCTTCTATCTAAAACCGACTTTTCGGACAGGGGCTATTTATTATTAAGATTTATTCATAATGTCAAACTGTGTTATGCTCTGGAAATCTGCTTTTTTTATTTATTCGTTTTTATCCCAAAGTAGCGAAATGTCCCGACGAATCATGCGGACTGGTCGTTTTCCGCAGTGCGAGCGAAAAACAGTTGTCCGACGGGCAAATCCGTAACGGTTACATTTCCATTGAAGCCACTGAACAGGCAAACGCATACTTTTTGGATGTTTGCAAAGATATAATTTTTGAGAAGTCGGGAGAAAACAGTAATTTCACAAAAATATTTTAGTGTATGAAAGGAAGTTATATTTTATCAGGTCTAATAGGCGCTTCAGTACTTGTACTTGTTTTGTTAGCCATAACAGTATGGCTAAAGCCATTTGACTATCAGGCAGTTTATATTGTAAATCCAGATACGGTTATTACGGATTCATTGAAAACTGACACTTTAACCTGTAATCAAATATCTGTTTTAAAAGATTTAGAAAACAAAGGGATTTTATTAACGCCTCAGGAATATACCTCTCACATTTTTTTGAATCACCCCCAAAGAAATGCTACCTTTGCAGTCTGGAATAATAAAAAATATCATATATGGAAAAGTTTGATTATAAAGAGCATAGAATAATACAAGGCGACTCGTTAAATATTCTATATGACGAGGTGCCGGATAATTCGATTGACTTGATTTTTGTTGACCCGCCTTACAATATTGGCAAGAATTTTAATGGACATAAAGATAAATGGGCGACCGATGAAGATTATCTGAATTGGTGTTACAAGTGGATCGAATTGTGTATTGGCAAATTAAAATCCAATGGCGCTATGTACATTATGACTTCCACACAGTTTATGCCTTTCTTTGATATTTTTATTCGTAAAAGAATGACTATACTTTCGCGTTTGATTTGGTATTATGATAGTTCCGGTGTTCAAGCAAAAAACTATTTTGGTTCAATGTATGAACCGATTCTATTTTGTGTAAAAAATCCTGATAATTACATTTTTAATGCAAGCGATATTTTAGTTGAGGCAAAAACAGGCGCGAAACGAAAATTGATAGATTACCGGAAAAATCCGCCGCAAGTTTACAGTTCGGAAAAAGTACCGGGAAATGTTTGGGAATTTGCTCGTGTTCGTTATCGTATGGACGAATACGAAAACCACCCTACTCAAAAGCCGATTGCACTTTTGGAAAGGATAATAAAAGCAAGTTCCAACATAGGTGATACGGTTTTAGACCCTTTTTCCGGTACTTTTACTACAAGTTTTGTTGCCAAACAGTTAGGGAGAAAATCAATCGGAATAGAATTGCAGGAAGATTATGTGAAAATTGGATTACGCCGTTTGAATTTAGTCGATGAATACAAAGGCGAAAAACTTCAAAAAGAAATACGTACTTTTGAAGCAAAAAGACCAAGTTCAAATTTATTTGATGAACAGCCTGATGGAAGATACATTTACCAATAATATCAAGCAAATTCTGAAACAGGAATTTGGCAAAAATAATGAACTCGTTTTTGAGAAAAGTTTGCTTGTTCAATATCTGAACGAAAAAACTCGCTCTGCCAATCGCGGTTCAAAAGCAAGAGGAAGTTTTGCTAATCTTTATGCCGTTTATATTGTTATAGAAGATTATATTTCAAATGGTTACGATAAAAAAGGTGATTATTCTGCTTACGAAGGCGCGTTATTTAGTGATCTTTTTGCAAGGCAACGCGAATTGCCGTTTGGCAGCAAACTGCAAAATCATGCTTTGAATAATAGAATGAACTCCGAATTTCAGAAGTATTTTCCTAACACTGAACACATTCCTATTCTTCGTAATCTTGAAACAAGTCGCTATTGGATAAACGAAAATCTGTTGAAGATAATGATTGGGAAAAAAACTGTGAATATTGCAAAAACTATTATTACCATTATTGATGAATATGTCCGTACAAAACAAGATGCTTTTCAGCGTTTTGTGAAATCGTGCGAAGAATTACAAAAAATCGGCACAAATACACCTGATAAAGTTGAAGAATTTATTATCGGTTTGCTTGCTCCAAATGTAGATGCTCGACTTTTTGAAATTGTAAGTTACTCTATTCTAAAATATTATTATCACAACCAGCGAATATATTGGGGCTTTGAGATTGACAAGCTTAACAAAGAAAATCTAACACTTTATAAAACCGGCAGAACAAACGCCAATGATGGTGGTATTGATTTTGTAATGAAACCATTAGGCAGATTTTTTCAAGTAACTGAAACATTGTACTTTAAAAAGTATTTCCTTGATATTGACAAGATACAAAAGTATCCTGTATCGTTCATAATCAAGTCCATTGAAGCTACTGATGAAATTTTGCGAAAGATAAAAGATAACGCCAATAAAATCTATTCAATCAAAGCAATAGTAGAAAAATATATGGCTTGTATCGAGGAGGTCATCAATATTCCGATGATAATAAATCGTTTTGAAGAAGCCGTAAAACAAGGATATTTGAATGAAATACTTGACGAAATTGTATTGCAAAGCAAAGTTGAGTTTAATTATGAGGATGAGGAAGAAGAAAATATATGAACGATTTAATTTCGCCAAAATATCAAATGAAACTTGTAGAAGAAGTTGAAAAAGCACTTTGGGCAGAATTTCAAACTTCAAAATATGCAAATGTAAAATATTACATTGAAAAATGGCTCTATATTGTCTGTGAAGATGATTGGAATGTAATATATAATTTTCAGATAGTTAATCAACCGAATAGTACAAATATAGATTTAGCAGCCACCTTACACGGAATTGACGGTGAAACTTTATTGAAAATTGCCATAGATTTAGGAGTTGATACTCCTGATTTCATTCCTTCAATTCCTTCTTTCAAAAACACCTTGAAATCAGATTATAAAACGGCTTACGATACATTTATAAAAGCATACAAACAAATTGAAACAGACCCAAGCCTTGCCATTGGTTTGGCAAATTCCGCATTAGAAAGTATAATCAAACAGATACTTAAAGACGATAGGATTACGAACAAAATTAAAGGTAGGGAAACTTTATACGATTTGACAAGTGAAATATTAAAAGTATTTGGTGTTTTCCCTAATTCAGATATGCCAATGGAAATTAAAACTATTGGCAGTTCTTTGTTAGCGGTTAGTCAAGGTATCGAAAAACTACGCAGTGAAAAAACGAATATACATGGTAGAACAACAGAAGATTATGTAATTCAAGATTCTCTTTATACTTACTTTATAGTTAATTCCGTTGCAACAGTAGGTTTGTTCCTAAATTCATACTATAAAAACAAATATTCAGAAAAAGAAACTAAAGAGGAAATTATTAATATTATTGATGACGAGTTGCCTTTCTAATATTTTTCATTTATACTTTACGCGGCCTTGTTTTGTGTGGAAGTATCAAAAAATTGGAAATTCAGTGTTAGTAAATTTTTCGTAACTACTCAGGTAGAAAAATAAGGGATGGATTCATACTTTTGCCAGGCAGGACAAAGCGGGATAGACCTCCTGTCCGTTTTTGATGGCAGTGTCAACAACAGACCTGATTCGGGCAAAGCGGCCAGCTCCCTTGCCGTCTTTGCTGCGGATGACCCGATACTTTGGTTTTGACTTTGATGTTCAATATAACGCGGATACACGGGCGGAATTTTTAACCTCCTGGCGGACAGTACAGGAATGCACCTCGACATCATGCAAATTCTGACCGCAATTCCTGCAATAACCAGCTGCTGCGACCGCTTTTTAACAGGGACAAATCTTCCTTCTGCCGTTTCACAACTGCACTCAACGACGCGATTTGTTCCTTCAGTTGTTCATATTCTGAACGTGGTATGGATATCATCTCTTCCATAAAGCAAATGTAATCATCCTTTTATTATATCCAACCTTTTTCCAACTTTTTATGGTACCTGAGTAGTTACCTTTGTATAACGAATCTGTTAATTTTTCCTCATTCAAAACCCTGTCCAATATATATCAAGCGTTGAATTCCTTATTCTTCATTCCTGTAATACGGTACTTATCCTGTTTAATCCGAATTTAAGACTGTAAGCCAATAACTCCAAAGCGGTTTCTTAATTCGTCAAAGGTAAATGTATAACGTTCTCTTTCCTGTAAATCAAGAAAGAAGCTGTCCCATTTTGTATTTGTATTTTCCGATTCTTCCATTCTCTTATATTTGCAAAACCGCTGTTAATATCGTAACGATTTGTAAATGTAATATTTTTCTTGGATATACCGATCCTGTTTTGTCAGTTCGACCTAGTCAAATGCGCCTTCCCTTAAAAAAAAATATCCGTTTTGTCGCTGTTTTTCAAAATGTTACAGGTGTTAACCTGACGGCTATGGTTGACGCAGTGGCACTTGTAAAATATTTTTTATATTTGCAAGAATTTTCAAGAAAAGTTATAGTATATTAAGAAAGTTATATTGGAGTTTACCCTGTCAAATTGTTGTGAGAAAACCCGCCGATCATGATAATTGGCGTGGTTTTGGATATTTTCCAACAAAATAATTATGTTTTTACAAGTAAAAACATAATTATTTCTTATCTTTGCAACAAATTTTGAATGATTGTGCTATCGTTTAAGTCGGACATATTAAAACAGGTAGAGCGTATTCCCGAAGGCAAAATATTCACGTTCAGCGACATTGTGTTTCCAATGAAGAAGTTTGCCAACCTTGCCGTTATTCTTTCGGATTTGAGCAGGAAAGGGCAGCTTGTGCGTTTTGAAAAAGGGGCATATTACCGTCCGAAACAGTCAAGTTTAGGGTTGGGAACCTTGCCCGTATATCAGGATGAGCAAATTAGCTATTTGACTGCCAAATTGAACGGCTATCTGACCGGAACGTACATTTACAATAAAATGTCGCTGACCGGGCAAGTGCCGTCCGTTGTTACGGTTGCCGTCAGGTACCCGGTGCGCCCTTTCAAGTTGAACAAACTGTCGGTGGAATGTGTGAAATCATACATTGAAAAGCCAGCGGACAACAAAACGCTGTATTTGGTGCAGGTACTGGATGCCATGAAGGATTTGAAACGTATTCCCGCCGCAAGTCCACAAACGGTTTACGAGAAAATTTACACTTTGCACCTGTCGGTTTTAAACGAAAATGAATTGAGAAAAACCGTATCTTTGTCCCTGAACTATCCGCCGAGGGTACGGAAAATTTTGAGCGATATGCTGCAACGCAAAGGTGCGTGCGATTTGCAGGAACAACTTTCACAGACGATTTGCCCGACAACGCGCTTTGATTTACCCTGTAAAAATTGAAAAGACAATGAATTTACATCATAACAGCGAGGTTTTCAGGGAATTGGTGGAATTGTCCGCCGACTGTTTCGGCTATGCGCAATCCCACGTCGAAAAGGATTATTGGGTATGCAAGATTTTGAAAGAATTGGCGCTGTCCGAATATTCCGGCAGAACATTTTTTAAGGGCGGAACTTCGCTCGCCAAGGCTTACGGGCTGATTATCAGGTTTTCAGAAGATTTGGACATGTTCGTCTATTCAGGTAATCCTCAATCTTCAAAACAGGCGGAAAAAACCTTGAACCGGAATATTTCGCATTTCGTTATAGAAAACAATAAAGAAATGTATCGGGAAGAACTGTCGAAAACGGGCGGGGACTTTCGTAAATTGGTGTTTTCCTACGATACGCACTACGAAAGTGCGGGATTGAAAGAGAACCTCGAAGTAGAAATTAAGTGTTGTACGCTGGAAAACAAATCGGGAATGTATTATCCGGCAGAGAAACGCTTGATTGAGCCGGTTATTACAGAATATCTGAAAGAAATTGAAAAGCAAGACCTTGTCAACCGTTTTGAAATACAAGCCTTTGAGGTACAGGTTGTTCATCCGAAACGAACGCTTTGCGACAAGATTTCACGCCTGACAAGGCTTTCATACAACGATGATTTTGAAATGCAGATTGCAAAGCATATCCGCGATGTGTATGATATTTACAGCCTTTTGACTGTTCCCGAATACAGTGATTTTATCGG
>JAISPX010000014.1 GCA_031274595.1 Prevotellaceae bacterium | reverse complement strand
AAATGTCCGTCCAATGCGTTGGTCGTATTTGGTATGTTAAGGCGCGAATAATCCTCGAAAGTAAACAGATAAGGCAAGTGTTTCTTCAAACTCAGAACGGCGCTACGCAGGCGTTTATGCGTGTAAATTTGCCGTTTTTTACCCGTTGTTTTTGATACGGATATTGTCCTTTCGTTCAAAAAACCGTCCCATTTAATTTGCCATTCTTCAAAGAACTTTGTAAATTCCATACGGCTCAGCCTGGGGAGTTGCAAAGTTATCGTTCTCAATTCTTTAGCCGCATCTGTTTTCGGTTTCCTTGTCAAATACCGGTTCACAATTCTAATCATATGAAACTGACACATTTGCATTGGAATATCGGGAAACAGTGCAAATATTCCCGGCTTGCCATCACAGATAATTGATTGAATATAAATGCCTCTACGACTGATTTCTTTAATGCCATTCTCATACAGAAGCAGCGTTTCGTGCTTGACGAAGACAATGTGTAAAATTTGTCCATCAAGGCTGTTCTTGAACACCATCACACCCCATCTTCGACCAAAATAAGTCGTGTCCATTACTACATTGGCAACTGCCGAAAACTGCTTATTTTCGGCTATTTTTACGCTGTCAATCCTGCGCTGAATGGTTTTTGCAGAGCAACCATATTTTATTGCCAACTCGTTATATGTCTGTTTCCCTGCACTATATTCGTTCCAAATCAATTCTGCATCAAGCCGGTGAGTGTCTAAAAACTGGCGACCGCAAACAAAACATTGATAACGTTGAACTCCATTTTGGTGTCCATTTTTCCGGATAATTTTTGACCCGCAAAAAAAACATTTTTTTTATCATTTTAGTGGTTTTCGCAAAGTTATGAAATTCAAACAATTATATCGTCTCTATCATATTTTTTGTCCATTACCTCCGAATTGCTCGTTTTTTTGACAAATAATTTTGATGTATCTGCACTTGAAATTGCCAATTTATATAAAAACCGATGGCAAATCGAAGTGTTTTTCAAGTGGATAAAGCAAAATCTTGTCATTAAAAAACTCTGGGGATATTCCGAAAATGCTGTGAAAATCCACCTGTGGACGGCAATTTGCGCATATCTGACGGTTGCATATATTAAACATGCCGTCAAAAGCGACTACTCAATTTACGAAATAATGCAAATACTCGGAATTTCTGCTCTTGATAAAACACCCATACGGGAACTGCTCTCCGAACAGCCTCCATTCAATCAAAACAGTAAAGGGCAACTATCTTTATTCAATTTGTAAATTATTAACGCACCAGCAGTAATTAACATAAATTAAAAGCAAATATGCAGAGTGATTTAAGTTTTTTAATCACTCTGTCGTTTTTTTTGTAACTTCGCAACCAAAAATAAATAATTATATTTTATAAGCAATGAAGAAAACACAAGTTGTACGGCGAGTTTCAAATTTTTTTGATGTAATTCCGTTTACATTCACAGCAATTGTGCTTGTTGTTGTATCTGTTTTTGCATATTTCTATCTTACGGGCAATTACAATGTCGGCGAAGCTTCGTCTCAGGCTGTATTTGCCGCTGTTGCCGAATATTTGTTGCTGTTTGTTATTGCAGTTATTTTATTGGGTTTTTTGAGCGCAATAATTGCTTATGTAATTTTCGCAGTAAGAACGAAAAACAGTAAAAATTATTTACAGATTTTGTTCGGCATCGACAACGATGACAAAAACAATACGGTGAGTTTTGCAAAAATAAAAATACATAAACTGCTTTTACCGATATTCGGCTCTGTCAAAATTCGCTTTGTGTTTGAAAATAATTTTACAACAAAAAAATATGTTTTATCGTCAAAAAAGTTTAAATTATTTTCGACCAGACAATTTGAGAGCGAGTGTGCATTTGATTTCAGCGAAGTTCAAAATTATGTGTTAAAATCGGCAAAATTTTATTTTGAAGATTATTTTTCGCTGTTTTCGTTTTCATTGAAATGTGCGGAAAATACACAGTTTTATATCTTGCCATCGGCAAAAAAATATGACGACATAAATCCTAATCCCATAACGCAGCAAAATACGCAAATACGTACAAGTATTACAAAATATTTGCCCGGCGAATATTTACACTTCAAAGATTTTGAAGATTCGGATGATGTGCGGCGTGTGGTTTGGAAAATTTTTGCAAAAAATAAAGAATTGGTTGTACGGGTTCAGGAAATACGAAATAATTATGCATCAAAATTTGTGATGTACGCAAGTTTTTTCAACAATAAAAATTTACTTTTGCAAACCGATAATTTCTCGCGAGCCTTTTTAACATATTATAAGAATGCTGTTTTTGGCATTTATTCGGATTTGAAAAAAGTAAAAAAACTCAATTTAAGCATTAAATTCGACCAAACAATAAACGTAGCATCGGAAAGCGATTTGCTGCCGAAAGAAATGTTTGAAATAAGCGCCGCCGAATGGCAAAACAGCCTGTCGCC
Organism: Prevotellaceae bacterium; assembly: GCA_031274595.1. Classification (GTDB taxonomy): domain Bacteria; phylum Bacteroidota; class Bacteroidia; order Bacteroidales; family UBA932; genus JAIRKV01. Next base: position 9,126 of record JAISPX010000014.1, on the reverse strand, counting down.
TCACGATTTTTATAAAACAGGCGATGTGTCTGTGCTGTGCATATCATCATTTGTTTCATCCGATGATGTCGAAAAACTTTTCGGAATTGTAAATAAATCGTCTGTTATTGTTTTTGTAAAAATAAGTAATGTGCTAAAATTCAACATATTGAAATTATTTGCAAAAAATATTTTTATAAAGCCAAAAAACGGAAGCATTGACGAACTGCGCTTTAAATTTTTGTTTTCGCCATTGCGCAAACGCTTGTTGGCAAACGAAAATAAAATTACGGAATTGTTGAACAAAGAAGATTATATTTTTCACGTGATATGACAACAGATAAAAAAAATACATTGGTAAAAATACTTTTGCACTTAATTTTTTTGTGCATTCCAACCATTGTTGCAACTGCGTTTGCATTGAAAGGTTTGAACGAATATTACACTGTTCTCAACAACGGTTGGTTTGCGCAAACATGTTTTTTCTTTGCAGGAATTTTCATCGCCTGCATTTTGTTTAATTTGCGATTGCGATTTTTGCCGATAACAGCAATACTTGTAGTAATTTTAATTATTGGGCAGACAATAATTTCAAACATCTCATTATCCGAATTTAATACATTTTTTTATCTCGTCAGATTTCGCATATTTTCAACACTTTTCGTAATAGGTTGGATTTGCGGTTGGGGATTTTCGCGATTGAAAAATTTTGCGATAATATTTGCAGCAATAATAGTTTTAATTGCAATTTTTATTACCGTTTCCGAATCTGAATTTTCGTTTGAAGGAATATTAAAAATATTTTTACCTGTAATTTTATTTGCTTTCTACATTATTTACATGTCATCGGCAATGCGTAATATTACTGCATTTTCTCGCGCAAGGTTTTTTACTTTTTTGCGCAATTTATTCGGTATTCTTGCTTTGTTTTTATTGTTGATGTTTATTGTAGGATTGATGATGAAATCGACATTTACCGACATAGAAAAAATATGGGACAAAAAATCAGAACAAAAAGAATCCGATGGATTACTTGAGCGCGGCAGCGACAGCACTTACAAAGTAAAAGAAAAAATGCGACCAAATCCTACATTCGGAAAGGCAAAAGACAATCCCGAACCAATATTTGTCGCGTATATAAATAATTTTCTCGACGATGAGCAGGAAATTCCAAATCCGCTTTATTTTGTTTCCGATTATCTCACAAATTTTGACTCGTTTACCGAAACTTTTGAAAAAGATTCCATCATTCCATACAACGATTTGTTTCATCCTTCACTATCCGAAATTGATTTATATTTCAGCGCCGCCGACACGGCGATAATGAACACCGCTTTGCTCAATACGCTTACAAAAATTGTTGATATTGATGTATATAATATCAATCTTTCTCGCGAAGAATTTGTCGCTCCTCTGACATCGTTTTTTTGTCAACCTTTTGTGGTTGAAGATGATTACAAAGCGCAATTTAAATCCGCATATCGGGCAAAATCTGTTGTAAGCGATTTGAACAGCGCATATTTTGTTTATCCTTCGCGCGACCAAATGCTGCAAATCTATCAGCAGATGCGTTATGATTTGCTTGCTTCGGTTGAAAATTTTGATGATTTGCCCGAAATATTTTATAATTATTATACAAGTTTACCCAACAGTGATTTTATTGAGAGATTAAAAACACTCACTAACGAAATAACTGCAAATGCTGAAACTCCTGTTGAAAAAATTATTGCAATTCGCAATCATTTTTTTGCTGTTGACGAATTTGGCGAACCTTCATTCAAATACACCGAAAATCCCGGAATTCCCGGAATTCCAAGCGCATCCAAACTTGAACATTTTCTTTTTGAATCGCATAAAGGATATTGCGCACATTTTGCCGGCGTAACTTTATTTATGCTGCGTGCGTGCGGAATTCCTGCTCGATTGGCAATCGGCTTTGTCGCTGTTGACAGAAGCGACAAAAACAAAGGCTGGTATTGGTTTTACGAAGACCAAGCGCATGCTTGGGTGCAAATATATTTTCCAAAATTCGGCTGGATAGACTTTGACACAACTATCGGAAACGATGATATGGAAGAATCGCCGCAACCAGACGGAACGCCGCCAATGCAAATAAACAAAGCAAATTTTGCAGGCTCGGGAAAAATAATTTCACTCGATACGCTGAATAAATTAATTGATTTTGCTTTGGAAAAAATGACTCTCAACGATAATGAATATGTATTTGAAACTCCAAAACAAATTATTCTGGATATGACATCGGCAAAGATTTTGCGCGATACGGCGAACTTAAAATTCTCAGAACTTTCAAACGATGATTCGGGTTTATCGCTTTCATTTGATGAAAATCTGAAAGACATACAAATTACTCCAAATATTACGCAAAATGAAGTTTTATCGCTAATACCAAATCCAATACCTGTTGATGAATTTAGAGTAGATGTTGATAAAACCGAACATGAAAATAATAAAACGCCGGAACCAGCAAGCCAAAAACCGCAAAATACAAATTCAGGTATTCTTAAAATTTGTCTGATAATTATTGCCGTTTTATTGATTCTTATGCTTGCGATGCCTTACATTATTTTCAAATATTACAAATATAAAGCAAAATTAAAAAGTGAAAATGTAAATATTTTTTATGTTTACAAATTGTCGATGTTTTTGCTTAATCAATTATATTGCGAACGTAAAAATCTGACACCGTTACAGTTTGCGACAGATATTACGGATAAAAAATATAATACGGAATTTGGAAAATTTATGATAATATATTTGCAATTCAAATATTCCTATACCGAAATTCAACCCGATGAAAAAGAATTTGTAAACCGTTTTTATGGTCATTTTGAAAAAGAAATAAACGAAAATCATAAAAAATTTGAACGAATAAAAAGATTTTTAAACATAAAGCAAACATTAAAATTTTATATAAATAATTATGGAACAGCAAAATGAAATAATCGAAAAAAACGAACAACAATCGCAAATAACAAGTAAAACACAATTGCTGATTGACAATATCGAAACTGTGATAAAAGGTAAACGCAGCAAAATAGAAATGATTGTGAGCGTACTTTTGGCTCGCGGACATATTTTGCTCGAAGATAATCCGGGAACAGGAAAAACTTTGTTGGCGCGGACTTTGGCGCAATCAATCGCAACAAATAATGTCAAAAGTTTGCAATTCAAGCGAATTCAGTTCACGCCCGATTTGCTGCCTATGGATTTGATTGGCTCGCATATCTTCGACGACAGCAAAAAAGATTTTGTTTTCAAAAAAGGTCCTTTGTTTTGCAATGTATTGCTGGCGGATGAAATCAATCGGGCTTCGCCCAAAGTACAGTCGGCATTGCTCGAAAGCATGGCTGAAAATCAAATAAGTATCGGCGATGTAACTTATAAACTTCAGGATTTGTTTTTTACTATTGCAACGCAAAATCCAATTGAAACCGAAGGAACATATCCGCTTCCCGAAGCTCAGCTCGACAGGTTTTTCATGAAACTTTCGCTTGGTTATGTTGACGATGAAACCGAAGCCGATATTTATCGCAATTATTTGAAAATAGATGAAAATCTGCACGCTGTAAAGCAAATTATGGATTTAAAAACAGTATTGAAATTACAAGCGGAAGTTGATAAAATATATGTTCACGATGAAATTATTTCATCGATACGAAATATTGTTGCGGGAACTCGAAATGATACAAATATTTTGTTGCCGTGTTCAACACGAAGCGGAATAATATTTTTGAAATGCTTAAAGGCATTCGCTTTTGTGAACAATCGCACATTTGTAATCGAAGATGATATAAAAACTTTGGCACATTCCGTACTTCATCATCGCATTATTTTCAAAAACAATGATGCAAGAAAAAAAGCGCTTGCACATTTGGTTGATGCGGAAATTACCAGACTTGCGAGATTGAAAATTTATCAACACGAATTGCTGGAAAATTAGATTTTATATGATTTATGCTGCATGTAATTTATCAAAAATAACTTTAATAATATATTAATATGACAAAATTTGAAATAAAATTTTTACTAACATGGTTAATAGGATTAATCGTAGTAGCAGGTTGTTCAACAGTGAAAACCGACACAGCAATTGATAAATATTTATCCGATTTATTGGAAAACAAAAACTATTTTAAACTTCGTACAGAATTGGCGAATGTACAAAATAAATTATCGGAAGACCGTCTGCTGCTTTATAAAGCGAACTGTGAACATGTTTTTAATAATTGTCAATCATCCAATCAAAGCATTGAAATTTTATTGAATAAGTACAAAAAGCAATTAAATGACACGATAGTTTCCGATTTGCTGACCATTAAAGCAGGTAACCACATTCGCCTATATCAATACAAGGAGGCAGTCGATACATACAATCTTATATTATCTCAATACAGAACTATATTGGATAGTGTTAATATATTGGAATATGAAAATGTTCAACAATTATGGCAAACCCTGTCGGTGGTGAAGCCGCAGCGCATTTATAAACGTAACGATGTAGAAATTAGCGCCTATCGTAATCAATTTAATCATTTAATGATACCTGTAAAATGTGGACAAATAGCCGATGAATTTATTTTTGATACAGGTGCCAACCTTTCCACTATTTCCGACAGTTATGCCGAAAAAATGAATATGACTTTGTATGAATCGAATATTAAAGTAAACAGTTCCACAAGTATTTCCGTACAGACTAAATTGGCTGTTGCAGACAATTTGTACGTTGGCGATATACTATTTGAGAACGTAGTATTTCTGGTCGTTCCCGACGAGCAAATGAGTTTCCCGTCAGTGAATTATCAGGTGCACGGAATTATCGGTTTTCCTGTCATTTATCAAATGGATGAAATCCATCTGCGAAAAGACGGAACTATTTTTATACCTGAACAGCCACAAGATAAACACTTGTGTAATATATATATCGAAACTTTGTCGCCTATTGTACAACTGCAATCGGGCAATGATTCGTTATTATTTACGATGGATACAGGTGCAAGAACTTCCGAATTATCTGAACGGTATTATAGTAAGAATAAAGAAAAAATAGAGAAAAATGGTAAGTTGATTCGTGTAAATCGTGGAGGAGCCGGCGGTATAGTTGAAACAGAAGTATATCGTTTGGAAAATCTCCCTTATACGATAGGAAGTAAAAGCGGAACGCTCTCGGAAATATCGGTGAATACGACGCCGTATGATTTTAATCAGTATTATGATGGCAATTTAGGACAGGATATATTGGCGCAGTTTGACGAAATGATTTTGAATTTTCAGTACATGTATATAGATTTTGAATGATAGATTTTGTAATAAATATAGCGTTTGATTAAATAATATTAAAATAATGTTAAAAAAACTTCACATATTTTTTTGCCTGTTTGCGATATGTAATTTTGCAAATGCACAATCAAAAGAAGCAGCGCGTTACGAAATTGATGTAAAACGTTTCGATTTGGATTACGATAGTCGCGAAGCGTTAATCCGTTCACGCGAGTTTATTCGTCTTGATTCTACATACTATGTGGGATATTTGTATGAAGGTATTTTCAAGTATGAGCGTGCAGCCGATTATTTAGGATTTAAAAATTGCATTGCGCCGTTAAAAAAAGCAATTAATTTACTTGAAAAAGATTTTTCGGCAAAACTTTCGGCTCGTTACAATTCCTTGGAAGAATATACGCCGTTGCGTATTGTGCAAAACGATTACCAATTGCTTGTTTTCAGCCTGATGGAATCGTACAGTAATCTCGAATATCCTGATTCTGTGATAAATTTGCTCGAACATTACAAGTCGTGGGATTTACAGCGCGATGCTCTAGGAGCGGATAATTATATTGCATGGACAATTCATCGCAATCGGTTTTACACAAAAGAAAAATACGGTTTTCTCGAAAATTCAATAAAAGAAAATGACAAAAAAGCGCTTTATTATCTGCATAAAAGTCTTGCCGAAACCAATAGAAAAGCCGATTTGAACGAACAAATTTATTCATATCTCGCTATTGAAGGCGACCGATTGAGCGCTTATCATTATCTTGCAATTATACACGATTACGAACAAAATATAGATTCGGCGTATTATTATTTTCAGAAAATGATATATTACAATATTTTTCCATATAATAATTATGCAATATTTTGTTTTGTTAATGGTGATTTTCTTAATGCCGATACATATTTTCGTATTTCGCGTTCCCGTGAATCGGGCGATAAACGACTGAAAGAATCTGAATATTACGGCGGTATAATTGAAGTACTGAAGGGAAATCCCGTTGAAGGGATTAAACGAACAAGCGAACTTGTACGCGAAAACGGAAGTTCGGCAGGCTGGGGCTGGTACAATATTGCTCTTGCTCGTGGTTTTCTCTACAATGGACAACTTGATAATGCCGAACAACATTTGAAAAAAGCAAAAAATTTCAAAGAACTGCACATAGGAACAACATGGGGACAAAGTCATTATGATATATCAATAAAATTTTTGCAAACTATTATAGATAAGCAAAGAATTGCAGAGCAAAAATTTGAAAATCGAAAATATTGGATGTCGCTCAAATCGCTTACAAATATTGCAAACAGTAAAATCAGTTTCTTCTTCAATCAGTTGGTTTTGCTTAATCAGTTGGCTGCAAATCCTGAACGCGAAGAAGTGTTTTTTCGTGTATTTGCAGCCGAATCTACTGTTACGTTCGACGAAATTATGCTTGCACTTCGCGATGCTTTCAGTAACAAATATTTTGTTAGTTTGTATCAGAAATTTCTTAATATCGACAAACGTACGTACATAAAAAAATATTTTAAATTTTATTTGGCAAATATTTATGCCGAACGTGGCGACAAAGAAAAAGCCCGACACCAGATTGATAAAATAGAAGATATTGAATATATTGACGATGAGTATGAAATCTTATTTTTGGCAAGAATGTACGAACTTTACGCTAACATATCCGACACAAAAGAAAAACGCAGAGATAATCTCTTGAAATTTTATTACACATATCCTCAACTTGTGCCATACAGCGGATTGCAAATGAGTTTTCGCATGGAAGTAAGCAGTAACGGAACCAACAAAACCGAAAATATTGTATTGAAAAAACTTCAAAATTATAACATTAATATTGTCGAAAAAAAAGAAATAGATGTACCGAAAGCTAAGATATCATTTACAAATGATGGGAAAATTGATATTTTGGAATTTGAGGTAAGCGATTCGTCTGGAAAAATACTCGTACCGAAAACAAAAATCGCATACGATGATGTTGATGTTGCAACACGAAAACTGGCTTACGGATTGTTCAAAATAATAGAACCTGTTCTTACAACTAATTCAATAAAAGCGCCAAATAACTGACACTAAACTAAATCATACTTATAAAAAATGCAGCGACTACAATTAAACTTAAACTGTCATCGCTGCAAAAATAAACCTATATTGCTATGTGATTATGATACAGAGTATCAATATCGTTGCTCTACTACTTTCCAATCTATGATTTTCCACAATTCCTTCAAGTGGTCGGCACGGCGATTTTGATAGTCGATATAGTAAGCATGTTCCCAAACGTCAAAACCGAGAATTGGTTTCAAACCTTTGGTTAAAGGATTTCCTGCGTTAGATTCTTTCAAAATCGAAAGTTTGCCATTATTATCTTCGGCAAGCCACACCCAGCCTGCGCCAAACAAGCTTACGCCTGCGCTTTCAAATTCTTTTTTGAAATTTTCAAAGGAACCCCAAGTTGCATCAATTGCTGCTGCCAGTTTTCCCGAAGGTTGCCCGCCTCCGTTTGGCGAAAATTGCGTAAAATACAGATTATGATTCAACACCTGACCTGCATTGTTGAATATAGCTCCGTCCGATTCTTTTACTATTGTTTCCAAATCGGCATTTTCAAACTTTGTTTTTTCAACCATATTATTAAGATTATTTACATACCCCTGCAAATGTTTGCCGTGATGTAATTCTATGGTTTGTCTGCTTATTACCGGCTCCAAAGCATCGGTAGAATAAGGCAATTTTATTAATTCTAATTTCATGTCTTTACTGTTATTATTTGTTATCTGATTATTTGTACCTGTTATTAACAAGACAAAACTTAATATGAATGTTATCATAAAAATTTTTAATTTAATTATTCCTGTGAATAAGCGCTAAGCATCCAAATTTTCTTTTCAAAACTTTTTATTCCGTGATTAGCCAGCGAAACGGTTCCATGGTCGTTCGATTTTATGCCCGCTGCATGGAGTTCACGCAATTTGTTTACTAAAAATTGTAATGTTTTTATTACATTCTGCACGCCTGTTTTCCAATCGTAAACATGCGAAATTTCTTTTATTTCCGAAATTTTCAAATATTCAGAAAAATTATTTTCAGGCGTTCCGCCTAATATTACAATACGCTCGGCAGCTTCGTCGATTTTTTCGGCAATTTCATTGTAATATTCTTCGTAAATTCCGTGCAAATCGTAAAATTTGTCGCCTTTAATGTTCCAGTGCAAACCTCTTAAATTGCTATAAAAAATCTGATAGTTTGCCAGCAATTCGCTTAATTTTGTAATTACCTGATTAGTTGAGGAAATATCTATTCCTACATTGTTTTTTAAATTCGTGTTCATATTTATTACTTTTTTATTGTTTGTTTTTTAATTTTATGCAAAGATATAAGAAAAAATTGCATAAATCAAATCAATAATAATTATATGTTTATAAGTTCTGTCTATTTTAATAAGGTTTAACATTGAAACTTTGGTATTTTTTTATGTAAAACATGCTATACTTTATAATCTTAAACAGTTATTGAGAAATGCGCTTAATAAATGTAAAATAAAAAAATCGCAAAATTTTCATAAAAGGAATGCGAATTGTATCTGTTTTTAAAATAATATCGCGCACGATTTTCTCACGATGGAGATACTTGTATTGCTCGAAAAACACGGTATCGCCTTTGCGGACAAATGGCGGCGGTTAATCATAATTTATAGAGATTGCCCGACAACAAAAACAGCGATAAATTTTAAATGATTACCGTATATGATACCTAAAATGATTTTTATATGAAACAGCAGCAATTAACAACCTGTCAAACTGTTTTTCACCGAAGTATCGCCGGTTAAACTTATAACAAAATTCATT
>JAISPX010000123.1 GCA_031274595.1 Prevotellaceae bacterium | reverse complement strand
AACTTTAAGATACAACTGGCTTCGTCTGGATAATGTTCGCTAAAATTTAGTAGATTCATCGCTCTTTTTTTTACAAAGATAATTATTATTTAGGATATCAAAGGGATAATCATTTTATTTTATTTTCAATATTAATATTTTGTAAAAATTTGATTTGTAATAAAGGCTTATTCCGCTCTCTATTCATTTAGAGAGCAGGCATTTTATGCCATCGCGGGCAAGGTTTGTTTTGTGTTTCATGGCTTTTGTATTTTAATTATTGCACAAAGATATAATTTTTTTTCATAATTTAAGCATTAATAGTTAAATTTTTATTTTATCTTTGCTCATACTCGTTTCCTAACGAGTGTATTGTTGTTAAACGTTTTGCCATTTGCCCCCTTGTTCGGAAACAAGAGGGAGCGGGATTCTTGAAAATAAATAGTTTCATCTATATCAGTTGTGAATATTATTTCACAAGAATAATATGTTTGTGCATTACGCTGAAATGTAAATGTGTAGGCATTGTTTTCTTGTAAATTGGTTATTTCATAATCTACATAGGACAAACAAATACAATTACATTCTTCTCCGTAATCACGTAAGTTAATTACAACATTATTCTTGCTTACTACCATATCAATTTCTATGTTTTCGACACAACAATTCGAAAAAAATTGCTGTTCAAATTTTAAAGTTTGCTTGTCAATCGCAAAATATCTTAAATATTCTTTATCTTCACTTGCATTATTTAATGATTTTACATCATAATCTTGGCTGTTCCCATCGCATAACGTTTTTTCTATGTTTTGAAGAGAAAGTATATTTTTTTCATTATCATCTTCTCCGCAGGAAAAACTCCCTGCCAAAATCAGCAATATTGCTGTGAGTTTTAATATGTTTTTCATAATTATTTTAATTTAAAATTATTAATATTTGCAATAAAAATTTCTTCCGCTCTCTATTCATTTAGAGAGCAGGCATTTTATGCCATTGCGGGCAAGGTTTGTTTTGTGTTTCATGGCTTTTGTGTTTTAATTATGGTTCAAAGGTATAAAATATTCTTACTATTAACAAAAATTTTGATTATATGTTTGTGGTTTTATTATTTTTATGCAGGTAGAACCTGCCGTGATAATCCGAGCGAGAACCTGATTTGGTTCTTTTAGAGTCTAATCTTACTCTCGGAGCATCAAAAACGAAAATCCAATTTGATTTTTCAGCAATTTATCCATTCTTTCACAACAGTTTCAGCGTTTGCCAACGCTTCGTGCAGTTTGTCGTTCAAAATTATTTTATCAAAATTGCCGGCATACGAAAGTTCTTCGTCGGCGCGCTGCACGCGCTTTTCAATGTCTTCGATTGATTCTGTTCCCCGAGCAATCAGGCGTCTGTGCAATTCTTCAAGCGACGATGGCATTATAAACACCGACAGCGCATGTTTCCCGTAAGTTTCTTTAAGTCGCAATCCGCCTTTCACATCAACATCAAACACAATGATTTTTTCTTCGTTCCAAATACGTTCCGCTTCGCTTTTCAGCGTTCCGTAAAGACGTCCTTCGTACACTTCTTCGTATTCGATAAATTTGCCGTTTGCGATTTGGCGTTTAAATTCATCCAATGTTATAAAATAATAATCTTTACCTTCAACTTCATCATCGCGTTTTTTGCGGCTGGTTGACGAAACCGAGAATTTGAGTTGAGGAAATTTAGACAGTAAATGTTTCACAACGGTTGTTTTTCCCGAGCCTGACGGCGCCGAAAAGATAATTACTTTATTTGACAATTTACTTTGCATCTTGGTTATATTCACACAAATATTTTACAAAACATTTAAAATCTGTTCTTTAATTTTTTCCAATTCGTCTTTCATTTGCACAACAAATTGCTGGATATTTACATCGTTTGCTTTTGAACCTAATGTGTTGATTTCGCGACCCATTTCCTGACAAATAAAACCTATTTTTCGTCCCGGATTTTCTTCGTCAACGGTTTTGCGAAAGTAACTGCAATGTTGTTTCAAACGCACTTTTTCTTCGGTTATATCAAGTTTTTCAAGATAATAAATTAATTCCTGCTCAAAACGATTTTTATCTATTTGCGCTTCGGGAACAAACTCGTTAAATAAATTTTCTATACGTGTTTTTATTTGATTTATGCGTTCTTTTTCAAACGGTTCAACCTGCTGCAACAAATTTTCGATATTTTCAACTCTGTTCAGAATATCGGCAATCAGCGCTGCGCCTTCCTGCTCGCGATACGAATTAAATCTGCACAAAGCCTCGCGAAAACATGCAAGAACAGATTCTTTTTCTCGATTATTTTCGTCTTTCTCTGTATCAAACACGCCCGGAAGATTCAAAATAGCCTGCAAAATATTGGGCGAATCTACATCAATTCCTATATTGCAGCCTATTGACTGTATTTCGTCAAAATATGCGGCAACAACATCTTTATTGATACTTGATGCTATGCTTTCGGCATTCATTGTATGACTTACCGACACATCTATTTTGCCTCGCTGAGCAATTTTCACTAATTCAGCCCTGAAATCCGACTCGTAATCGCGATACGCAGGTGGTAACCGAAATATAATATCAAGTTGTTTGCTGTTGATAGAACGAATAGAAATGGAAATTGTCCTGTCAGACAGTTCATATTCTACTTTGCCGAAGCCTGTCATCGATTTTATCATAATATTTTTTAATTTTCAGGCACAAAATTAATAATTTAAAATAAACGAAAAACGAAATACTTATACCGCCTGCAAAATACCATTGAAACAAACAAAAGCAATCATCTTGTAAACAACAATATGCATTGGCAAATCACTTAAATATAATTTTAAAAAGATTCGATACAATTCCATCAGGCTTAACACTAACAGAGTTTCAAAACTTTGTTAGTGTTAAAATTCTTTAATCTTCTCATAATTTCAGATAATTCTTTTTTTATAAATTTGTAAATTTTATCATTAATTTCACTCATGTCATATAGTTCTAATTGTGGGTTATAATCTTCATTTCTTACAAAATCTTTTTCAATATCCAAAAAGCGCTGTTTTATTTCCGTAAATTCATTAGAATCTGTGAAATAGTGAAATTTTAGACGAATAAAATCAGAAACTTTTTTATAATCTTCCTGAATATTACTCTCATCTTCTTCCATACCACGATAATTAAATGCGCAATCTTTAATCAAACGTTCAATTATCATTTTCTTTTCAATAAGCAATGATAAGGCTAATCTGCGTGATTCTATTTTTAAACTGTGTTTTAAAGTAAGATATACTCCTAATAGGCTACCTGTTAAAGTAAATACACCTACAATTATAGAATCTATAACACTTGTCATTGTAATATCCTCCACCTTTTATTTTTCGCAATGCTTTTATCGCATGTATTTGCGCCCGGATTACCGGAAATATTAATTATGTTATAATTATTATCTTTCACAGGTAAAGAATTAAACAGGGTATTGAGCGCTGCAGCAGTCAGATGATTATTTTGGCAGTCCAACTTGTACAACCTCGTATTTTTATTCACATCCAAACTCTTTAATTGATTATTTTCGCAATATAATTCAGTTAAGTACGTATTTTCGCTAACATCCAAACTCGTTAATTGATTATTTTCGCAATATAAATTGTATAATTTCGTACACCCGCTAACATCCAAACTCGTTAATTGAGTATATTTGCAATATAATCTGGTTAACGCCGTACAGCCGCTGACATCCAAACTCGTTAATTGAGTATATTTGCAATATAAATCGGTTAACGCCGTACATCCGCTAATATCCAAACTCGTTAATTGATTTTTGTAGCACTCTAATCTGGTTAATGCCGTACATCCGCTAATATTCAAACTCGTTAATGGATTATTTTCGTATCTTAAATCTGTTAAAGATATACATCCGCTAACATTCAAACTCGTTAATCGATTATCGTAGCACTCTAATCCGGTTAATGCCGTACATCCGCTAAGATTCAAACTCGTTAATTGATTACAGCCGCAAGATAATTCTTTTAACGCCGTATTTTTGCTGACATCCAAACTCGTTAATTGATTACCGCCGCACTGTAATCTGGTTAACGCCGTATTTTTGCTGACATTTAAACTCGTTAATTGATTACCGCGGCACTGTAATCTGGTTAACGCCGTATTTTTGCTGACATTTAAACTCGTTAATTGATTACCGCGGCAATACAAATAAGTTAATGCCGTACATCCGCTAATATTCAAACTCCTTAATTGATTACCGCTGCAATCTAATTTGTTTAATGCTGTACATTTACTGACATTTAAACTCGTTAATTGATTACCCCAGCAATCCAAATAAGTTAATGCCGTACATCCGCTAATATTCAAACTCCTTAATTGATTATAACCGCAATCTAAATAAGTTAACGACTGATTTTGGCTTAAATCTAAACTTATAAGCTGGCGATACTCATCTAAACTTATAAATCGGCAAGACCCGCTATCTGGATTTGTTGAGATACGGCTACAATCCAAATAAGTTAAGCCTGATGACTTCACTATAATAGTGTACAATGACCTGACACTGTATTCGTTGGATAATGATACAGTATCAATATTAGAGGCAGCAATTTCTATTGTCCCATCTCCCCAATCTATTTCTATTTCTTCCATTTCTTTTGTTTCTATCCTAAACCAAATGTTATTAAAGTTTCCTTGTATTTTGATTTGTTCCGTTTTTTCTTTTAACCCTAATGTTGTATTTTCTCTGATAAACCGTGAGACTCGAACATTCCATCCTTTGATGGTTGCAATACTTATATCGCATGCACTTTCTCCAGGATTACCTTCAATGCAAATTTTAGCAAAATCGCCAACGGGTCTTACAGGTAAAGAATTAAACAAAGCATTGAGAGCAATAGCAGAAAATTTATTATTCCCGCAATTCAGTTCCCTTAACTTCGTATTTTTACTTATGTCTAAATTTTTAAGTTTATTATTCCCGCAATTCAGTACACTTAACGTCATATTTTTGCTTATGTCTAAACTTGTAAGTTTATTCTTGCCACAATGCAATTCCTTTAACCAATTTTCGCTTATGTCTAAACTTGTAAGTTTATTGTTATTACAATGCAAAGATCTTAATTCCGTATATTTGCTTATGGCTAAACTTGTAAGTTTATTGTTATTGCAATGCAAAGATTTTAATTCCGTATTTTTGCTTATGTCCAAACGTGTAAGGTGATTATATTCGCAATACAAATTAATTAACGCCGTATTTTCGCTTATGTCTAAACGTGTAATGTGATTATCGGCGCAATCGAAATAAATTAAACCTTGTGATTCTACGGTAACTGTGTGTAATGTAGCGATTTTATATTCGTGTTCGGACATAATAACACGATCGGTATATTTATATTCTGATGTAGTTCTGTCTCCCCAATATATTTTTGTATTTTCGCCTTTCATTTCACGTAATAATATCTTCCCGCCGTTTATCTTCATTTTGATTTTTCCATATTTTAAGTCATCATCATCATCATCATCTGGATTATAATACCTCTTAGCAGCCCTATCCTCGGCTTCATCTATCAAATAATCCAAATAGGCTTCCTCATCATGGCAACCCGCTTCAATCATATCATCTTGAAAATTCATAGTCTTAATTTTTAATATTATAGTAAATATAGAATACCTATTAATTACCGTTGATATTCTTTTCAATTCTAATTATACTCTTAAAGCCATAGTCATGACCGAAAGCATTTTTTTCAAAACGGATATGCTTAATATAATGAAATCCGTTGTACTCTTCTGCTGGGTCAATGTTTCCATCAATCCTTTCTTTTATAAATGTATTCATAAATGTAATATTTTTATTAATTTTTCATTTTTAACTCTTCATTTTTCATTTCTTCACTATCCCCAATGCTTCCAGCAGTTGAGATTTGTCGTACAGAGCAATGCGGGCAATGGCGCGGAAGTCGCTGTACCAATTACAGAGTTCGTCAAATGCTTTGTCGCGTTCCTGAGTTGTTTGTTGGGCGGCGCTTTTCTTGCTCAACTGCTGGCTGTGCAGGTTTTCCACAGCGTTCACGTTACTCAGTTCCTGTTGCAGTTGTTCGGCGGTGTAGCCAAAGGCAGTTATTGCGGCAAGCGCATCGGGCGTATCAAGCAGATTGGTGTAGAGAATACGCGCGCAGCGCAACCATCCCGATAGGCTTCGCGGGCGTTCGCCTGTAAGACTCAACCGAGCGAGCATATCAGGCTGTTTCTTAAAAGCCACTCGCGCCACTTTCACCGCAATCATATAATTTGCATAGGTGGCGGT
Source organism: Prevotellaceae bacterium (assembly GCA_031274595.1). Lineage (GTDB taxonomy): Bacteria > Bacteroidota > Bacteroidia > Bacteroidales > UBA932 > JAIRKV01. The sequence continues at coordinate 19,567 of JAISPX010000123.1, read as the reverse complement.
TAAAAATTTGTCCTGCTCGTCTGTGGCTGCATATTGTTCGCCGTACTCGTTCACCTGTGCGGCTATGAGGCTTGTAACAGCCTCAAGCAGTTGTTTGCCTTCGGCAATACGCTCGGCAGTATATCCGTAAGCCGTTAATTTGTTCTGTATTTCGGGGTTGTTCAATACTCCCAGAATACCGTTTTCAATGCTGTGCAACTTCGTTGCGATAGTTTTTCCGTTCATATTTTTATTTATTATTATGTATTTATTATTGTTGTTTATTGTATTGCCGTTTTTTCGTGCCACTTTGTCATTTTTTCGTGTCCCTCAGTAACTTTTTCGTGTCCCCCTGTAACTTTTTCATGCTTCTCTGTAATTTTATTATGTTCCTCTGTCATTTTATTATGTCCCTCTGTAACTTTTTCGTGTCCCCTTGTAACTTTTTCATGCCTCTCTGTAATTTTTATGTGTTCTTTTATCATTTTTTAGTTCTGCAAATCGCCTGTTTTTCCACTTAAAATTAAATGATTAAAAAAACTACTTCTGATAATATAAGTTATAGGAAGTTATCATAAGATATAATCATAAGCATATCAATAAAATAACAGTCATGTCTGACAGAATGAAAAAAATGGTCTTATTTTGCAATATATTAGAAATTAATTATTTTTGCAACATAAAAACTTCAGATAACTTATATTATCAGAAGTAAAAAATATCCGGAAGTGTTAAAAATATTTGCTGTTTGGGGATTTTATTTAGTTGTAAGTTTGTTGAGTTGTAAGTAGTAAGTTCATAAAGTTGAAAGTTATAAAGTTGAAAGTGAATTGTTATTTACTATTTTGTTATTTACGATTTACTATTATTTTTTCATTTTTCGTTCTTCACTTTTCATTCCCAGATTGCGGGTCAAGCCCGCAATGACGGCTGATAATTCTCCTCCTTAGGAGGGGGCAGGGGGTGGTTTTATCATTAACCATTATAACATTAATCATTTTATCATTATTTTTTCATTTTTCGTTCTTCACTTCATGAGATATGAATCACCATCAAATTTTAATTTACTATCTTTGCCAAACTTTTAAATCCAAAATACTCAAAATTTACATACTATATTATTATGGAATACAATTTTCGCAAAATCGAACAAAAATGGCAAAAATATTGGGTCGAAAACAAAATCTACAAGGTTGAAATTAACAATAAGCCCAAATTTTATGTTCTCGACATGTTTCCTTATCCTTCGGGAGCAGGTTTGCATGTCGGTCATCCGCTCGGATATATTGCTTCCGACATTTTCAGCAGATACAAGCGATTATGCGGGTTCAACGTTTTGCATCCTATGGGTTATGACGCCTACGGATTGCCTGCCGAACAATATGCAATACAAACAGGACAACATCCTGCAATCACAACCGAAACAAATATAAAACGCTATCGCGAACAGTTGGACAAAATAGGATTTTCGTTCGACTGGGACAGAGAAATACGCACCTGCGACCCTAAATATTACAAATGGACACAATGGGCATTTCTTCAAATGTTCAATTCATATTATTGTAATCAGGCTCAGCAAGCGCGTCCAATCAGCGAGTTGGTTGAAGTGTTTTCGCAGCAAGGAACTCGCGACCTTGATTTGGCATGCAGCAAACAAATACAGTTTACGGCAGAAGAATGGAACTCGAAAAACGAAAAAGAACAGCAGGAACTTCTTTTGAATTACCGTATAGCATATTTGGCAGATACAATGGTAAACTGGTGTCCTGCGCTTGGAACGGTTCTTGCCAATGACGAAGTCAGCGAAGGATTATCAATTCGCGGCGGATATCCCGTTGTGCAAAAGGTAATGCGTCAATGGAATTTGCGCGTATCGGCTTATGCGCAGCGTTTGCTTGGCGATTTGGATAAACTTGACTGGAGCGAAAGCCTTAAAGAAACTCAAAAAAACTGGATAGGTCGTTCGGAAGGTGCAGAAATAAAATTTCATATAGATAATTTAAACGAGGAATTAACGGTTTTCACCACACGCGCCGATACAATTTTCGGAGTAACATTTATGGCGCTTGCGCCCGAAAGCGAATATGTTGACAAATTGACAACACAAGAGCAAAAACAAGATGTTGCGCAATATCTTGACCGCGCCAAACGCCGTACCGAACGCGAGCGTATTGCCGACCAAAGCGTAACGGGAGTTTTCACAGGCTCGTATGCAGTAAATCCCGTAAACGGAAATAAAATTCCTATATGGATTAGCGATTATGTGCTTGCAGGATACGGCACAGGAATGATTATGGCTGTACCCGCGCACGACAGCCGCGATTACGCATTCGCAAAACATTTTAATCTGCCGATAATACCGCTTATTGAAGGTTGCGATGTAAGCGCCGAAAGTTTTGATGCCAAAGATGGAATTATGATTAATTCAGGATTTTTGAACGGACTTACCGTAACGCAAGCCATAGAAACAACAAAAAAATATATCGAAGAAAATAATATAGGACAAAGAAAAGTAAACTATCGTTTGCGCGATGCTATTTTCAGCAGACAAAGATATTGGGGCGAGCCGTTTCCTGTTTATTACAAACAAGGAATGCCTTACGCTCTTGATGAAGAAAAATTGCCTCTCGAATTACCCGATATTGACAAATTTTTGCCCACCGAAACAGGAGAACCTCCGCTTGGTCGCGTAAAAAACTGGCAAACCGCCGAAGGCTATCCTTTGGAATTAAATACAATGCCCGGATTTGCAGGTTCATCGGCATATTATTTGCGATATATGGATCCGCACAACGACAAGGCTCTTGTTTCTGCCGAAGCCAATAAATACTGGCAAAACGTGGATTTGTATGTAGGCGGAACGGAACACGCAACAGGACATTTGATTTACAGCCGCTTTTGGAATAAATTTTTATTCGATTTAGGTTTGATTACCGAAGACGAGCCTTTCAAAAAACTGATAAATCAAGGTATGATACAGGGCAGAAGCAATTTTGTGTATCGCATAAAAGGCACAAACAAATTTGTTTCGTCAGGATTAAAAGATAAATATGAAACAACGGAAATTCATGCGGATGTAAATATCGTAAAGAATGATGTTTTGGATATGGAAAAATTCAAAGAATGGATGCCCGATTTCAATAATGCCGAATTTATTCTCGAAGATGGGAAATATATTTGCGGATATGCAGTGGAAAAAATGAGCAAGTCGTTGTATAATGTTGTAAATCCCGATATGATTGTCGAAAGTTACGGCGCCGATACTTTACGAATGTATGAAATGTTTCTTGGACCAATAGAACAGTCAAAACCATGGGACACCAACGGTATTGATGGCGTTCACCGATTTCTGCGCAGGCTCTGGTCGCTGTTTTTCGACAAAGATGGAAACTTCAATATTTCCGCAGACAAGGCAAATCAGCAGGAATTGAAATGTCTGCATAAAACAATAAAGAAAATACAATCAGATATAGAAAACTTTTCGTTCAACACATCCGTATCGGCATTTATGATTTGCGTAAACGAACTTATGTCGCTCAAATGCAACAAGCGCGAAATTCTCGAACCGCTGGTTATTATACTTTCGCCGTTTGCTCCGCATATTGCCGAAGAACTTTGGCGTTTGTCGGGAAATGCGACAAGCGTTTGCGATGCCGTATTCCCAAAATACAGCGAAGAACTTTTGATTGAAAATACCTTTGAATATCCGATTTCGTTCAACGGGAAAACGAGATTCAAGAAAGAACTTCCGCTGACATTCGGCGCAAAAGAGATTGAAGAAGCGGTACTTGCCGATGCCGCAGCTCAGAAATGGCTCGAAGGAAAGCCGCCTAAAAAAGTTATTATCGTAGTGGGCAAAATTGTGAATGTGGTTGTTTAAAGTATGTGAAAGATATTTTTACGTAAGATGATTAGGTTTTAAAAACAATATATGCAGAACAGTGAAATAATCATTTATCAATCCAACGGAAACGTCAAAATAGATGTTCGATTAGAAGACGAAACCGTTTGGCTGACGCAGCAGGCACAAATGGCACAACTGTTTGGAAAAGGTCGAACAACCATAACGGAACATATTCAAAATATCTTTGAAGAAGGTGAATTGCAGGAAGAAGTGGTATATCGGAAATTCCGACACGCCACTCAACACGGCGCTATTGATGGAAAAACGCAGACAGTGGAAGTTAACAGCTACAATTTAGACGCTATCATTTCCGTCGGTTCTATGAAAAATCGTAGATGCTCCGTGCGCAACATGCGCTTATCGCTATTTTCTACCGAACTTAAGAGGCTGTCTTAAAAGCCCGTCATACCGTGCTTGACACGGTATCTCCTGAAAAATCGCATGTGATAATTAGGATATTAACTTCGTTGAGGGCTTCGCCGTTGCGGGTCAAGCCCGCAATGACAATCGCTTTTTTTGAGGCTTTTAAGACAGCCTCATTTTTTATTAACTATTATATCATTAACCATTGATTATGTTAGGGATTTTCTGCCGAATATACGCTAATCGTATGCGCTCGAATACGGTTGCCATATACGGGCGTATATCGCCGTCATATACGAGCGCATACTGTGAGCGTATAAGCGTTACTGAACAGTCAGCGTGCGGTCAAAAGTAGCCGTGCGCGGTTCTTTTAGCAGTTGTTTACTGTTGCCTCCATACTGCGTTGTAACCTCCAGCCTGTACGCGCCTGTTGCCAGAGCGGGAATTACTATTATCAACTCTGAAGGATTGTTGGTTATGATATCCGTAGGGTCAACCTTGCTGATTTCCTGCGTGTCGTTATTCACAAAGTATATGCCGTTGGTGGCGCTGTCGCCTGCGATTTTGATTTTGTGTCCCGATATTATCAGGTTGCGATTGGGCGTGAGCAGGTCGTTGATGCTGCCTGTTTTCACATCGTTTACCTGCGCTATCATTGCTCCTGTTTCGGCTACGCCGACAATTTCAACGTTCACAAGTTCAAGTTCCTTGCGCAGCGTTGAGCCTTGATGAAACTCAAACAGCACTTTGTGCTTTTGGGGATTGAAGGATTCCTGCGGATTGTTGAACACGCCTTTAATATGTACGCTTGCCGTAAACCATCCTGTATTAATGGAAAATCCATCGCATAGCCGATAGCCCATTTCTTTGAGAAAGAGGTTTACAGCGTGTTCCATAGCCGCAGCCGATACGTCCGCGCCACCGCGTGCGACTGCCGATTCGCAAATGTCATTAACGCTCAGCGAGCGTTCCGAATTAACCCGTGCAACATAATCGTTGGGGTTTTCAGTCAGCATGTTGTCATACAACCATGCCCTGATTTTGTGTAAAATTTGTGTCATATAAAAAACTGTTTAAAGTTTAACAATCTTCTAAACAGGCTTCGCAGGGTAAACAGAAAACAATATTATAAGTTTTATAAAACACAACTTAAAATTCGCTTCTGAAAATAATGTCGGGATAAACTTGCAAAACATGTATTAATAAATCATCCGTTTACCTCGGCTCTATTCCTCGAAAGCCTTAAACTTAATCGGTTTGGCAGGTCTTCCGGCTTACCCTGTCTTCAAACGTCCTTCCCGCTTCAAATCCTTCAATGCTGATTTCTACGAAGCAGTGGTTTGCGTATTGCTTAAAGACTTTTGCAGAACTTACAGCAGCGGGTCTGTTCAGGGCTTGCGCCTGATTCCCTTTTCAATGTCTTCCCTAATGTAAAGAACATCGCCAAAACTTGGCGCAAAGATAACACTTTTTTATATGCAGGCAAATATTTAATAATTTTGGATAAATAATATTAAACATTACTAATAAATGATGAATTATTTCTAACTTTGAATAAATTTATAATAAACATCAATAAAGCCATGAATTTTAAAGAAACTGTTTTACAAGGAATACCAAGCGAATTGCCTGCGCCTAAACCTTATGATAAAAATATAAATCATGCTCCCAAACGCAAAGATATTCTCACAAAAGATGAGAAAAAACTTGCGCTGCGCAATGCACTTCGATATTTTGAACCGCAGCATCATGCAACGCTTGCAAAAGAATTTTACGCCGAACTGCAAAACTACGGCAGAATTTATATGTATCGCTTTCGTCCCGATTATGAAATAACGGCGCGCAGCATCTACGATTTTCCGCACAAATCGGTGCAGGCGGCAGCAATAATGCTTATGCTGAGCAATAATCTGGATAATGCCGTAGCCCAGCATCCTCACGAACTTATTATATACGGAGGCAACGGTTCTATATTTCAAAACTGGGCGCAATATCTCCTCGCCATGAAATACCTTGCAGCAATGACCGATGAGCAAACACTTGTCCTGTATTCGGGACATCCGATGGGATTGTTTCCCTCGCATAAAAACGCTCCGAGAGTTGTAATAACAAATGGAATGGTCATACCTAATTATTCGTCGCCCGAACATTGGGAACGGTTTAATGCGCTCGGCGTTTCGCAATACGGACAAATGACCGCAGGCTCGTTTATGTACATCGGACCTCAGGGAATTGTACACGGCACAACGATTACAGTGATGAATGCCGCGCGTCGCATTTGTAAAAACAATGAAGATATTCACGGAAAATTATTTGTTTCGGCAGGATTGGGCGGAATGTCGGGCGCACAGGCAAAAGCCGCCGTAGTTGCAGGACTTGTCGGCGTGATTGCCGAAATCAATCCCAAAGTCATTCAAAAACGATATGAACAGGGTTGGGTAAACGAAACTTTTGATAATCTTGATTTGCTGATACCGCGAATACAAAAAGCCGTTGCCGACAAACAGGCAGTATCCATTGCATATCACGGCAACGTTGTTGACCTTTGGGAACGTTTGGCTTGCGAACAAATAAAAGTTGATATAGGTTCAGACCAGACATCGCTTCATAATCCTTGGGCAGGAGGTTATTATCCCGCAGGATTTTCATTTGACGAATCCAATAAAATGATGGCAGAAAATCCCGACAAATTCAAATCGGCAGTTCAGGAATCACTGCGGCGACAAGTAGCGGCAATAAATATCCTTGCCCAAAAAGGAATGTATTTCTTTGATTACGGAAACGCATTTTTATTGGAAAGCGGTCGCGCAAAAGCCGATATATTTAAGCCTAATGGCGACTTCATTTACAATTCCTATGTTCAGGATATTTTAGGTCCCTATTTTTTCGACTACGGATTTGGACCCTATCGCTGGGTTTGCACATCCAATTGTGCCGACGATTTGTACGAAACCGATACAATTGCAATAAAAATATTGGAAGATATGCTTGCCGATTCTCCCGCCGAAATAAAATCGCAACTTGCCGATAATCTCCATTGGATAAAAGCAGCAGCGCAAAACAATCTTGTTGTAGGTTCGCAAGCCCGTATTCTTTATGCCGATTCCGAAGCGAGAATCCGCATTGCGCTGGCAATGAACAGGGCTATTCGCGAAGGTCGCATTTCTGCGCCCGTTGTTCTTGGTCGCGACCACCACGATGTGTCGGGAACAGACTCGCCCTTCCGTGAAACTTCCAATATTTACGATGGCTCAAAATTCTGCGCCGATATGGCAGTGCAAAATGTTATAGGCGATTCGTTTCGCGGAGCAACATGGGTGTCGTTGCACAATGGCGGCGGCGTAGGCTGGGGCGAAGTGATAAACGGAGGTTTCGGAATGTTGATAGATGGAAGCGATGAAGCGGAACAGCGTATAAAATCAATGCTGCACTGGGATGTAAACAACGGAATCGCGCGCCGAAACTGGGCGCAAAACAAAGGCGCAATGTTTGCAATAAAACGCGAAATGCAGCGAACTCACAACTTGCAAATAACATTACCCAACATCGCCAATGATAATTTGATAGATGAAATTGTAATATAAAACAGCCATTAAAGTCGGCTTAATGCTATTTACTATATCATTAATCATTTTTTAATAGCGGGTTGAATAAAAATACGGCGCATTTTTGTGCGCCGCATTCAAATTTATTATTGAAAATACATATTTATTATATACTTTCTTTATTCTTTTTCATTATTTGCCACAATAAAAATCCTATCAATGCTCCGTACATTACTATTGATAAAAGTTCTGCGCTTTGCGAGCCTGTCCAGCCTTCGCCGAACATTAGGTTGATGTTGCCGAAACGTAATGCTGCGCTTACAACTCCCATCAATGCTCCGCCGGCAATAAATCCTGATGCAAGCAGTGTTCCTTTTTCGCCGCGTTGCTTGTTTATTTCCGCATTTTTGCTGCGTGTGGTAACATACCAACTTACTGCTCCGCCAACCAAAAGCGGCACATTAAGTCCCAACGGGATAAACATTCCGAGTGCAAATGCCAGAGCGGGAATTTTACAGAAGTTAAGAACTATTGCTATTATTGCTCCAACTCCATAAAGAGTCCAAGGTGCTCCTGTTCCCGACATTAGCGGGTCAATAACTGCCGCCATTGCATTTGCCTGCGGCGCAACCAAAGCATTTTCGCCTACGAATCCATAAGTCTTATTAAGAATTATCATAACTCCGCCGACAGTTGCCGCTGCAACCAAAGTGCCTAAAAATTTCCATTTTTGCTGTGTGGCGGGCGTTGAGCCTAACCAATATCCTATCTTCAAATCGGTAACAAAGCCGCCTGCCATCGACAGCGCCGTGCAAACAACTCCTCCCATTATCAGCGCGGCTACAATTCCTGTTGAGCCTTTCAATCCTACGGCTACCATAATTACCGATGCAAGTATCAATGTCATTAGCGTCATTCCGGAAACAGGATTTGTTCCTACTATTGCTATTGCATTTGCGGCAACAGTTGTAAACATGAACGCAATTATGCCGACAACCAAAATGCCGATAACAGCATGAAGCAAATTAAATTCCATCACTCCAAACAAAAAGAAGGCAAAAATAACAAGCAATGTAAATATCAAGCCGAAAGCGACTATTTTCATTGACAAATCGCGTTGAGTGCGGACAATTTCTTTATTTACGGCGGCAGATTTGTTTTTCATTTCATTTGAAACCAAACTTACTGCTCCTTTTATTATTTTCCATGATTTTATTATTCCTATAATTCCTGCTGTTGCAATTCCTCCTATACCTATGTGCCGTGCGTAGGATTTAAATATTTCATCGGGCGACATTTTATCTACGGCATCTGTAATTACAGGATTCAGCATGTGTAATGTTGCATCGCCGAGAAGAGGCAAAAGCGGAATGATTACAAACCAAACTAAAAATGAACCGAAACAAATAATTGCCGCATATTTAAGCCCTACAATATATCCAAGACCCAAAACGGCTGCTCCAGTATTTATTCCGAAATAAAGTTTTACTTTGTCGGCAATAGTTTGTCCCCACGAGCATACGGTGCTGCTGAATGTTTCGCTCCACAAGCCGAAAGTTGCAACTATAAAATCATAAATTCCTCCGACAATTCCTGCAATTATCAGCGGTTTTGCCTGAGATCCGCCTTTTTCGCCCGACACAAGCACTTGCGTTGTTGCCGTAGCTTCGGGAAAAGGATATTTTCCATGCATATCTTTAACAAAATATTTACGAAATGGTATCAGAAACAATATTCCCAAAATACCGCCCAATAGCGAACTCATAAATATTTGTACAAACGACACCGACATGTCAGGATATTTCGCCTGCAAAATATACAAAGCCGGAAGCGTGAAAATTGCGCCTGCAACAATAACTCCCGAACTTGAGCCTATTGATTGTATAATCACATTTTCGCCAAGAGCGCTTTTGCGTTTTGCAACAGTTGAAAGTCCTACCGCTATGATTGCAATTGGAATTGCCGCTTCAAAAACCTGCCCTACTTTTAATCCCAGATATGCCGCCGCTGCCGAAAACAAAACAGCCATTAACAATCCCCACAAAACCGACCATGTGTTTGCTTCGGGATATTTTTTCTTTGCAGACATGACAGGCTTATATTCTTCATCATGTTTGAGTTCTGTAAATGCATTATCAGGTAATCCGATAATTTTTTCTTCGTTATTTTCCATATTAATTAATGTTTTGAGCTGCTAAATTATAAAAAAATCGGTAATTGTAATAATATTTTAATTATTTAGCATCTATTCTCGAATTTAATTTAGCGCGATGTTGATTTGTGCGTTAGTTATAAGTAATAAAATGTAAGCATTTTACAACTGTTTTGCCTCGTCTTACCATACAAAAGAACTTTCAAAAACGCTTGTGTTATTTTTGCTGTCGCTTACAATGAGTTTCAGACTGTGTTTTTTGTTTCGCAAAATACGTTCCGAGTCGAAGGTATAAGTTAATAAGCGATTTTTGGCATCATATTCAAACAATGCCCATTTTTCATCTATATATCCTGCGTATTTTTGTATTCCCGAAAGGCTGTCATCAACAGTTATTTTCAGATTTGTTTGTTTTCGCAAATCTGCGCCATCTTTGAATTTTGGCGTTATTTGCGGATTAACGGTATCAACAATAACAAAATAATAAGCCGATGATGATATTTTGGCAGTCGCAAAACCCATAAAATATTGTGCATCGACTGCATGCAATTTTCCGTTGCTAAATGCTCCGAGCATAACTTTATTGCGCAAACTGTCGGCAATATGAGTTTTTATCAGCATATACAAAGGTTTGGACACAGGCATTGAATGTAGATTTACCGAATATACAGACGAAAAATTATTTACAACAGTATCAGATTTTTTCAATTCAACACAGGCGTTATCATAAAAAGATTCTGGCTGAACAATCAATCCTGCGCCGTTGCACAATATTGTTGCGCCTGCGTTCCATTCGATGCATTTGCCTTTTTGTGAATCTAAGAGATGATTTTTGTCGGATTTCTTCTTTGCTTTTACACTGAAATTCAGAATACTTTTATTTTTATAATCATCTTCAAGAGTGATTGAAACTTTGTGCGTCAGACTATCGTTAATCTCAACAATACCGTTGTTTACAACGTTTTTGTATTTGTTCAGATTATTTCCTCGTTCCACATAAGTTTTTATAACGTTACGATTTTCTTTTATCAGCAAATCGTAGGCTTGCAGTGAATTTATATAATGGTCTTTATCAAAACCCACAGAATCTATGACACAACTGAAAATTACGTTATTGTCAAACGTTACATGAATACTGCGAACTCCTATTTTATTATAAGTTTCATCAACATTGTCAAAAGCCTCAATTCCGAAAAAAGACGGCGATTCTATTTCAATTGTTTCGGGAATATTGTGTTTGCCTTTTACGTTTTTTAATTGAATATCTTGTGTTATTCGTTGAAAATTAACATTCATGAAATTGTCGAGAGTAAAAACAGTCAGAGATTTTATTGTCGGCGGAATTTTGTCGGAAACATTATAATATTCGGGTATGGGATTTACAGGAATATTCAACGAATCTCTTATTTCGAAATGCAAATGAGGACCAAAAGAACTTCCGCTGTTTCCTGCAAAACCTATTATTTCTCCGCGTTTCACGGTAAACGCAGGCTCGGCAAATATTGTATCAAATGCAAAACTGTTACGTTTGTATTGTTCTATTTTTATAAAATTTGCGAGAGTAGCGTTAAATTTATGCAAATGTCCGTAAACCGTAACATTACCGTTTGAATGTTTCAAATACACGCAATTTCCATATCCTCGCGGACTTACGCTTAGCCGATAAACATAAGCATCATTAACGGCATAAACTTTTGCGCCGGGCGCTCCTCCGATTTTCAAATCTATGCCGGAATGAAAATGCATGGAACGCAATTCTCCATAATTTGCAGAAAGCAATAATCTGCCATTAATGGGATTTGTTAATTTATTTTGAGCAAATGCGTTTAATGTAACAATATGCAAAATCAGCATTAATAATACGTTTTGTAACCTCATCTAAAATATGTTATGAATAAAATAATTATAATTATAAAAAAAAATCTGATTACAAAAATATGATGAAATTTTGATAGTTTAAAAAAAAATATTTACTTTGCATCATGGAAAATAATTGTTTAATTGTTGTAGATGCTTACAGAATTAAAAAACAAGATTGATAGATTAATCTCTCTTTACGAAGCTGCAAATTCGGAAAAGGAGGTTGCAATTAAGGAAAAAGCGGAACAGGCTGCGATTATAAACGAGAAGAATAATAAAATAAACGAACTGAATAAACGATTGGAAATGTTGCAACTGGTTAACGCTTTTAAATCTGTAAGTATTGATAAACAAGAAGCAAAACAAAAAATAGAGAGAATTGTGCGGGAAATAGAAAAATGTATAGCTATGTTAAATAACTAAAATATTGATGGACGGCGAAACAATAGAAAATAATAAGACTACAATTGAAGGAAGCGATAAAATAAGTATTAAATTACATATTGCGGAACGAGTGTATTCATTTAAGATTAAACGGGAAGATGAGGAAAAAATACGAAAAGCGACTAAACTCATAAAAGAAAAAGTAATGTATTACAGGCAGAGATATGAAAACAGAGATGCTCAGGATGCACTGTCAATGGCAACATTGCAATTTGTATTAAGAATGATTGAATTAACAGAAAATGACAACAAACAGGCTATAAATGACGAATTATGTGATTTGAATGCAGAAATTGAAAACTACCTTCAAATACACGAAAAAAAATAACACGATCTTTGAAAAAATAATAATTTACCCGCATTATTGCTAAATTTTTGCGAAACTCAACACTAATAAATTAAAGGAGTTTAATTCGGATGTTCAAAAACAGGCCTTGTAGCTTTTCCGAAAGTGAGTATTGATTATCAATACCGATGGACGTTTGCGATTAAACCGGTGGCTCCGCCCGTTAAATATCAGGGTTATCGACATGAATTGGCAATTTTGCGGTTTTTTTATTTATTAAAAACAAGAAATTAAATTAAAAACAATAAACAAAATATAAAAAATGAATGATATATTAATTGCAACAGCTGCAGTTATAGTAGGTTTAATCGCATCATGGTTTATAATGATGGTTGCGCTCAGCAATAAACGCAAACGCATTACAAAAGAAACCGAAATAATGGTTAAAGAAGCGCAAACTGAAGCTGAATCTATACGAAAAGAAAAAGAATTACAGGCAAAAGAAAAATTTATGCAACTAAAATCAGACTATGATAAAAAAGTAAACGAACATAGTTTGAGAATGCAGCAATCCGAAAACAAAGCTAAACAACGTGAAATATCGATAAACCAGCAATTGGGAGAAATACAACGAAAACAAAAAGAACTTGACGTTATTAGAACAAATCTGACGGCTCAAATGGACTTACTCGAAAAACGAAATAACGAAAGCGAAAAACTCCATAAACAACAAGTCGAAAAACTTGAAGCCATAGCCGGAATGTCAGGCGAAGAAGCGAAAAATATGCTCGTGGAATCATTGAAAGCCGAAGCAAAAACACAAGCCGAAGCATATATCAACGAAGTAGTTGACGAAGCAAAAATGACAGCAGGCAAAGAAGCAAAACGTATTGTGCTGCAAACCATACAGCGAGTAGCAACCGAAACAGTTGTAGAAAATTCGGTAACAGTTTTCAATATCGAAAACGACGAAGTAAAAGGACGCATAATAGGCAGAGAAGGACGAAACATTCGTACACTCGAAGCCGCCACAGGAATTGAAATAGTAGTTGACGATACGCCCGAAGCAATTATACTTTCGGGGTTCGACCCTGTACGGCGCGAAGTTGCACGTTTAGCGCTGCATCAACTTGTAACCGATGGACGAATTCATCCCGCACGTATCGAAGAAGTTGTTACAAAAGTTCAGAAACAGGTAGAAGATGAAATTATAGAAATAGGAAAACGTACAGCCATCGACCTTGGAATTCACGGATTACATTCAGAATTAATCAGAATGATAGGCAGAATGAAGTATCGCTCGTCATACGGACAAAACCTTTTGCAACATTCGCGCGAAACGGCAAACCTTTGCGCTATAATGGCTGCCGAATTGGGATTGAACGTGAAACTTGCAAAACGCGCAGGACTTTTGCACGATATAGGCAAAGTTCCCGATGATGAACCCGAATTGCCGCATGCAATTTTTGGAATGAAACTCGCCGAAAAATATAAAGAACGCCTCGAAGTTTCAAACGCAATAGGCGCACACCACGACGAAATTGAAATGACAAGTCTTATCGCTCCCATAGTTCAGGTATGCGATGCCATTTCAGGAGCGCGCCCCGGCGCACGCCGCGAAGTTGTGGAATCGTATATCAAACGCTTGAAAGAAATGGAAGATTTGGCATTATCGTATTCAGGAGTTACAAAAACATTTGCAATACAGGCAGGACGCGAATTACGCGTGATTGTAGGCAGTGAAAAAATCAGCGACAATGAAGCCGAAAAACTTTCGGCTGACATTGCCCGAAAAATTCAGGAAGAAATGACTTATCCCGGTCAGGTGAAAATAACCGTAATACGCGAAGTGAGAGCGGTAAATTATGCTAAATAATTTTATGTGATACGGGTTTATCATATTGATAAGAAAAGCATAACGTTATCTGAACTTATCAAGATGTCTAAACAGCAATTATCAGCAAATGATAATATAATTTTATGCAAAAACAATTAAATCAAAATTCGGCGCTTTTGATACTTTGCCTTGCATCGTTTTTAGTTCCGTTTATGGGTTCGGCAATCAATTTATCGCTGCCGCAGATAGGCAAATCGTTTGCGATGGGCGCGGTATCGCAAAGTTGGGTTGCAACAATTTATCTTATCACAACGGCAATATTTCAAGTACCATTTGCACGTCTGGCAGATTTATTCGGACGCAAAAGAATGTTTGTTTTCGGACTTATGCTTTTCGGCATTTCTACGTTTTTGTGCGGATTGTCGTTTTCGGGCGCAATGCTTATTGCGATGAGAGCCTTGTCGGGATTAGGCTGCGCAATGATGTTCGGAACAAGCATGGCGATTCTTGTTTCTATTTTCCCGCCTCAACACAGAGGAAAAGCCATAGGAATAAATACGGCGGTTGTATATTTTGCTTTGGCATCGGGACCGTTTTTCGGAGGAATACTTACTCATAATTTCGGCTGGCAAAGCCTTTTTTACCTTGTCGGGGTTTTGGGATTTGTTGTGGCAATATTTGCAGTTGCCGTACTCAAACACGAATGGACAGAAGCCAAAGGCGAACATTTTGATTATATCGGTTCTGCAATTTACGCTTTGGGATTATTCGGTCTTATATTCGGTTTTTCGGAATTACCAAGCGCTTTTGGTTTTATTTTGATAGCGGCAGGGATATTTTGTTTTACGGTTTTTGTTTTATATGAATTGAAAGACAAACAGCCTGTTTTTAATGTTCGCATTTTTCACGGCAATAAAGTGTTTGGTTTGTCGAGTCTGTCTGCTCTTCTCAATTATACCTGCACTTCGGCAATCGCGTTTATGATGAGTTTATACTTGCAGTATATTCGCGGATTTACGCCGCAAAACGCAGGATTAATACTTATTGTTCAGGCTTGCATACAGTGCGTAGTGTCGCTTTATGCAGGACGGTTATCCGACAGGCACAATCCATCAATGCTTGCAACTTCGGGAATGGCTGTTATTGTTGCTGGATTGGCAGGTTTGATTTTCATTACGCCAAACACCTCAATGCTTTTCATAACATTGCTGCTGTTTTTGCTGGGATTTGGGTTCGGACTTTTTTCGTCGCCAAATTCAAATGTAATAATGAATTCTGTTGACAAAAAATACTACGGTCAGGCTTCGGCAACGATGGGTACAATGAGGCTTACAGGGCAGGCGTTCAGCATGGGAATTGCAACAATGGCGATTTCGCTGTCGGTAGGAAACAAAGTGATAACTCCCGAATTACATTCTGGTTTTATGAAAAGTTTTCATATCACATTCATAATATGCGCAGCGCTGTGTATTGCAGGAACTTTTGCATCATCATTTCGGGTTAAAAAACAGCCTGCAGAAGAGGTTTTTTTGCCTAAATTGTAAATCATTGTTTTACGGTGGCTTAAACCTTGTGCGAAAAACCTTTAAACTTTCTCCGCATAAAGTTTAAACATTCCCCGCAGAAGAATTTTCACAGATGCTAAATTGCGGAAAAATTGATTTATCATTTTATCATTATATCATTATTCTTCACTTTTCATTCTTAATTTTTCATTTATTTGCGGTTCGGTTTTTAATTTTTACCTTTGCAAATCTTGTTTTTACATGAAGACATCACAAATTATGAATTTGACAAGTAATAAAAATATATTCAACACAGCATATCCCATTTGTTTAACATTAATAGCCCAGAATATTATTAATGTTACCGATACTGCATTTCTTGGGCATGTAAGCGAAGTTGCGCTCGGCGCTTCGGCTATTGCAGGAATGTTTTACATAGCGGTATATATTGTCGGTTTCGGATTCAGTCAGGGAACGCAAATACTAATCGGACGGCGCAACGGCGAGCGCGATTATCCAAAAATAGGTTTGATATTCAACAACGGTTTGCTTTTTAATTTGCTGCTGAGCATCGCTGTATTTGCCTTTTCGTATTTTCAAATTTCCAACATTATCAATTTTCTTGTGAATTCCGAAGAGGTGTATAATGCCGTGCTGGAATATCTCGACTGGCGCATTTATGGTTTCTTTTTTTCGTTTTTCAATATAATGTTTCGCAGTTTGTATGTAGGAATTACCAAAACGCGGGTGCTTTCGGTTTCGGCAATAATTACATCGCTGACTAATGTTTTTTTTGATTATGCAATGATTTTCGGGAATTTCGGATTTCCCGAACTTGGCATTGCAGGAGCGGCTATTGCATCTGTTATTGCCGAGTTCGTTACCTTTTTGTTTTTATTGGGATACACGATATTTAAGATGGATACCAAACGTTATGCGCTTTTTTCATTTTCAAAAATCGATTTCAAAATCATTAAACAGATGCTTGGTTTGTCGATATTCATAATGTTTCAGTTTTTTATTTCGACATCAACATGGTTTTTGTTTTTCATATTTATCGAACACATGGGCGAGCGACCGCTTGCAATAACCAACATCGGACGAAGTCTGTACATGTTGCTTATGATTCCGGGAGTTGCTTTATCAACGACAATAAACACATTAGTCAGCAATCTGATTGGCGCAGGACGTAAGAACGAAGTAGTGCCGTTTATCAACCGAATGGTAAAAGTAACTTTTATGCTTGTCGTACCAATTACGATATTTACGTTTGCTTTTCCCGAACTTATCACACAAATTTATACCGATGATATTGATTTGATGAAAGCAAGCGTGCCTGTAATACGTGTTGTATCAATAGCAATGACATTTTGCGCTGTGGGTAACGTTATTTTCAATTCGGTGTCGGGCACGGGAAACACGCGAACCGCATTTTTGATTGAATTTGTAACAATGTTCTTCTATATAGCATACATTTATTATACGGCAATTATAAATCCAAGCACAACAGCGGTTGTCTGGCTGTCGGAATTTGTGTATTGGATACTGATTGGCGCTTTAGGATATTGGTATCTCAAAAAAGGTAACTGGCAAAAAAAGGAAATATGATAATGGTTAATGATAAAATGATAAATAACAAAATAGTAAATAGTCAGATTGCGGGTTTGCAACAACAAACATACAAATAAACAAAATAACAAAATAAAAAAGATATGAAAAAAATAATAAAATTATTAAGTTTATTTAGGCTGCCGGCTACGCTGATGCGTGCCTGTGCAACAACAACATTTGCCGAAGAACAGGTCAGCATGACCTCTGCCCAAAGCGAAATACAGATTGCTACAAATACGGATGCAACAAACATTAGCATAGATTGGGGAGATGGAACAATATCAAATACTGATGATGGAGAACACGATGAGGATGATGGCGGGTTAGTATTATTAGGGTTCTATCACAAATACGTGAGCGAAGAATCACATACCATTGTTATAAGGGCTACGAATTTTAACAAATTATGGTGCAATGACAATCAATTAACGCGTTTGGATGTCAGCAAAAATACGGAATTAACCAGTTTAGGATGCGACAATAATCAATTAACGCGTTTGGATGTCAGCAAAAATATGGAGTTAAAAGAATTATATTGCTACGAAAATCAATTAACGCGTTTGGATGTCAGCAAAAATACAGCATTAGCTTATTTGTATTGCTACAACAATCAATTAACGCGTTTGGATGTCAGCAAAAATATGGCGTTAACTGAATTAAATTGTAGCGATAATCCATTAACGCGTTTGGATGTCAGCAAAAATACGGAATTAACCAGTTTAGGATGCGACAATAATCAATTAACGCGTTTGGATGTCAGCAAAAATATGGCGTTAACTAATTTGTATTGCTACAACAATCAATTAACGCGTTTGGATGTCAGCAAAAATACGGAGTTAACCAGATTATATTGCGGCAATAATCAATTAACAAGTTTGGATATAAGCAAAAATACGGCGTTAACCGATTTGTATTGCAACAACAATCACTTAAAGAGTTTGGATGTCAGCAAAAATACGAAGTTAGCCTTTTTAAATTGCGACAATAATCAATTAACAAGTTTGGATGTGAGCAAAAATATGGCGTTAACCAATTTGTATTGCTACGGTAGTCAATTAAAGCGTTTGGATGTCGGCAAAAATATGATAGAAGAATTAATTTGCTAAGAAAATCAATTAACGAGTTTGGATGTCAGCAAATGTCTGAATTTAGAAAATTTGGATGCAAGCAACTGCAAACTGCTGGCAAACCTGTATTGCAACTACAATGAGGTAAATGTTATTACCGAAGGCTGCGATGCTTTATCTCTGCCAAATTCTATGTGGATAATGGAAAATTAATGATATAATGGTTAATGATAAAAAACAAATCAACAAAAAATCATTAATTATTTAAAAATATTTTATAACTTTGTGTTGATTTTTTTACAGATAAATATCCGACAAAAAAATAAAATATGAAAAATCCAAACCCTATATTCGAGATGGAATATCCTGTCTTCGGGATAGAGTATCCTGTCGACAGTGAGAGTTATCCTGTCTTCGGGATGAAGTATCCTGTCGACAGTGAGAGTTATCCTGTCGACAGTGAGAGTTATCCTGTCTTCGGGATAGAGTATCCTGTCTTCGGGATGAAGTATCCTGTCGACAGTGAGAGTTATCCTGTCTTCGGGATGGAGTATCCTGTCGACAGTGAGAGTTATCCTGTCTTCGGGATGGAGTATCCTGTCGACAGTGAGAGTTATCCTGTCTTCGGGATAGAGTATCCTAATGATTTTATTTTATCAACAATATCCATTAACAAAATATATTTACTTAAATTTTTAAAATTATGAATAACAATGATTTTATTCCAGACAAGGACAGAGAATTTCTGTCATGGGCTATCAACTTTCTGAAGTATCTGCATGCATCGTTGACGCGGTTTAATTTTCCGAACGACGTGTATCAGCAATTGACGGCGCAGCGAGATGACTATTCCGATAAACTCGAAATCGCCGATGAACCCGCAACCCGCACCAAACCTTCGGTGCAGGCTAAGAACGACTCCCGCAAAACGCTTGAGAAATCTCTGCGGCAAGCGGTGAAAGAATATTTGGCAAACAATCATCTGGTAACGGATGAAGACCGCGACAATCTCGG
>JAISPX010000100.1 GCA_031274595.1 Prevotellaceae bacterium | reverse complement strand
ACAGGTATTTTTTCTTGTTCCAAACGCCAATTATTAGCTTTCAGAAGTTCATATAATTCCTGTTCTTCGTCGGTCAAATTTAATCT
The DNA here is from genome assembly GCA_031274595.1 of Prevotellaceae bacterium. Taxonomy (GTDB): domain Bacteria; phylum Bacteroidota; class Bacteroidia; order Bacteroidales; family UBA932; genus JAIRKV01. The sequence continues at coordinate 4,325 of JAISPX010000100.1, read as the reverse complement.
AATTGTTATTGTTGAACGTGTTCCCGTATGGTTTTCCGAAAATTTGTCAAAGGTTGATTTATCCATTAAAATGCTTTTTGTATGAGGGAAATAGTTCCTGAACTGAGATAGTATTTCAAATCCTTGTGCATCCAAATCGCCCCAATAAAACAGTTGTATTTGTTTGAACCATTCCACGTTTTTAAGATTTTCTACTTTGTAGCCACTCCCAAAAACGACAATTGTACTTTTTAATTCAGGCAAGGTTAATGCAATAGTCAGTAAATTTGTTTTATTCTCGACAATCAACACATTCTTTATCGGCACATTCAATTGCTCAAACCGGCTAACAGGGATACTTAAATCGTCAATTCCGGAAAAATAGGTTTGACTTATATTGTTATCCAACATCCTGAATCGCACTAATGGTTCGCTATATTTCAAGTTAAATCGTTTTTCAAAATTTGTTTCTTTCGTTTCTATAAAGTCGGCAATCAATATGTCCAGTAATTCTTTAATTATCGGCTTGTTGTTTTCAATGAATTTTGTATGAACGTGTGGTAGTTCTCTGATATATAAATTTGGAGCAGGATTGGCTTTGAAATAGGTGCACACTTTCAATATATCTTCCCATTCTTCCTGATTATCAATAACTTTTTGTGGATATCTCGTAATCCAGTCTTTTAATTCGGGGAATTGTGATATTATCAAATTGTATTTGTGTGTAAATATCTGATATGCTGTTTCTTTTCTAATTAATTTTAGATAATCTTCAAGTGTTTCGATCACGATTTTTTCAGGAACTAACTGTTTCCCGATTTTATCGAATTGCCTTTCTGTTTCGACAAGCATATAGCCTTGTTTTTTATTGCTTTTGGAATTATTGCGTAACAAAGCCAGTGATTTTTGATGTTCAGGCAATCTTTCCAATAAATCCTTGGCTGTGATTTTACCGATTCTATTAATTTCTTTTGGGAAAAAATCGGTTGAATCAATGTAGGCAACCAGTACGTTTTTCCACCAATTCAGACATTGTTGTTGTATTTCATTAGGCGTTATCATTGGGCTGTCGATTCAATGGTTTGTATTATGCTTCTGCGCTGTTTTTCCTGTTTATATTCTTCAGTTGTAAGATATTGTATTTCCGAATTATTACCTTCTATGTTTGATACAATATGCACTGTATTTATGTAATTCTCAATGATATTTATTTTCTGTAAGGGAGTTATGACCAATATTTGCAAATTTAACTTTTTGAAGAGTTCCAGCCCGAATTGAGTGCTTATATCGCTTCCCCGTCCAAAAGCTTCGTCGATAACCACAAAGCGAAACGATTTGCTACGCGGCTCGCCAAAAGACAAACCAAACTGATAAGCTAATGCCGAAGCCAAAATTGTATAAGCCAGTTTTTCTTTCTGTCCGCCTGATTTTCCGGCGGTATCGGAATAAAATTCTTTTTCGAAATCATCTTCCATGTATTTTTCGCTGGCACTGAACAAATACCAGTTTCTTACATCGGTAACTTTTTTAGTCCATTCAATGTCTTTTGTATCATTGCTTTTGAAACGGTCTAAAAACGCTTTGACCAAATTAAAACGGTCTTCGGTATAGGCATCGGATGTGTCTAAAATATCGGCATAACAGTCTTTTAAGGACTTTTTAAAATCTGAAATCTCTTTATCGGCATTTCGATCGCTCGAAAGTTCAATATAAGTTCCTTTGTTAAATTCTATATCCCTTAAGTGTTTGTTTATTTCTTTGATTTTGCTGTTAATCTGTTTGCTGTGGGTATCCAATTTTACATCAAAAACCCGAATATCGTCAATGGTATTTTTGTTCAGCAGCTCTTTGAAGCGGTTTTCGTGTTCAGGAAGTCCATTATTATTGATTTCATCGTATTGTTTGATAAATTCGGGTAGTGCATCTATTTCAACCGACAATTCGTTAGATAAAGCAGGAAACTCGTTTTTGTAATTTTGCATTACTTTGATAATTTCGCCGTGTATTTGATTCGATTTTCGATTTAATGTCCTTTCTTCTTCATTACGGTTATTTACCAAATCGTTTTGAATCAGGTCAATATTTTTTGCCGTGAGATTATTGTTTGATATGAGTGTATCTATTTTCGGATAAAATCGGAGGGCTTCATTTTCTGATATCGTTGTCTGAGTAGATTTACAAGTTTCTATTTCTGTTTTATATCTTTCCAAATTTGAATTTGTGCTACCGACAGATTGATTTTTTGCTGTTTGTTCTTTTTCGAGTTCAACTATTTCAGTTAAAACTTTTGTTAAATTGTCCTGTAAGGTTTGCAAAATATTGCTACTCGTTTTGATCTCTGTTTCTTCTGTTTTCAGTTTTTCAATTTCTTTTACTTCGTCTTGCCAATTCAATTCATTCCAATTTTGATACGACAATAACAAATTCAAGTGCGTATTCAAAGTTGTATTGTTTGTTATTTCAATTTTCAGTTTATCCAATGCCGATTTTGTAGTTTCCTGCTTTATTCTTGATTCGTTTAAACTTTCTTCTACAGCTTTAATCTTTTCAATGTTTGACCAACCTAAAACAAATGTTTTTCTATCCCATAAGTTTTTACGGTCGTCTTTGGTATGTTTTTTCCCTTTTTTATATTGACCTTCGATAGTTATGGCATCTTGTCTGATTTTTTGAAAATTGTCGATAGATACACATTTTAAATTAAAGTGCTGTTCCAAATCGTTTTGCAGCCAATCTTCAAAATTGGTATCTTCTTTTATTTCAATCTTATTGATTACAGAATCGGCATCGAACGCATTATAATTTGGTTTTGTATTGGTTGGTACAGGAAAATAATCCAGTTTAACGCCTTTTTCATTTTTATCCAACAATCTTTTGCGGTTAATATAGCTGCTGACTGCTTTGTAATGTTTTTCGGGAACTAATAAACTGATACCAAACCCGTGTAATAATCTTTCCAAAGCCCCTTCCCATTGTTTTTCGTCATCTTTTACTTTTATCAGTTCACCGGCAAAGGGTATTTCTTTTTCATCCATTTGCAAATCATCAATCATTTTTTGGCGGACATCTAAAAATGCCAGAGGTATTTGGTTTTTGCGATTTTTTAGTGATTGCAGTTCTGTCTCTGTTATTCCTATATTGTCGTTTATAATTCTCAAATCGGCAGATAATGTACCCAATTTGTCCGAGTTGGTTGCTTGTATGTCTTTCAAATATTCAACTTTTTGTTGAGCGGTTTTTATGTTGGAATAAAATGTCTTATCCGAATTTGCAGCAGGTAATTCACATTTCGTTGCAAGTGAAATATATTGGTTATGTTTATTTCGTTTGGTATTTTTATCCTTTTCGCGTTGCTTAATCTCACTCTCTATTTGCTCCAATCGTGCTCCTCCATTATTGCGAATATCTTGCTTGATTTGCGTTTGTGCGTTGCGTTTGACTTCTAAATCAATGACTAATTGGGTTAAATCATTTTCAAGTTTATTCAGTTTCGCCTCACTATTTGCCATCTCTTTTTCAAGCAAAACGATTTTCTTTGTAGCAAAATAACTTGGAATGGCAGAGCGAATTTTATCTATTTCTTCCATATCAGCTCTGTATTTTGTGTAAGTTGTTTCCAAATCGACTAATGGTAGTAGTCTATCTCGCTGTTTTCTTGCTTCTACAACTGCATTATAGGCTCTGTTCAGGTCTTCAAAACGTTTTTTTAATTCTTCAATTTGAGTTTTAACGTCGGTCTGTTCGAGCATTTGTTCCCGCACAAATGAGGTAAGGTTTTTGACTTCTTTCATTGAAACGGTTTGGTAGAACAAATCAATAGCTTTGTCGGAATTCATACCCAGCGAATGCCTGAAGTGTTGACTGTATTCCGAAAAACTGTCACCGGCATATTCAATGTTGGACAATGTTTTGATTCTCTGTTTCAAACTTTTTCCATCTTCAATGCCTGAAAAATGTTCTTTTATTGTTAGCGGCTTAAAACCGACAATAAATATTTTTTGTACTTTCTCATTTTCTATCCAATATACTTGTGCCAATGTAACATTATTTTCATAACCAGCGTTGTGAAAATTGGCAAGTACTACCGTAAAAGTAGTGTCGGAATCGTTTGTGTATCGCAAGGAAATTGCTTTTGATTTTCTTTTGGCATCGTTATCTATTTCGTTATATTCCGCTTTTGTATTTTTGTATTCACCACGAATGTAACTTGCCATTGTTCTTTCTTTTCCTTCCGCACCTGCGGCTTTATTGAAAATGATTTTATGGTGTGGCACAATCAAACAAGTCAGCGCATCCACTATTGTGGATTTTCCCGACCCGATTTCGCCTGTCAATAATGAATTATT
>JAISPX010000093.1 GCA_031274595.1 Prevotellaceae bacterium | reverse complement strand
TCTTCCTTGATGGAGAATTTGTCGCTGATGATGTTCCACATGGTACTAATCCTGTTTTCGATTTTCGCGGAATCGGCGGCGTAGAGGTTGTGGTAATCCGCGTGCAGGTTGTTGTAGTGCACGCTGAGCGTGAAGGTAATCAGGCATGTTACAGCTACAAGAGTAATCACTGCCAGAATGCTGAGAAGACGATACTTTTTCATTTATTATCCGTTTAAATTTTTTACAAAAGTACGGCACGGAAGTTTCATTCGCATGACGAACATGTTACAAGTAAATAAAGAATGCGGTCGTGTGAGGGATGGTGTTACGTCGGCATTAAAGAATTTGCAGAATGAATTTTAACCAAAAAAAGGGGTTAAATAAGCCCCTCGTCTGCAAAACTCATGTACCTTTCTTCCGTTACAATCAAATGACCTAACAGTTGTATCCTGACGGCTTCGCAGCCTTTTTGAATAACTTTTGTCAAGACAATGTCCTCGCGGCTGTGTTCCGTGTGCAATAGTCTTTTATCCTTATTTTCTATCGAACTTCAATTCCTAACGGGATTTTCTATTTATCTATAAAGTTTGTAAAGTTGAGAGTAATTTACGATTTACCATTGTATCATTAACCATTTCTTAACAGCGGTTTGATACAAATTATAAAGTTGCAAAAAAATAAACGCCAAGTGTAGCAGATAAATTTCTACCCTTACGGAGCAAAATTTTTATAAGGGAAGAAAAAAATTTCTACCGAAGAAGAAATTTACGGCTATCGGTGTAGAAATTTACCGCTATTGGGAAAGAAAAAAATAAATTAGAGAATTGAAATGTAAAATTGTGGAATATAAGCATATAACCCTAACAGGGTTTTAAAATCCTGTTAGGGTTGTTTTTGATAATATGAACGAGCAGAACCTTGCCCGAACGAAGGATAACAATTAATCATTAGTTTGCTACATCTTCTCTTACTATCTGATATTGTGTATTATCGTATATTATAACATCTAATAAACCTCCATTGCCAGTTAGATATATCCGCTTTGGCGTTATCCATTTTCCTGATGCTTTTTCGTAATATTTAATTGTTACATAAACCGCACTGCTACATTTATTTTCTAATCTAACATAATTGTTTCCATAGAAGTTTACTAATTTGTCACTAACACATTTAGCATTTGCACTAACTGCAATGCCAACCATTACCACTAAAATCATTAAAATTTTTTTCATATTCTTTTTTTTTGTTTAACGTCCACGCCTTTACGCAGACAAAAATTAATTAATTTTTTGCCGAAATTGTTATTGTTTTCCTGATATTCCTGTCGGCATCAGAAATCTCAAGCCTACTCGTAACGCTTTTCGGATACTGCGTTTTGCTTTTTGTTTTACATGGCTTTTGCAAAAAAAATCCCATGTTTCTGTCACTGTGGGCTGGCAACCCTTTTTTGCCTGTCTATGTATCATTAATTCTTAAATTTTTACATAAATATGCCACAAGTTTATGAAATAATTTTTAATTTCGTAAAGTTTTTTCAAATTTTCAGTGTTGCATGTTTGTTGATTTGTGTACTTACATATTTGTTGTGTTTGCGAAGTTAAATTTGTGCATCATTGCGCTTGGTTCTCTTCCCGCTTTGCAACTCACAGTTGGCGCTCACGCTGATTTACGGCTTTTGTAGCAATCTTAAAAATGAGCCTGCGAAAACAATTGTGATTAACGCTATAAGCGCATAATCACCGATTCTATTACTTTAGGAAAATATTCATATTCCAAAGCGTGTACTTTTTGGGCAAGCGTTGCGGGAGTATCTTCATCGGAAATTTCACATTTTGCCTGAAAAATAATATTTCCATCATCATATTCTTCGTTTACATAATGAATAGTAATTCCCGATTCTTTTTTGCCATCGGCAATTACCGCCTTGTGAACATTGTCGCCGTACATTCCTTTGCCGCCGTAGTTTGGCAACAAAGCGGGATGAATATTGATTATTTTATTTTCGTATGATTTTATTATGTTTTTTGGCACAAGCCATAAAAACCCCGCCAAAACTATTAAGTCGATTTCTTCTGACAGCAATTTATCAATTATCTTATTTGATTTATAAAAATCAACTTTCGAAAAAGACATAGACGGAATGCCCAAATTGCTTGCTCTGGTTAAAACATAAGCATTCGCAACATTGCACAATACGATTTTTACCGTTCCGACCTTATTATTTTTATAATATTTTATAATATTTTCGGCGTTACTTCCCGACCCGGAAGCAAAAATAGCGATATTTTTGATTTTTAACATATTTATTTTGAGTGTCTTAATTTAAAAAAGTTTCCATTTAAAAAATAATACTTATATTTGCAGGCTGAAATTGCAACTAAACCTCGCGTATGACGTTTATAAAATAATATGCAATTTTAATAGAAAAATTTGAAATAACATACATATTAAACTAAATTATTAACTAAAACAAAAAGTTATGGCAGAAATTGTGTCTAAAGTAACAGAAATTATCGTCGACAAATTAGGAGTTGATGAAAAACAAGTAACACCTACAGCAAGTTTCACAAATGACCTTGGTGCAGACTCACTTGATACTGTTGAATTAATCATGGAATTTGAAAAAGAATTTGGGGTACAGATTCCCGATGAAGATGCAGAAAAAATTACAACAGTAGGCGATGCTATTGCTTACATCGAAAGTAAGAAAGATTAAATTTGTAATGTTAGAGTTTTATTTCAAAAGTAAATTTTGATAGAATTATGGAATTAAAAAGAGTTGTAGTAACAGGCATAGGAACGATAAATCCACTGGGAAATAATATCAGTGATTTTTTTGATAACCTTTTAAAAGGCACAAGTGGCGCCGGTTTGATAACTTATTTTGATACGACAAATTTCAAAACAAAATTTGCCTGCGAAGTAAAAAATTACAATCCCGCCGACTATTTCGACAGAAAAGAGGTTCGCAAACACGATTTGTACTCGCAATTTGGCATGATTGCCGCCGATCAGGCAATTGCAGATGCAGGAATAAGCAAAGAATCGGCAGACCCTTTTAGGATTGGAGTTGTTTGGGCGTCAGGTATCGGAGGTATCCGTACCTTTTTTGAAGAAGTGAAGGGCTTTATCGAGGGTGGCGGAATACCTCGCTTCAGCCCTTTTTTTGTACCCAAGATGATTTCGGATATTTGCGCAGGATACATTTCCATAAAACATGGTTTTTGCGGACCTAATTATGCAACTGTTTCCGCATGCGCATCTTCAACACATGCGCTTATCGAAGCCATGAATCATATCCGACGGGGCAGAGCGGTTATTATGGTTGCAGGAGGTTCAGAATCGGCTATCAATGAAGCAGGCGTTGGAGGATTTAACTCGATGCAGGCTTTATCGGTAAATAATGATAATTATATGAAAGCTTCTCGTCCGTTTGACAAAGACCGCGATGGATTTGTCATAGGAGAAGGAGCGGCAGGACTTATACTCGAAGAATACGAACATGCAAAAGCGCGTGGAGCCAGAATATATGCAGAAGTTATGGGCGGCGGAATGTCAGCCGATGCATACCATCTCACAGCGCCGCATCCCGAAGGTCTTGGAGCAGCAAGCGTTATGCAAACAGCACTCGAAGATTCAAATCTTAAACTCGAAGATGTTGATTATATAAACGTTCACGGAACATCAACTCCACTTGGAGATATTGCCGAACTTAAAGCAATACAAAAAGTATTTGGAGATTATGTTTCAAAAATAACTATAAGTTCAACAAAATCGATGACAGGACACTTACTCGGCGCTGCCGGCGCTATTGAAGCTCTGGCTTGTATATGCGCAATTCAAAAGCAAACCATCCCGCCGACAATTAATTTCGAAACACAAGATCCCGAAATAAATTACGAAAAAATGAATCTTACGCTTAACAAAGCGCAATCATGCAAAGTGAACGTAACATTAAGCAATACATTCGGATTTGGTGGACACAACGCAGCAATAATCCTTAAGAAATTAGATTAAACATTGATATCGCTTGTTAAATCTATAATAGTCAACTATTCTGACGATAAGCAATTGTACAAAGGCTTAAAACAAGTTTTAGGAAAATATCCTAACGATATTAATTTGTACAAAATCGCCTTTACCCAAAGGTCGGATGTAGTTTTCAACAAAAACAAAAAATACAGAACAAACGAACGCTTGGAATATCTTGGCGATGCCGTTGTAGGCGGCATAGTTGCCGAATATTTGTTCATGGCATTTCCCGACAAGCAAGAAGGTTTTCTTACAAAAATGCGGGCAAAAATAGTAAGTCGTAAAAGTTTGAACTTTTTATCGCAACAAAGCGGACTTATGAAATTGCTGACCCAACATCAAAGTCGAAATAAACAGGCAAAAGGCGCAGCAGGAAATATTTTTGAAGCCGTACACGGAGCAATGCTGCTTGATTTTGGCTATGAAGCCACAAAAAAAATATTCATAAAACAATTCCTGAAATTTATTGACATCAATAAACTGATTGAAGAAGAAGTTGATTACAAAAGCAAAATACTTGAATGGGGACAAAAAAACAAGTCAAAATTAACTTTTGAATGTTACGAAGAAACAACAGTTCCATGCGCTAATCGCTTTAGAGCAATATTGTTTGATGGCGATATAATTCTTGGCGAAGGCTACGGCGCCTCTAAAAAAGAGGCAGAACAAGCCGCATCAAAACAAGTAATGTTTAGCGGCAAAATCGACATTAAAGTTGTTGTTAATTAGTAATAATACCAAACAGCATCAAATACGCTTAATATTTTTTTGAATATCCGTATTACGTTCTACTTGTTTCGCATTACAAAGGCGACTTTTTATTAATATCTCGCCCATAAGCATTGATATAAATTAATGTTCTATAATTTCATCATGCGAATGTTTATCAATATCATTGTTTTTTAGATATTTTTTTGTTTCGGCGGCAACAACTCCGCTCAGCAAAATTAAGGCAATAAGATTTGGCAGAGCCATTAAGCCGTTTGTAATATCGGCAAAATTCCAAATTAAATCAAGAGAAAAAACAGAGCCAACAAAAACCATAGATAAATAAACAATTTTATATGGCAATATTGATTTTCGTCCGAAAAGATATTCTATTGATTTTTCGGCGTAATACGACCAACCTATGATTGTTGTAAATGCAAACATCAAAAGCGCTATGCCTACGATTATTTCGCCAAACGGAATTTGTGAAAAAGCCAAACGCGTAAGTTCAAAACCTGTAAATCCCGATTTCCATGCTCCTGTATTTACAATCGTCAATCCTGTAAGCGCGCAAATTATTACCGTATCCCAGAATGTTCCCGAAGATGACACTAATGCCTGACGTACAGGATTACGCGTGCGCGCTGCTGCGGCAACAATTGCGGCTGAGCCAAGTCCCGATTCGTTTGAAAACAATCCGCGTGCAACGCCGTAACGCGCAGCAAGCATTATCGCTGAGCCAACGGCTCCTCCGCCAACTGATTTAAGAGAAAATGCCTGACTAAATATAAGTTTTATCGTATCCCATAACGTTTCGTAACCTGTAATAAGTATGAACAAACATCCTGCGACATAGAAACAAGCCATAAACGGCACTACGCTTTGACTTACCCGAGCAATACTTTTTATTCCGCCTATAATTACCATGCCTGTAATAAGTGATAATGCTATGCCTACCAGAATTTTGGTTTGGATTGTAATTCCCAGAAAATTTGTTTCCGAAGCAAAACTGAAAGTTGTAAAAACCGCATCTTTTATTGAATTTGATTGTGTTGACGAGCCTATACCAAATGCCGCCAAAGCAGCAAATGCAGCAAACAAAACGCCTAAAATTTTTCCCGCTTTTCTGTTTTTTAATCCATATTGCAAATAATACATTGGTCCGCCTGCAATATTTCCATCTTTGCGTTTTACGCGATATTTTATGGCAAGCAAGCCTTCAGCATATTTTGTCGAAATTCCTAAAATTCCTGTAAGCCACGTCCATAACACAGCGCCGGGTCCGCCAAGCGCTATTGCTGTTGCTACGCCCACAATATTTCCTGTTCCTATTGTTGCAGCAAGAGCCGTTGCCAATGCGCTGAACTGGCTTACGTCGCCGTGTGAATTTTTATCGCGCATAACCGAAAGACGAATGGCTTTACCTGTATAACGTTGTATAAAACCAAGTCGGAATGTTAAAAAAAGATGAGTCCCAAATAAAAGTATTAAAAGCGGCCAATCCCAAAGCCACGAAGCGAAATCGGCAATAAAAACAGAAAATTTTTCCATGATGTTTTGTTATCTTTATTTACAAAAGTAAAAAAAAATATTAAAAAAATCAATATTTGTAAAAAATTATATATCTTTGCGACTGATAAAATAAAAAAATAACATTTTAAAATTTAATGAGTTATGGAACAAATTACAAAATTTTACAAACTTATCGGTGGCATTCTTTTGATTATTTCTTTGGCTTTGCCATTTGGTTCTGTGGGTGTTGGCCCTTTTAGTATATCGTTCAATGGTTTTAACCTTTTTAGTAGCGGTATTCTTTCCTTATTGGCAGTTTTACTTATTTTGGCAGGAGCTGCTGCTCTTATTTATGTTGATGTTACAAAGAAAGACATTACTCTTGCGCCTAAATTTAATTTATCGACTGTTGCAAAATTAGCGCCTATAGTTGGTGGCGGACTTGTTTTCATTTATGTTTTGACAACTGAATATGTTGGCGTAGGATTTGGATTAATTCTTGAAATTCTTGTTGCTCTTGCACTTTTATTTGAAGACAAGGTTCAACAATTATTAAAGAAATAATACGTAAAATTGCACGTTTAATTTATTAAAAAACTTGCCGAGCAAAAACTTGGCAAGTTTTTTATTATATGTGTGAGAAATAAAAATTCCGAAAGATTTGTTTACTTAATTCCTATATAAATCTCGGCTATTCCGAATGTGAGCGGGATGTGTCGCGTTTGTCTGAAACCTGCATCTTGCAAATGCTGCATAAATTGCTTGCTCTTGGGAAACGCTTTTACCGATTGTGGAAGATATTTGTATGCATATTTGTTTCGCGAAAAGAATCGTCCTATAAGCGGAAGAATATAAAAAAAATAGATAGAATAAATTTGTTTTATTATCGAATTTTCAGGCATCGAAAATTCTAATATTGTTGCAATTCCATTAGGTTTTACCGCTTGATAAATTTCGGATAAACCTTTATCTAAATTTTCAAAATTACGAACTCCGAAAGAAACGTTTACCGCATCAAAAGTATTGTTTTGAAATTCGAGCGATTCGCCGTCGCAATGCCTCAATTCTATTTTATGCGTAAGTCGTTTTTTCTTTATTTTTTCTTTCCCTTTGGCAAGCATTTTTTTTGAAATATCAACTCCTATGATTTGTTCCGCATCGGTTTGTAACAAAATAATTGCCGAATCGCCTGTGCCCGTTGCTACATCAAGAATTTTTTTTGGATGATAGCGTCTCAACTCTTTTACGAGTTGCTTTCGCCAGAATTTATCTACGCCGAAAGATAAAAAATGATTCATAAAATCATATTTTTCGGCAATATCATCAAACATTTTTGAAATATATTTTTTATCTGCCATTAATCAATGTATTGTTTTTCTGTTCAATTATTTTCTATTATTTTTTCAATAGTCGTATCGTATATTTTTTTAATTTCGTCAATTTTGCCAAATGATTTTTTATTGATAATTATTTCCGAAGGTGTGATATTCCCGATTTTTGAATATGTAAGGCTTTGCGATGTCATAAAATGAACAAATGCATCAATATTTTTTGCATCAACCGAAACAACCGCTCTGCCTTGTGATTCGCCAAACAGAAATGCATCTTTGCGGATTTTTTCGTCGGTTGTTATATCAAAACCTAAATTTTTCGGCATTGCCGATTCCGTCAAAGCAACAAACAATCCGCCATCCGAAACATCGTGAGCGCTGCAAATGAGTTTGCATGTTATAAGTTGTTGTATTGTTTGATGCAAATTATATTCTTCTTCAATATCAAAATACGGAACAGGCGAAGCGATAATTTTGTGATACGAATAAAGATATTCGGACGAAGCAATGTCGTTGACAGATTTTCCCAGCAAAAATATTGCATCTCCAGCCTGACGAAATGCAAGCGTCATTTGATTTTCTTTGTTTTTCAAAATTCCCAACATTCCTATTACGGGAGTCGGATTTACCGATTCGGTTTTTCCATCGATATTGGATTGATTATAAAAACTTACATTGCCGCCTGTAACCGGTGTGCCAAAATATTCACAAGCCCGCGTCATTCCTTTTATTGCGCCTACAAATTGCCAATATGATTCGGGATTATACGGATTTCCGAAATTCAAACAATTTGTTATTGCGCAAGGTTCGCCGCCGCTGCAAACTATATTTCGCGCCGCTTCGGAAACTGCAATCATAGTGCCGATTTCCGGATTTGCTTTTACGTATCTTGAATTACAATCTGTTGTGAGAACAAGCGCCTTTTTTGTTTTTTTTATGTTCACAATTGCTGCATCCGAAGGCGTGTTTGTGCTCATATTTTTTGTTCCGACCATTGTATCGTACTGTTCGTAAATCCAGCGTTTTGATGCTATATTCGGATTTGCTATAATTGTCATTGCCGCTTCTTTCAAATCGTCAGGCTCGGCAACATTATCAATATTAAATTTTTTATATTCGTTATAATATGCAGGTTCTTTATATTCGCGGGTGTAAATCGGAGCGCCGCCGCCAAGCACAAGCGTAGAAGCAGTAACATCTGCAACTATTTTGCCGTGATAATGAAATAGCAAGCGGTCGTCATCTATCACTTCGCCTATTATGGAACAAGCCAAATCCCATTTTTGAAAAATATCTTCTACAATTTTTTCCTTGCCTTTTTCTACAACTACAAGCATGCGTTCCTGCGATTCGGACAAAAGAATTTCCCATGCTTCAATATTTTTTTGACGAAGCGGAACTTTATCAAGATAAATCTTCATTCCGCAGCTGCCTTTTTCCGACATTTCGGATGTAGAACAAATAATTCCTGCCGCACCCATATCTTGCATGCCCACAACAGCATCGGTTTTATTAAGTTCCAAAGTCGCTTCAAGAAGAAGTTTTTCCATAAACGGGTCGCCAACCTGAATTGACGGAATATCATTAGCCGAATCTTCGGTAATATCAGCCGATGCAAATGTAGAACCATGTATTCCATCTTTTCCTGTTAATGAACCGACAATGTACACGGGATTTCCTGCGCCTTTGGCAATTGCCGAAATGGTTTTTTCTTTGCGAACCAAACCTACCGACATTGCATTTACCAAAGGATTTACGTTGTAACAATCGTCAAAAAACACTTCGCCGCCAACAACAGGCACGCCAAAGGCATTTCCATAATCGCCAATTCCTTTTACAACGCCTTTAAGCAGCCATTTTGTTCGGTCAGAATTTATATTTCCAAAACGTAAAGAATTTAGTTGCGCTATAGGTCTCGCGCCCATTGTAAAAATATCGCGATTGATGCCGCCAACGCCTGTTGCCGCTCCTTGATAAGGTTCAACAGCGCAGGGATGGTTGTGAGATTCTATTTTGAAAGCGCAGGCATAACCATCGCCAACGTCAACAAGCCCTGCATTTTCAGCGCCTGCTTCTGCTAAAATGTGTTTGCCTTTTTTTGGCAAAGTTTTGAGCCATTTTATAGAATTTTTATATGATGCATGTTCCGACCACATTACGGAATAGATGCTTAATTCGGTAAAATTCGGCGTTCTCCCGAGAATTTCTTTTATTCTGTCAAACTCTTCGGGCAATAAGCCTAATTCTTTGGCTGTTTGGTAATTGACTTCTTCCATTATCCGTTTCTTTGAAATTTGCCCGCAAAGGTACAAAAACAATTGCAATGATTATGTTGTCGTGTCTTAAAAAGCCGATTTAACCGCAAAAATAATCTATGTCGGTTGTTTTTATACCAAACTGCTATTAATGACAAATCTGAAAAATTCCGTTAAATCTGCGTCGTCTGCGTGCTAAACCGCATTGCCGTTTATGACGTAAAAGTCAATGTTACAGACTGTCTCCGAAATCCTTTCTGAATTTTGCCATTAATCTTTCCGGCCAGTCGTTCAGCGATTCCATTCCGCCCATAAAAAATCGCAATACCGGCGGTTCGTACACAAATTTCAACCCGCCAATCATGTGTCTGTTCTCGTACAGCCATACCATTCTGTCCACCACATACTTAATCTGGGAAAGCGTGAATACTCTGCGCGGAACAGCCAGTCGCAACAGTTCGACATCGGCAAGTATTTCCTCTCCGTTCTCATCTCTCACACTCGAAACAGTTCCCCTTTCCATGCCGCGTATTCCTGAAATCAAATAGAACGCGGCAGATAAAGCGCCGGCAGGGTATTGTGTTTGAGGTATATGCGC
>JAISPX010000189.1 GCA_031274595.1 Prevotellaceae bacterium | reverse complement strand
GTATCGGTTTGGTAAACTGTCAATGGAGATGCAGGCAAACCTATTGTTGACGGGTTATTGCCATCAACCGTATATTCCAGTGTAAACGGAGCTGTGCCTGTAAAATCTAACTGTACTCCTGCGCCTTCGCATAGTGTTGTCGTTGATACGCTTACTGTTGGCAATGGATTGACTTTTATTGTTTCTGTCTGAACTACCAAGTTTTCACAACCGTTATCATCTTTTAATGAAACTAAATCAAACACAAACGCATTGCCAGCGCTACCTGCTACAATTGTTGTATCGTTACCTGAAACTGTAAGTGGTGATGCAGGCAAACCTATTGTTGACGGATTAACGCTATTAACCGTATAGTCCAGTGTAAATGGAGCTTTGCCTGTAAACGTTACCTCTACTCCTTCGCCTTCGCATACTTCTGTTTTTGATACGCTTACTGTTGGCAATGGATAAACTGTTATTGTTTCTGTACGAGCTACATTGTCTTTACAACCATTACCATCTGTTAATTTCACTAATCCAAAGTCAAAAGTGCCAGCGCTACCTGCTATAATTGTTGTATCGCTATTGACTACTGTCAGTGGTGATGCTGGCAAACCTATTGTTGACGGATTAACGCCATTAACCGTATATTCTAATGTAAATGGAGATGCGCCTGTAAAATGTAAATCTACTCCTTTACCTTCGCATAGAGCTGTTGTTGATATGCTTACTGTCGGCAATGAATTGACTTTTACTGTTGCTGTTACCGCTGCTGTGTTTTCACAACCGTTGGCATCTGTGATACTTACTAAATGGAATTCAAATACTCCTGAATCCGCCGATGCTATTTTAGCGATGCCTGCAGTTATTTCCTCTGCTGCTATATGACGGTTGAATATTATTGCATCATTTTCATCATTTACGTTGCCGCCTTGTTCTACTACCCAGTCGCCATTTTTCTTTGTTTTGAATTTTATATCAAACGGCGCTGAGCCTGTAACGGCTATTGATGCGCTGTCTCCATAACATATTTCCTGATTTGCCATACTTACTGTTGGCACTGGCGTTTGCTCTACAATTATTGTTTCTGTACGACTTACCGTGTCTATACAACCGCTACCTTCTTCTAATGAAACTAATTCAAACACAAAAGTACCATAGCTACCACCTATAATTACTGTATCGCTATTGGAAACTGTAAGTGGAGATGCAGGCAAACCTATTGTTGACGGATTAACGCCACCAACCGTATAATCCAGTATAAACGGAGATGATGTTCCTGTAAACGTTACCTTTACTCCTGCTCCTTCGCATATATTTGTGCTTGATACGCTTACCGTAGGCAATTCTTTGACTGTTACTTTGGCAGTTACAGGCGTTAAGTTTTCACAACCGTTATCATCTTTAATATTTATTAAATAGAATTCAAATTCTCCGGAATCTTCCGATGCTATTTTAACGAGACCGCCAACACCTACTTCTGTTGATTCTATATGACGGTTGAATACTGTTGCATTTGCTTCAGTTCCGTCTCCGCCTACCCATTCGCCATTTTTCTTTGTTTTGAATTGTATATCAAAAGGCGCTGCGCCTGTAACGAATATTTCTGCGCTGCTTCCATAACATATAGTCTGATCTGCCATGCTTACCGTTGGCGCCGCTACACTCGCTACAATTACTCTTACTGTATCGGGAGTTGTATTTTCACAACCGTCACCATCTGTTAATTTCACTAATGCAAAGTCAAAAACGCCATCGCTACCGCCTATAATTGTTGTATCGCTATTGTAAACTGTAAGTGGTGATGGCAAACCTAATGTTAACGGGTCAACAAAGGCTGCTTGGTTGACAGAAACCGTATAATCCAATGTAAACGGAGCTGCTGTACCTGTAAACGCTACCTGTACTCCTGCGCCTTCGCATAGATTTGTTTTTGATGCGATGCTTACCGTAGGCAATTCTTTGACTGTTATTGTTTCTGTACGAGGAGCTGCCGTGTCTTTACAACCATTAGCATCTGTTAATGACAATAATTCAAACTCAAAAGCGCCAGCGCTACCTGCTGTAATTATTGTATCGCCAGTAACTGTAAGTGGTGATGCTGGCAAACCTATTGTTGACGGGTTAGCGCCATTAACCGTATATACTAATGTATACGGAGGTGTGCCGCCGTCAAAGTCTAACGTTACATCTTTGCCTTCGCATAGATCTGTCGTTGATATGCTTACTGTTGGTAATGAATATACTACTACTACAGCGCTTATTGCTGGGAAATATGGATCACCTGATATATCCGCGTTAGTGTACACACAACCATATTTATCTGTGATATTTATTAACTCGAAACGAAATTCTCCGAAATCCGCTGATGCTATTTTAACAACACTGTCCGCACCTATTTCCGATGGTTCTATGTGGCGGTTGAATTCTCCCACAAGCAAGCCATTTTTCTCTGTATTGAATTTTATATCTAAAGGCGCTTCGCCTGAAATTTTTATTTCTGCTGTTTCGCCATAACATATCTCCTGATCATCCATTAACAGCGTTGGAACTGTGTGTTTTACTGTTACTGTGGCTGGCGGTACTGCCGCTGTGTTTTCAAAGTCATCTGCATCTGTGATACTTATTAAATGAAATTCAAATACTCCATAATCAGCCGATGCTATGTTAACGATACTGTCCGTAATTTCAGCTGCTTGTATTTCGCGGTTGAATATTATTGCATCATGTTCATTACTTGGGTCGCCACCAGAATTTACTACCCATAAGCCATCTTTTTTCGTTGTGAATTTTATATTTAAAGGCGCTACGCCTGAAACTTTTACTTTTGCTGATTCTAAATAACATATAGTCTGATCTTCCATGCTCACCGTAGGCAATGGATTAACTTTTACTGTGGCTGTTGGTGTTGATGATGACGTGTTCACACAGCCATTATCATCTGAGATGCTTACGAAAGTGAATTCAAATGTTCCAATATCTGACGGCGCTATTTCAACAATACTGTCAGGACCTATTTCAGATGCTTCTATTGTACGGTTGAATGGTCCTGTAGGGTTGCCATTCTTCTTTGTTGTGAATTGTATATTCAAAGGCGGCGCGCCTGAAACTTTTATTTTTGCTTTTCCTCCATCATAACATATAATCTGATCTTCCATGCTTGCTGTTGGCAATGGATTTACCGTTACTGTGGCTGTTAGCGGGTCAATATTTGCCAAGTTATTGGCATCTATGATATCAAATAAATGAAATTCAAATACTCCATAATCCGCCGATGCTATTTCAACGATACTGTCAGCGCTCATAGAGGCTATAGTCTGGGTGAATATTGTTGCATTTCCCTCAGTTCCGTCTCCGCCTACCCATATACCATCTTTCTTTGTTTTGAATCGTATATTTAAAGGCAACTCGCCTGCAAGTATTTTTATTTTTGCGGATTCTAAATAACATATAGTCTGATCTGCCATGCTTACTTTTGGTCTCGGTTTTACATCCAAAGTAATTGTCAAATCATCAATTCTCCAATCTACTATGCCACCGCCACCAGATCCGCCATAGCCGTATAATCTGAATATAGTACTCCCCACGATAGGAAAACCCGGGTTAGGAAAATTTGCATAGCTTACATCATAGATGTCCCATGTAGATCCACTAGACGAAAACTGCAAACCCATAAACGTACCTAAGCCATCATACAATCCATAATATACAGGTCCTGAGAGATCAGATTGTGCTCCAAATCCAAAATAGTCAATGTTAGCAACATACCCATCTTCCACATTTACTGTAAATTCAAAATAAGTACTTAGATTTTTGTTAAATGCACCTGATACTGTAGCAGCTTTTCCATGAAAGTCTCCGCTTGCGCCAGAATAACCGTTACTTGGATTATCAGTGCCAGTAGAAGTACTACTATTACCACCGTTTACTCGAGAAATACTACTTACCGTAATATGAGAATCGGTTCCCTGTGGACTTAGATCTTCAACAGTAGTGCCAAAATCCCAAGAAAACGTAGTTTGCCCCCATGAGGCATTACAAACAAAGAATAATAATGCTATACAAAGCATTAAAATCTTCGGAATTTTTGTGTGATTGTTTTTCATAATCATCCTTTTTTATTTTTATAGTTTAGTTTAATGTTATATATATTTTTTTTATAATTTAATTTTCATAACACATTAACAATTTATTTATATTTATTTAAAATACTTTTCTTTACTATCTGTTTTACAAATACGGCAATGCAATATTTCATTAAATAAAATTGAAGTTTTATTTATGTAAATAACAAATTGCATTATCAAAACAAAACTTTACACATCTGTATCTATAAAATTATTCGTTTGCAAATGTAAGGTAATTTTGTTATAGTTATACAAACAAATATTAATTCCTCAATGTTAATTTAGGTTAATTATACCGTAATTTACAAATTATCAGTAGTCTAATTTGTATAAAAAATTTAAATTATCTTCATCCTAAAACATTGATGTGTTAAAAAATACTCAAATCAGGTTCAATCTGCAAGTATTTTTTGTGGCTGCAAACGTAATATTTTTAATATTTTTAAAAAAGCCCTATAAAATAAATTAATGATACAATGGTTAATGATATAATGGTTAAAAGTAAATTGTAAATGATAAAATAGTAAATAAAATGTCGCCTTTGCAAGGCGAAGCAAATAGGATATAATACTAAATAATCAAAAAAACATTAAGCATACTTTGATGACTGTTTGGTATGAGCAAAATAAAAAGCCGTATAAAACTTTTCAAATTTTATACGGCTTTTTTATTCTGTGATAATTATAAAAATTATTTGCCGTTCATTGTGATTAGAAATTCTTCGTTTGATGATGTTTTCTCGAAGCGTGATTTCATAAATTCTATTGCTTCAACAGATGTCATATCTGCCAAATAATTACGAAGTATCCACATACGTCCGAGAGTATCTTTATCAATCAGTAAATCTTCGCGGCGCGTGCTTGACAAAATAACATCCACCGCAGGGAATATGCGTTTATTCGATAATTTACGGTCGAGTTGCAATTCCATGTTTCCTGTTCCTTTAAATTCTTCAAAAATAACTTCGTCCATTTTTGAGCCTGTTTCAGTGAGCGCTGTTGCAAGTATTGTGAGCGAACCACCGTTTTCGATGTTACGCGCAGCGCCAAAAAAACGTTTGGGCTTTTGTAATGCATTTGCGTCCACTCCGCCCGAAAGCACTTTGCCCGATGCTGGCTGCACGGTGTTGAATGCCCGCGCCAGACGTGTAATTGAATCGAGAAGAATTACTACATCGTGTCCACATTCAACCAAGCGTTTTGCTTTTTCGAGAACTATGTTTGCAATTTTAACGTGGCGATCGGCAGGTTCGTCAAAGGTAGATGCAATAACTTCGGCATTTACGCTTCGCGACATGTCGGTAACTTCTTCGGGGCGTTCGTCAATCAGCAATACAATCATATAAACTTCGGGATGATTTGCTGTTATTGCATTTGCAATATCTTTCAGCAACATTGTTTTACCTGTTTTGGGCTGAGCAACAATAAGCCCGCGCTGCCCTTTACCTATCGGCGCAAACATATCGACTATACGCGCTGATATATTGCGATTAAATCCGTGTCCAGTAAGATTAAATTTTGACTCTGGAAACAGCGGCGTAAGGTAATCAAAAGGAATGCGGTCGCGAATATATTCAGGGCTTCTGCCGTTTATTTCATTTACTTTTATCAGCGGAAAATATTTCTCGCCTTCTTTCGGCGGACGGATACTTCCCGTAACCGTATCTCCTGTTTTCAAGCCGAACAGTTTTATTTGTGATTGCGATACGTAAATATCATCAGGCGAATTTAGATAATTATAATCCGATGAACGTAAAAATCCGTAACCATCAGGCATGGTTTCAAGCACTCCTGTGGCTTCAATGATACCTTCAAATTCATATTTTTCGTCTTTTTTAATATCGCAAACTTTATTTGTCTGCTCCTGCTGGTTGTTTTTGTTTTCAGCCGGTGGCGTTTGCGATGCGGTATTTACGTTTTGCACAACTTTTGTTTCTGCAACGACAGTATCGGTTTTTGCGGCATCTGTTTTTTCGTTGTTTTTAGCGTTTTTTTCTTCTTCAGCATTTTCTGCTGTTCTTTTTGGTCTTCCGCGCGAAACTTTCTTTTGGTTAACTGTTTGCTGCAATGCTTTTGTTTCTTCTACAATTGGTTTTGGCTGTTCCTCAACGATTTGTTCTTCTTTTTGTGCAGGAAATATTTCTACCTGCACAACAGAATTTCCTACCTTAGCGTCATCGGTTTTAGGCGGAGTAGAATAACCTACTTTTTTGATTTCGGTTTCAACACGTTTAATACGTTCACGTTTTGTCTTCATATTTTGTTTTTGTCTTTGTTTGTTCGCAGAATTATTATTGTTATCTGCTTTGTTTGCATGTTGTTTTTTGTTGTGTTCTGTTTTTTCACCGGTTTTGTTTGTTATCGACTGAATGGCTTGTTCATCCAATATTCGGTAAATCAGGTCTTCTTTTGTTAATGTTTGCGCTTTTTTTACGTTCAGAGTTTTTGCGATTTCAAAAAGTTCTTCTTGCGTTTTTTGATTTAATACTAAAATGTCGTACATATTACTTTTATTTATTCATAATGATATAAACTGAATTTTTTAACTTTATATTCGGTCATTGTTTTGCAACACAAATTGATAAAAACAAGCATTTTTATTGTTACTTATTTATTAAACAAAACATATTAAGCACACAATACTTAAATATAATCTCGGATAATGGTTTTTGGCAGAAATCCGATGCAAAGGTAAAACCTTTTTTGGTATTTCAAAAAAAAATGAATGTTTTTTTCAATTTATTTTTTCATGCAAGTATATTATACCACTAAAAAATGGTTAATAATACGATGGTTAATGATAAATCACTTTCAACTTTATAAACTTTATGAACTTTTTTTGTATTTTTGTTAAAAATACAGTTAAATGAAAATACTTGTTACAGGAGCCAATGGGCAATTAGGAAGCGAATTACAAAAAATATCGGCAAAAAATCACTCGTTTCAATATATCTTTACCGATTATAACGAACTGGATATAACGAACGCAAATTCAGTTAAAATATTTTTTAATGAACAAAAACCCGATTTTTTGATAAACTGTGCGGCATATACTGCCGTTGATAATGCCGAAAACGATTATGAAAAAGCGCTGCTTATTAATAGCGATGCTGTTGCCAATTTAGCGGATTCGTGCAAAACTTGCGATACAATATTTTTACACATTTCAACCGATTATGTTTTTGATGGCAAAAAACCTGCGGCTTATCTGGAAGATGATAAAACAAATCCGATTTCGGCATACGGAAAAACAAAATTATTGGGCGAACAACACGCTTTGGCTTATTCCAAATCAATAATTATTCGCACATCGTGGTTATATTCGGCGTTTGGCAATAATTTTGTAAAAACAATGTTACGGCTGGGTTCGGAACTCGAAAAAATAAAAGTTGTTGCCGACCAGATAGGTTCTCCCACTTATGCCGAAGATTTGGCTAACGCTGTATTAAAAATTATTGAAACAATCAGCAAAAATCCCCAGAATATGAAATCGGGAATTTATCATTTTTCAAATGACGGTTATTGTTCGTGGTGCGATTTTGCAAAAGAAATTATGAAACTCGGCAATAAAAATTGTTTGGTTGAACCTATTTCGACAGCCGAATATCCAACGCCCGCACAACGTCCTCAATACAGTTTACTGAGCAAAGAAAAGATAAAAATCGATTATGGCGTTGATGTCCCCGATTGGAAAATCGGTTTGGAAAAATGCATAAATCAACTCAAAGATATTCATCTGCACAAATGAATGTGATGTTGTTGGTTTGTTGATTTGTTGATTTGTATGTTTGTTGATTTGTTTGTCGCCATTTCGCTCTCGCTCCTTTCCTAACGAGTGGGAAGTGGCGGCTACATTACAAATGTTCAACAACGAAACACTCGTTAGGAAACAAGTGAGCAGTCAAGCTCGCAATGACGGCGTTGTATTTACCATATATAACATTAACCATTAAAAAATCAACCAAATACGCCAAAAATCACTTAACTTTTATTCACTGTTGCAAGTTATTCGCTACCGCTGTGAATAATAAGATTATATTTGACAATTGAGTCTGCATTTATATTTTTTTTCATTAATATGTGTGTAATTCAAAAAAAATATATAAATTTGGCAATTAAATTAATAAGTTATTAATTTAATTTTATGAACAGATTTTGCTTTCTTCATTTCAGGATTTGGACTGTATTGAATCAAAAAACAAAATTTGTCATTAAAACTTTTATATAAAAAAGTGAAAATGAAACTGAAAAAACACTAACTTTGTGGCTGGAAAAGAAAAAATAAGAACTGAAAATATCATATATTATGAAAATATTATTTGCTAAATAAATACAATAAGTCTATGAAAGTATTAATGTTTGGTTGGGAATTTCCACCGCATATATCAGGAGGTTTAGGCACGGCATGCTACGGGCTTACCAAAGGTTTGGTAAAAACAGAAACCGAAATTTTGTTTGTTGTTCCCAAAGCCTACGGCGACGAAGATGCAAATGCTGCACGATTTGTGAATGCAAGCGAAATAGAAACTATCGGAACTCAGGTTGAACTTGAAAAATTATGGGGAAATATTTCGTTTATACAGATAGACTCAACGCTTGTGCCTTATGTTGACGAAAAAGAATTTAACCTTTGCGCATCTATTGAGACGGTTGAAAAGCACGAAAAAATTTTTCGCCATAAATATGATTTCACAGGCAAATACGGAGCAAATCTTATGGAAGAAGTAGCGCGTTACGCGCTTGTTGCCGCAAATATTGCAAAAGATAATGCATTTGATGTAATTCATGCGCACGACTGGCTTACTTATGCCGCAGGAATTATGGCAAAAAGAGTATCAGGAAAACCGCTTGTGATACATGTGCACGCAACGGAATTTGACCGTACGGGCGAAAATGTAAATCCAAGCGTTTTCAATATCGAAAAACAAGGCATGGAACAAGCCGACAAAGTAATAACGGTAAGTAATCTTACGCGTAATATTGTTATAAACAAATACGGAATCAACCCTGAAAAAGTTATAACAGTTCATAATGCCGTTGATTTTCAGGGACAGGAAGAAATTGAAATAAAACGCAATGTAGAAGATAAAATAATAACATTTTTAGGAAGAATTACATATCAAAAAGGTCCGGAATATTTTATCGAAGCAGCCTGCAAAGTGCTCAAACGCTGCAACAATGTACGCTTTGTAATGGCAGGCAGCGGCGATATGATGAAAAAAATGGTGCGGCGAGTAGCAAAACTTGGCATGGGAACACGTTTTCATTTTACAGGATTTTTGAAAGGCGTAGAAGTTCAGCAAATGTTTGCAATGAGCGATGTTTACGTTATGCCTTCGGTATCCGAACCGTTTGGAATTTCGCCGCTTGAAGCGATGCGCTCAAATATTCCCGTTATAATATCAAAACAATCGGGCGTGAGCGAAGTATTGAAATATGCAATAAAAATTGACTTTTGGGATGTTGACGCAATGGCTGATTTGATGTACGGATTAGTTACATATCCATCTCTATCCAAGTTTTTTGTGCGCAAAGGACAAGCCGAAGTAAACTCGCTGAAATGGGAAAAAGCGGCAACAAAAATCCGAAAAATATACAATCAGGTTACAGATGACAATAAAAATATTACAAACATTTAAAATAAATAGCTATGAGGACAATTTGTTTATACTTTCAGATTCACCAACCATTCAGATTAAAAAGATATCGTTTTTTCGATATTGGGAAAGATCATTTTTACTATGATGATTTTCTGAACAAATCAATATTACGCAAAGTGGCTGAAAAATGTTACTTGCCGGCAAATCAACTAATGCTTGATTTGATAAAAACTTACGGAAAACAATTTAAAATTGCTTATTCGCTGTCGGGTATTGTGATTGAACAATTTGAACAACACGCTCCCGATGTGATAGAAAGTTTCAAAAAACTTGCAAAAACAGGCTGTGTGGAATTTTTGGCGGAAACATATTCTCACTCGCTTGCATCATTGCAAACAAGTAATGAATTTGAAGCGCAAGTGAAATTACAAACCAATCTTATACGTAAACATTTCGGTCAAAACCCGACAGTATTTCGCAACACAGAATTAATTTATTCGGACGAAATCGGCAAGCGCGTTTTCGATATGGGTTTCAAAGCAATGCTTACCGAAGGCGCAAAACACATTCTCGGCTGGCGAAGCCCCAATTTTTTATACACTAATACTATTGAGCCGCGATTGAAAATACTGCTGAAAAATTTTCGCCTGAGCGACGATATTGCATTCCGTTTTTCCGACAGAAGTTGGAATGAATATCCTTTGAATGCAGAAAAATATGTTAGCTGGCTTAACGATGTAGATGAAAAAGACGAAATCATAAATTTGTTTATGGATTACGAAACTTTCGGCGAACATCAAAACAAAGAAACAGGAATTTTTGAATTTCTGCGGGAATTACCCAACAGAATTTTTGCAAACAGCAATTTTGAATTTCTTACGCCAACCGAAGTTGCCGAAAAGCATCAGCCCGTTTCGCCAATGCATACGCAATATCCAATATCGTGGGCTGACGAAGAACGCGACCTTAGCGCTTGGCTCGGCAATGAACTGCAAGACGAAGCATACTCGAAAATATATCAACTCGGCGAAAAAGTTTTAAAAACAAAAGATGATAATCTTATCAAAACATGGCGCTCATTGCAAACAAGCGACCATTTTTACTACATGTGCACAAAATGGTTTTCGGATGGAGATGTTCATATTTATTTCAATCCTTACGACACTCCTTACGATGCATTTATAAATTATATGAATGTTGTCAGCGATTTTGAAATTCTTGTAGATAAAGCGCTCGAGAATCCAAAATCTGCGAAAAAAACCACAGTAAAGGAAATCGCTGCTGAGACAAAATCAACAACTGCGGCAAAAAATAAAATTGAAAAAAGCGTTGAAAAACCAAAGAAAAAATCGGTAACAAAGAAAAAAAACGCATCTGCGACAAAGAAAGCAACAAGTACTACAAAAAAGCAAGTTGTGAAAAAGAAAAATTAAGATTGTGTTACAAATATACGGAATTGATAAAGTAACATTAACTTTGCATTACAAAAATTATACAACATGAGAAATATACTGTTTATTTTGCTGGCAATAAGTTTAGTCGCATGCAAAAACAATAAAAAGGAAAATCCCGAATCGGAAAAATCGGATTTGGTAAAGTATCAGGAAAAAGAACTGAAACCCGAAACATATTATTCGGAAGATGTAACATTTACCAACGAAAAAGAAAACTTTACACTTTCGGGAACTCTTACCATGCCTTCAAAAGAAGGCGTTTTTCCTGCAGTAGTATTAATTTCGGGAAGCGGTTTGCAAAATCGAAATGAAGAAATAATGGGACACAAGCCGTTTTTGATTTTAGCCGACCATCTTACACGTAAAGGCATTGCCGTTTTACGTTTTGATGACAGAAACTTCGGCGAATCAAAAGGAGATGCATCGCAGGCAACTGTCGAAAATTTTGCAGATGATGCCCAAGCGGCAGTGAATTATCTTCTATCGCGAAACGAAATCAGTAAAACAAAAATCGGATTAATCGGACACAGCGAAGGCGGAATTATTGCGCCAATGCTTGCAGCAAAATCCAATGATATTGCATTTATTGTTATGCTTGCAGGTTCGGGTATTCAAGGTAAAGATTTATTGCTGCTGCAAACAGAACTTATAGCAAAAGCATCGGGAAAAAGCGATAGCATAATTGAACAATCATCGGCAACAAACAAAGCAATATACGAAATTATATGCAATATTGATGACGATGAAGAACGTGAAGCAAAAATCACGGAATGTCTTAAACAATATTTGGATAAAACGCCTGCAACATTAAAAGGCGGTCAATCAGACGAAAGTATTATTTCGCAAACCATGAAACAGGTAGATAGTCCGTACATAAAATATTTTTTGCGTCATAATCCCGCAACAGACTTGGAAAAGGTTAAATGTCCGGTATTGGCTATAAACGGAAATAAAGATTTGCAAGTTCCATCAAAAATAAATCTTGAAGCAATAAAAACAGCGCTTGAAAAAGGCGGAAACGAAAATTTCACTATTGAAGAAATTAACGGATTAAATCATCTTTTTCAGGAATGTAATACAGGCTCGCCGGCAGAATATGCAGTTATCAAACAAACTTTTTCGCCTGCGGCATTAAACATAATTTCCGACTGGATATTAGGTACAATACAGCAATAAAAAAGAAAAACAAGTTTGCTAAAAATTTGCTGTCATAATGAATAGATAAATATCAGAATATATTTTTAAGTTGAAAATTAAAGTATTGATAATTTAACAAGAAATCGATTAATTAAAATTTAAATAAATTTAGATACAAAACCGTAAAAGAAACAATGATAGGTCTATTCAACGACAGTTATCCTCCTATGTTAGATGGCGTAGCATTAGCCGTACAAAATTATGCTTATTGGCTGCACCGAAAAAATCAACAGGTTTGCGTGGTTACGGTCAAATCGCCCGATTACACGGATGTTACAGATTATCCTGTATATAGATATGCATCGCTTCCTATTCTGAATCGCAAACCGTATCGCTACGGCATACCTGATGTAGATTATCGGTTTCAACAAAAATTAAAACAAATTCCATTCTCGCTTATTCATGTTCATTGTCCATTTTCGTCGGCACAACTTGCATTAAAAATAACCAAACAGCGAAAAATACCGCTTGTGGCAACATTTCACTCCAAATATAAAGAAGATTTTGAAAGAGCCGTATATAGCAGGCAAATCACAAAATGGATGATAAAGAAAATTATCTCGTTTTACGAAAAAGCCGATGAAGTATGGATACCACAGGCAGCAGTAGAAGACACAATACGCGAGTATGGCTACAAAGGCAAAGTTAC
Organism: Prevotellaceae bacterium; assembly: GCA_031274595.1. Taxonomy (GTDB): domain Bacteria; phylum Bacteroidota; class Bacteroidia; order Bacteroidales; family UBA932; genus JAIRKV01. The sequence continues at coordinate 1,887 of JAISPX010000189.1, read as the reverse complement.
AGTGGTGGAAAACGGTTGTGATTTTGTTGTTGACGAACAATGCATTGATGCACTTAAACAACAAACACGCACTGAAATGAGTATTCCCGACAATATGCCTGTATTTCTTTTTGTAGGACAACATATCTGGGAAAAAAATACTCGACTTATTATTGAAGCGCTTGCCGCCATAAAAGACGAAAGATTCATGATGTTTTTCATCGGAACAGGCTATGCTGAAAAAGAAATGCAGGCGTTGGTCGCTAAATATGAACTGACATCCAAGGTAAAATTCATGGGCATAATATCCGACCGCGAACAGTTGAAACGCTATTACACAGTCGCCGATTTATTTCTTTTCCCATCATTATATGACAATGCGCCTCTTGTCGTACGTGAAGCAAGCGCATTGCACACGCCATCTGTCTTAGTATCCAATTCTACCGCTGCAGAAATAATAACCGACAACTATAACGGATTTCTTACCGAAAATTCAAGCGAAGCATTAGCATCGCGCATACTCAATTTGATACAGTCGCCTGAAGCTGTCAGACAAGCAGGACTAAACGCTGTACGAACTATTGCGCGTTCGTGGGAAAATGTGATAGAAGAAGTTATACAGCGATACTCTCAACTGTTGGAAATATATGCAAAAACTCATTGAACCGCAACACTCGTCCAACCAAATCAAACCTTTCAAACGATACTGGATAGTCATCCCCATAATATTTGGAACTGTCGCAGTGATATGGCTGTTTATGCAGGAATTTAATATCTCGGCATTTTCCACATTTCATTTCACATTTATCAGCGGAGTTTTTATAGTTATCGGATTTTTACTGATTTTTTTACGGGATGCGCTTCTAATGTGGCGATTTCGTTTATTGTCGGGCTATCTGTTATCGTGGAAACAATCTTTTGCCGTAAATGTATTGACTGAGTTTACATCGGCAATTACGCCAACTGCTGTCGGCGGGTCAGGTTTTGTTGTTTTCTTTTTGACAAAAGAAGGAGTTGAAACAGGACGAAGCGCTACCATTATGCTGGTCAATTTGCTGTTGGACGAACTGTATTTTGTCATAATATGTCCGTTACTGTTTTTGTTTATTCCGTTGGATGAAATTTTTCCGCCATCGGTTGCAATGGCTTCAATAGGATACATTTTTATTCTTCTTTACATTGTTCATCTACTTTGGGTGATTTTGTTATATACAGGTATTTTTATTCGCCCCGAATGGGTTCGGAAGGTATTACTGTTTATATTCAAACTGCCTTTGCTAAGGCGTTGGCTTCCCAAAATAGAAACAATGACAGCCAACCTGATACAGGCTTCGCGCGATATTGGCAGACGCTCGTTTGCATTTTGGATAAAAGCCGCGCTGCTGACATTGTTTATATGGACGCTGCGATTTTTGGTTGTCAATGTCATTTTTCTGGCTTTTGTTACGGTTGACAACCATTTTACAGTTTTTGCACGGCAAATTATACTTTGGATTTTTATTGCAATAATGCCAACACCCGGAGGCAGCGGAATGAGCGAATTGGCATTTAAAGAATATTACAGCGATATATTTATATCTGGCGGTATCGTGTTACTTGTAGCGATTATATGGCGGTTAATCACTTACTATTTATATCTGTTGCTGGGCGTACTTGTTATTCCCAACTGGCTTAACGAAGCATTCGCCATAAGGAAAGCATAAGAATATCGGCAAACGTAAATAAACGATTATTCATTAATTAGTCCTCCCTAAAAAAGTCTGAAGTTTGGGTAAAAATGTTTTTATGTGTTAAACCCAAATTCAGCATTAGCGAAATCCATATCTACAAACTACTATTACACAAAAATTTAATCTGTTTTTGCCCTAACGCTACGCATTAGAGATTTTCTTTAACAATAATTTATGT
>JAISPX010000174.1 GCA_031274595.1 Prevotellaceae bacterium | reverse complement strand
GTTAAAATTTGCAACTTATTGAAAATTAGATTAACTTTGCGCCGAAAGTTAACATAATGTAAATTATGGGACAAAATTTTTTTTGAAAGTGTTAAAATTCTTTATTATTTGGGTATTTTCTTTAGTTGAAAGTTTGTAAAGTTGAAAGTGATTTGTTATTTACTATTTTGTTATTTACGATTTACTATTAATCATTATTTTTTCATTTTTCATTCTTCACTTTTCATTCCCAGATTGCGGGTCAAGCCCGCAATGACGGCGTTGTATTTATCATTAACCATTAAATCATTTATCATTATATAATTTTTCATTTTTCATTCTTCATTTAAGAAAACCACCCCGTCCTGCGGACACCCCTCCACAGAGGGGAATTATCAGTAAATAGTAAATTGGCAGTTTCTGCGGGACGGCAGGAATAAGCAGCCCACAAGAAAACAAAATGCAATAAAAGATGAATAAAAAAATTAACAAAAAAAGAGTAATAACTTGTCAACTTTTTTCAGGACGGGACATTAAAATAGTAGTGGCTTTGTATAATATAAACAGTTTGTTTTTGTACCAATTATAAATTAAAAAAGACATTCGGAAATATCCAAATGTCTTTCAACAGATTAACTATAAAATAAAACTACCAATTAAAATCCTCTTTTTGAGGCTGTTTTTCATTTGATTTTTTATCAAGTTTTTCTTCCGGAGCAGGATAATTTCCTGAACCTCCCGTTATTTTGTATGCTGAATTTTGCGATGCCTTTATGCCATTTTGCGGACTTTGCGTGTCAAGTTCAAACGCAACTTCCTTGCCTTTATAAATTTCATAATTTTCCCAGTTAAATATGCTGGCATCAGGCGCAAAAGTAAATGATATAAGCCCTGCCTTCATATTAATTTGCAAATATTTTGTAATACTTGTACCTTCGCCTTTGTCGGCAGCAAGATTAATAAATCCGCAGTAAAAGCCTTTGCCTTTGTCCATCAAAATAACATGTTGTCCGTTGCTTGAACCATCAATTACTTCTTCAAGCATTAATATTACAGGAAAATTTTTAAAATCAGGAACAAAGAAATGCGGCTCTAATTTTGTGTATTCGTTTGCCTCGCTCGCACCCCATGCCAGAACTTCCTTTTTTGTTGTTATGTTTATCACGGCAACTTTTTGCGTTTCCGAATTGATGTAAACCTGATAACGTCCTGTTGCATACATCATGTAATCATCATAATTCGAATTTGCCATTTTTTTACCTTGCAAAGCTTCCAAATTATATTTTACAGCCACGCCTGCCGTTGATTGTTGTGCTGATGTTAATGTTATGATTGAAAGCATCAGCAACGAAATAATAAAAATCTTTTTCATAGTTCGTATTTAATATTTAATGTTGCAAAATTACAAATTATATACTACAAATTGTATTTTAAAACATTTATTAACTTTGCAGGGCGAAATTTCACGTATATTATGAAAATATCAGATATAGAATTAGGCGATAAACCCGTTTTTTTAGCTCCGATGGAAGATGTTACCGACCCATCGTTTCGTTATATTTGCAAACATTTTGGCGCAGATATGATGTACACGGAGTTTATTGCTGCCGATGGACTTATTCGAGATGCTTCAAAATCGGTTGCAAAACTTGATATTTTCGATTATGAACGCCCTATAGGAATACAAATTTACGGACACGAAATTGCGTCAATGATAGAAGCAGCGCTACTTGCCGAACAAGCAAATCCCGATGTGATAGATATTAATTTTGGATGTCCCGTACGTAAAATTGCCGCGCGCGGTGCAGGTTCGGGAATGATGCAATTTCCAGATAAAATGATTGAAATGACTCGGCGAATTGTTGATGCTGTCAAAATTCCGGTAACAGTCAAAACTCGTTTAGGCTGGGACGAAAACAGTAAAATAATTGTAGAACTTGCCGAGCGTCTGCAAGATACAGGAATTTCGGCTATAACAATTCACGGGCGCACACGCTCTCAACTTTATAAAGGCGAAGCCGACTGGACGCTTATCGGCGAGGTGAAAAAAAATCAGCGTATGCATATTCCTGTTATTGGCAACGGAGATATTGACAGTCCGCAAAAAGCAAAAAAAATGTTCGACGATTACGGCGTCGATGGAATTATGATTGGTCGTGCATCTTTCGGTCAGCCATGGATATTCAAAAATATAAAACATTATATAAAAACCGACGAATTACTTGCAGAACCTACTGTTTCTGAGCGCGTTGAAATTGCAAAAATGCATTTTGCAAAATCACTTGAAGTGAAAGGCGAACGTGTCGGACTTCTTGAAATGCGCAGGCATTTGAGTTGTTATTTCAAAGGTTTACCCGATTTTAAGGAAACAAGATTGAAACTTGTAACCACCAACGAACCTGAAAAAATTATCGAGTTACTTAATTTTATAAATGAACGTTGGGGATGAAAATTTTAATTAAATTTGCTTGTTCAAATATCTAAAATATCAAAAAAATAGCAGTTTAAATTTAAATATTATGATAGAAAAATCTACTTTGAAATTCTTGGCAGACCTTAGCAAAAACAACTATCGCGAGTGGTTCAACAGTAATAAAAAAATATACGAGGCAGCCCGTAATAATGTGCTGGATGCAAGTAAAAAATTATCTGCCGAAATCATTAAATTCGATGCAAATATAATTTTTGATGATCCGAAAAAATATATGTTCCGCATTTATCGCGACACGCGTTTTTCAAAAGATAAAGAACCATACAAAACCAATATGGGCATTATTTTCAGTCCCGATGGAACAAAAAAATGTCAACTTTCGTCATATTATATGCACATAGAACCGAAAGAATGTTTTGTGTCGTGCGGAGTTTATATGCCCGATGCCGAAATCCTCAAATCAATACGCCTTGCTATTTACGAGGATTTTGAAAATTTTTCGGAAATTGTTGAAAATAAAAATTTCAAAAAGCAATTTGGAACTCTTTGCAGAGACGAAGATTGTCTAAGCCGCGTACCAACAGGGTTTGACAAAGATTCGCCTGCTGCAAAATATCTTAAATTAAAACATTTTTATGTGTATAAGTCGTTTTCGGATGCCGAAGTTTGTAACAGCGATTATATAGAAAATGCCGCCAAAGCGCTTAAATTAACAAAGCCTTTGCATGATTGGCTTAATAAAGCGATTTTGAACTAAATAAATATCGCATCGGAGATTAATTTGTTAAATCGTTCTTGCTGTTTTTGTTATAAATATACGGAACAAATAATACAATGAACAAATTTGCTGTTTGTTGATAAATTTTTTGCTTTACAATAAGAAATATTCATAGATAAAAAACATAAAAATCCGATTTTGGTTTTTTATATTCAAATTTTTATTACTTTTGCAGCCGATTTCAACATGGTGAACGTAGCTCAGTAGGTTAGAGCATCGGATTGTGGTTCCGAGGGTCGTGGGTTCGAGTCCCATCTTTCACCCTTATTTTTTTGATAAAAATTGATTTTTTTCAATATAATTACCCGCTCTGGCAAAGTAAAATCTATAATTGTTTGTTTAATAATAGCCGTTTTACTGTGCTTCAACAAATCTGTTTAATGCATTTTTCATAGTTGCATTAATTTCAAAAAATATTTTTGCCTAAAACATTTAAGTATTTATCTATCTTTATCTTAAAAAAATATCGAACTGAAAGTTGCTTTTTCTTTAGAGAACATTTTATTTTTGAATTTTGTATTTCGTAACAAAGCGATGTAATCTCGGTTTTGCAAAATTTGTTCGTTAATCAAACGTAATTGTTCTCTCGAATGTGCTCCAGTGCCTACTAAATCATAGGTTTTGGCGCGAAGCAGATTTTCTGCGGCTACAACAACATCATCGCCAAAATATCCTGCCATATTTATTAAATTTATTTGAAACAAGCATCCTTGCCCTTTCAAATCGGCAATCATTTTCCAATCGTAGCGCAGGTAGTGATGCAATTCAGGATGTGCAATAATCGGTTTATAACCTTTTGTACAAAGTTTTTTTATAATTTCATCCAAATTATCGGGTTTAATGCGCAACGGCAACTCAATAAGTACGTGCGATTCGGGATAAGTAATAAGATTTTCATTATCAATCAAATCGCTCAAGCCTTCATCAAAATAATATTCAGCGGCTACTTCAATCTTTACTTTTATTTTGTTTTCGGCAACTTGTTTTTTGAAAACTTCGGCGCGTTCAAGTATAGATTCATATGTATTTGACGGTCGCGTTAAACGCACATGCGGCGTTGCATATACGGTATTTACTCCGTAATATTGAAAGATTCTCAGCACATCCAAAGCCTGATTTGTAAATTCAGGGTCGCAACCTACTGTAGGCAAAATATGACAGTGCATTTCTGTGTCAATATTTATTTTGTTTCGTGAAAAAGGATTAGTCATAATTCAATTCTGTTTAATATTCTCACAAAATTAAAGAAAAAATTTGCAAAACAAAAAGTTAATTGTATTTTTGTTCGTAATTATTTAAATTTTATTAATAAAATGATATAACCGAATATTTACAATAATTACATATATCGATGTGAACATTTTATAATTTACTTATAATTAAATATATACAGATTAACATAATACAGAATATGATTTATCAATTAAAAAACAGAACTCAAACAATTGCTATCAATATTTGCCTTGCGGCAGTATTGTTTTTTTCACTATCGTGCAATTCTCAAAAAACGAAAGAATCGGAAGACATACCGATTATTTCAAAGATTTTGTCGGATAAAACTTCCAAGTTTTATATCGATTTTGAAAAATATCCCAAAGAAAGAAAATCGCTTGCGATAGGCATTTTCGATTCTGGCACAGGCGGATTGACCGTATTGGAAAAATTTCTTGTTTGTGATGAATATAACAATGCGACAGGCGAAATACAGCCTGATGGTATTCCCGATTTTGAAAATGAAGATTTTAACTATTTAGGCGATATTGCAAACATGCCTTACGGAAATTATTCGCAGGAAAATAAAACCGAATATTTGCGCGAGTTGATTATAAAAGATGCATTATTTTTGCTCAAAGAAAAATCGTCGAAAATAATAGTTGTTGCCTGCAACACAGCAACTGCCTACGGTTTGGAAGATATTTCCGTATTATTAAAAAAAAGCGGCACAAACATTCATGTGATTGGCGTAATTAATGCAGGAGTAAATGCAACATTGTTACCGCTCAACCGCGATGCCGATTATGCTATAGGCGTATTGGCAACAGCGGGAACAATCGCTTCAAACGCTTACGAAAAAACAATTTTGAAGACAAAAGATGAATTGGGATTTACGGGAAACATAATTGTAGTAAATCAGTCGGGAGCAGGATTTGCCGAATCGGTTGACGGAGAAAAAGATTATACCGACCGCAATTTAATTGCAATGTGCGATAATTACAGAGGTCCGAAATGCGGCGACGAAGAAAACAATATTAAAGATTATTTGATGGATGTTTATAATTTTGACTTGACAAACGGAGCATTATTCACAAAACAAATTGGCGACAGTTCGTTGCAGGTTCAATTAAATTCTTCGGAAAATTATGCCCGTTTTCATTTGGTATCTCTGATTGAAAAATATCGTTTGAGCGGAAATACAATTCCTCTAAAACGCATTATTCTCGGCTGTACGCATTATCCATATCTTTTAGGAACACTTAACGAAGTTATATCCGAATTACGGAATTACACCAAAAACGGAGAATATATCTACAAAAATATTATTGCCGACGACTTTGAATTTATTGACCCTGCGCTTTTTACGGCAAAAGAATGTTACGAAGCGTTGAAAAACAATAAGCAATTGGCTTCGCAATCGACCAAAGGAAATGTTAGCGCTTATATTTCAATTCCAGCGCCAGATTTGTCGAGCGATAAATTGAACGAAGACGGTTCGCTGTCGTATGATTTCAAGTACGGACGTATTCAGGGAACAGACGATGTTACAACAATTGTGGTTCCATTTTCGGCAAAACATATCAACAATGATGTTTTACAACGATTAGAAAAATTAGTTCCATACTCTTATGCGCTTATAAGAAAAACAATGGAAAATTAATATAAATTACGCATTAAATAGTCGCTCTTTAATAAGGACACAAACGTATTATTGTTATACCAAACCGCTATTAAAAAATAATTAATGTTAAATGGTTAATATACAATGTTTCGCATGGACGAGAATATTAATAACAGGCGGTGTATCAGCTGCACAACCAATCTCCCGCCTGCTTTTTAAAATAGCAGGCGAGCTTTTGAAATTTGCACGGGAGCCTTTTTTAAAAATGTCGCCGCCTTTTTATACCAAGCCGCTAATAAGAAATCGTTAACCATTAATTTTTCATTCTTCACTGTCCATTTCATCAGATTGCTTTTTCGCTCCTTTCATTGCAATGACAGCAAATCAGCAAACATACAAATTACAAAAAAAGAAAAATAAGGTTTTTATATTTAATATTTTTACCTTTGCAAAACAATTTGTTTAACATAAAACTATTTATATGATTATAGATTCAATTCTTGGATTGGAGCGTTATCGCAGAATGAATGAAGGATTTGAAAAAGCCTTCAAGTTTTTACGTTCCAATGATATTACAAAACTCGAAATCGGTCGCTACGACATTGATGGCGACAATGTTTATGCAATGGTTTCGGAAAACAATCTGAAAAATATTGAAGATGCCAAACTCGAAGTTCACGATTCATATATTGATATTCAAGTTCCTGTATCGGCAAACGAAACCTTCGGTTGGAAAGACCGCACGCTTTGCAATACAGGCGAAGGCAAATATGATGACGAAAACGATATTGCCTTTTTCGACGATGAACCCGAAGTTTTTTGTGTTGTAAATCCATTGCAAATCGTAATATTTTTTCCTAACGATGCACATGCGCCGCTTATAGGAAATGGAAAATTGAAAAAAATAGTTATAAAAGTAAAGATTTGACTTACTCTTGGGGAGATAATCGAAGATTTAATTCGTATGCAGGATATTTCAAACGTACGTTTGGGCAACGGGTTCAAAAACTCGCTATTGATGCAGGTTTTACCTGCCCCAACAGAGACGGGAAAGTTGCTCTGAACGGTTGTACATATTGCAACAACAAAGCCTTTAATCCTTCGTATTGCGATACAGGTAAAACAATAACTCAGCAGATAAATGAAGGCATTGAATTTCATGCCAACAGGTATCGGCGTGCAGAGTTGTTTCTGGCATATTTTCAGACATTCAGCAACACTTATGCGCCTGTGGAAATTCTAAAACAGCGATACGGCGAAGCCCTTGCGCATCCAAAAATTATAGGGCTTGTGATTGGCACTCGTCCCGATTGTATTGACAATGAAATTCTTGATTATTTAGCCGAAATATCAAAAACAAAATATCTTATCGTAGAATACGGAATAGAATCATGTTACAATGCTACATTGCAGCGAATAAACAGAGGACATGACTTTGAAAAATCAGTTAACGCAATTCATGCAACCGCACAGCGTGGAATAAAATGCGGAGCGCATATAATTTTCGGACTACCCTGCGAAACTGTTCAAATGATGATGAACGAAGCGGAAATATTGTCGCAACTTCCGCTCAATACGGTTAAGTTTCATCAACTGCAAATAATAAAAGATACAGTAATGGAGAGCGAATTTATTGGCAACCCGCAGGATTTTCATGTATTTGAGGTAGATGAATATATTGATTTTTTTGTACAGTTTGCAGAACGCCTGAATCCGAAAATTGTTATTGAGAGATTTGTAGGCGAAGTGCCGCCGCGATTTTTATCACAAAGCGCATGGAGTCTTTTGCGTAACGACCAACTTATTGTAAAATTTGAAAAGCGATTAGAGGAATTAGCCACGTATCAGGGAAAATATTTTAAGCGTTATTGATTTAATTGTTTCATTCCTGATATTAATAGCCATCAAAGTATGCATAATGTTTTTTTGAGTAGTAATACTATTTTATTATTTACGATATTTATTTAGTTATAAAGTTCATAAAGTAATCCAATGGTTAATGATAAATATGGTTAATAGTAAATCGTAAATAATAAAATGAATATAAATGGCAAAATGGCAATATGTAAACATTTGATTAATTATATATTATGCAAATATCAAAATTTATATCAAATAATTTTCATTTTAAAAATATTTTATGTTGATTTTTTTTATTACTTTTGCCGCTCATTTTAAGAATAATGAATTATTTATTAACAAAATCGTTTTATGAATTATCTAAACGCAGAACAAAAGAAAGAAATTTTCGAAAAGTACGGACAGTCTAATATGGACACAGGTTCGGCAGAGAGCCAAGTCGCCCTATTTTCTTACCGTATCAACCACTTGACCGAGCATTTGAAGCAGAACAAAAAAGACCACAACACGGAACGTTCGCTTCTTCGCTTGGTTGGTAAAAGACGTAAGATGTTAAATTATCTGAAGTCGGTTGATATTACAAGATATAGAAATGTTATTAAGGCTCTTAACCTTAGAAAGTAACACAAAGAGAGGCAATAGTTGCCTCTCTTTAATTACAATTACCAAAATTAAAATTTGCTTATAAAAAAATATAATTAATATTTACAATCAAATTAATATAAAATAATAAATCCCGTTGTGGGTAAGCTGTAAAATAAAAATCGAATGAATATTTTAAAAAAAACTATTACGCTTGATGATAATCGCGTAATCGAAATAGAAACAGGAAAATTAGCCAAACAAGCTGACGGTTCTGTGGTTGTAAAAATAGGTAAAACCATGCTTTTAGCAGCAGTTACATGCGCCAAAGAAGCAAAAGAAGATGTGGATTTTATGCCGCTACAGGTTGAATACAAAGAAAAATTTGCTTCGGCAGGACGCTTTCCCGGCGGATTTTTGAAACGCGAAGGACGCGCTTCCGATTACGAAATTCTTGTTTCGCGCTTGGTCGACAGAGCATTGCGTCCGCTGTTTCCTGATAATTTCCATGCCGAAGTTTATGTAACAATAAATCTCATTTCTGCAGATGGAACAGATATGCCCGATGCGCTTGCAGGTCTTGCAGCTTCGGCTGCTTTGTCGGTTTCGGATATTCCGTTTGGCGGACCTATTTCGGAAGTTCGTATTGCACGGGTAGATGGAAACTGGATTATTAATCCAACTTTTGAACAAAACGAAAATTCCGATATAGACATTATGGTTGCAGCAACTTTCGATAATATATTGATGGTTGAAGGCGAAATGAAAGAAGTGTCGGAAGCCGAAATGCTTGAAGCCATAAAAATCGCTCATCAAGAAATTAAAAAACACTGTAAAGTTCAAATGGAACTTACCGAAGAAGTTGGCAAAACAGTTAAACGTGAATATTGCCATGAAACAAACGATGAAGAACTGCGAGCCGCCGTTCGCACATTCTGCTACGACAAATGCTATGAAATTGCAAAAAGCGGAACAGGCAAACACGAACGTACCGAAGCTTTTGAAGTTTTGAAAGAAGAATTTATAGCAACAATTCCCGAAGAAGAAATCGACGAAAAAAAGTCGATGATAGAACGCTATTATCACGATGTTGAAAAAGAAGCAATGCGCAATATGATTCTTGACGAAGGTATTCGTCTCGACGGGCGTAAAACAACAGAAATTCGTCCGATATGGTGTGAAATTGATTGTCTTCCGTCAGCGCACGGCTCGTCAATTTTCACACGTGGCGAAACACAATCGCTTACAACCGTTACGCTTGGCACAAAATTAGACGAAAAAGCGCTTGATGAAGTGTTAATACAAGGAACTCAACAATTTGTACTGCATTATAACTTTCCGCCGTTTTCGACAGGCGAAGCAAAAGCCTCGCGCGGAACTTCACGCCGTGAAGTCGGACACGGAAACCTTGCGCTTCGTGCGCTTAAAACGGTAGTCCCTACAGGACAAAATAATCCTTATGCCATTCGCGTTGTTTCGGATATTTTAGAATCCAATGGTTCATCATCGATGGCAACAGTTTGTGCAGGCACGCTTGCATTAATGGATGCAGGAGTTAAAATAGCAAAACCTGTTTCAGGCATAGCGATGGGATTAATTACAGATACGAAAAATAACAAATTTGCAGTTCTTTCCGATATTCTCGGCGACGAAGACCATCTCGGCGATATGGATTTTAAGGTTACAGGAACAAAAGACGGAATAACAGCAACGCAAATGGATATAAAAGTTGATGGACTTCCTTACGAAGTTCTTGAACAGGCTCTTGAACAGGCACGGCAAGGACGGTTGCACATTTTAGAAAAAATACTGGAAACCATTAGCGAGCCGCGAGATGACTATAAACCTCATGTTCCGCGTATCGAACAACTTGTTATTGACAAAGATTTTATCGGTGCAGTTATTGGACCGGGAGGAAAAATTATTCAGGAAATTCAGAAACTTACAGGTTCAATAATCACTATTACCGAAGATGGAGATAAAGGATTGGTTGATATTTTTTGTAATAATAAAGAGGGAATGACATTAGCAATCAATAAAATAAAAGCAATTGTTACTGTTCCCGAAGTAGGTGCGGTTTATACAGGAACGGTAAAAAGTATTTTGGAATTCGGCGCATTTATCGAGATTCTTCCTAACAAAGACGGACTTTTACATATATCAGAAATCGACTATAAACGATTTGACAATATGGAACAAACAGGAATAAAAGAAGGCGACACGATAGATGTAAAACTTCTGGAAATTGATGAAAAAACAGGAAAAATGCGGCTTTCGAGACGTGCATTGCTCGAAAAACCCGAAGAATGGAGCGAACCCGAACGACAGGAACGTCCGCGAAATAATAATAATCGAAGTAACAATAACAGAGGTAATAATAATCGGAACAATAACAATCGTCGTAACAACAAACGATAAAAGTGTTTTTCAATAATATTTTTGCGAGGAGTAATTCAATCGGATTGCTCCTTTTTTATTTATGAAAATCATGAATAATTATTTAAGGCTTAATAGACAAAAGGAATGGTAAAATCGTTGTAAGTGATTATAAAATAGTAACTTTGCGACAAAAATCAGAAATGGCAAAAAAAATGCTTTTATTGTGGTTCTGTTTCAATCAT